>NZ_SMKQ01000093.1 GCF_004348995.1 Nonomuraea terrae
GCCATCGCCGGCGCTCCCCTACCAGGCTTGACACCCGGGTCACCACCGCCGGCCCCGACGCCTCAACACCCGCCGACGAATCCACGCTCGGCCCCCGGGCACGCGCGGTTGGAGCCGACTCCGGCGGCCCCCCACGCCCGGACGGAACCGACCCCGACGACCGCGCGCACCCGGACGGAACCCACACCCAACGCCGCACACCCGCGGACGGAACCCACACCCAACGCCCCGCATGCCCGGACGCAACCACCTCCGGCCACCTGGATGGCGTCGGATCCGGCCTCCCGTCACGGGCGGGGAGAACCGCGTCCGTCCGTCCGGCATGCGCCGGAGGCGGTCATGGTGCCGCATCCGCCGGCGGCGCGGCGCAGGCGGATGAGCCGCGCGGTGGTGGGCACGGCGCTGACGGCCGTGGCGGCCGGGGTCGCCTCGTGGGCCCTCCCGTGGCAGGACGTGCGGGCGTGGGTGTGGCTGGTCCCGGCCGCGGTGCTGGTGGCGGGGCTGTGGGCGGCCGTGACGAGCGCGGCGAGCCTCGGTCACGCGCTGGGCGTCCGTCACCTCGTGACCCGCCGCGGCGCCGTGGTTCGCCGTACGGTGGCGCTCGAGCGCCGGGGCATCTCCGGATGGACGTTCACGGAGTCGTACTTCCAGCGCCGTTCCGGCCTGCTGACCGTCAGCGCGACGACGGCGGCCGGGCGCGGCCACTACGAGGTGGTGGACGTGGGCCGCGGCGACGGCCTCGACCTGGCCGCGCGGGCGGTCCCCGGGCTGCTCGACCCGTTCGTGGTCCGCCCGGAGCGCTGAGCCGCTCCTGGTCCGCCCGGAGCGCTGAGCCAGGCGAGACAGCCCCGGCAGCACTGAGCCGCGTGATCCCCCTCTGCTTGCCCATGCCCCTGTACTGGACAAACCCGATCGCGCGGCTCAGATACTTACGGACATAACCGTATTTGCGGCACTTGCAGAGCGGTTGCAGCTCCATTAACGTGACGCCACTCACAGTCCCGGCAGCCGATCCACGCCCTGGACTGGCCGTCCGAGCCCACGTCGACATCTCAGAGAACCGGCCGGGCACGTTCATTCGTGGCTACGTCCGCGCTCTCACAGGCGACAGCGAGTACCTGATGAAGGCCTTCTCCCCCACGGCCTCATCGCCGTGCTCGGATGTGTAATCCGAACGAGGAGATCCATCAACGTGACGCAGAGGCATGGAAAGCACCCTTCGCAGCCGACGGACTCCCCCAGGGCGGACTCGCCAGTCTCACGCGTGGGTCCCCGCGAACGCGGCGGTGAGCTTGTCCGTGGTGGTGATGGCGTGGGCGAAGGTGGGGCCGTTCAGCTCGTGCGCGGCGCGCATCATCTCGGGGAGGAACGCCGCGGTGGCGTCACGCACCAGCGTGACGTGGTAGCCGAGCTCCATGGCGAATCGGCCGGTGGACTCGATGCAGGTGTTGGCGAGCAGGCCGATGAGCACGACATGGCTGATGCCGTGCTGCTTGAGCTGGAAGTCCAGGTCGGTGTTGGCGAACCCGCTCTGTGCCCAGTGCTCCCGGGCCACGATGTCGCCGGGCTGCGGCTGAAAGTCGGGGTGGAACTCCCCACCCCACGTCCCGCGGGCGAAACTGTGCCGGTCCATGATGGCGCGCTGGGTGGGGTTGGGGTGATCCCATGTCTCGTAGTCGCCAGGCTCCCAGCGACGGTGCGGAACGATCATCACACGCATGCTCGCCTCTCGGGCGGATGCGATCAGGGAGCGCAGGTGGTCCAGCAGTCCGACCTGCTCCGCTACGGGCTGCACGCGCGGCCAGATCTTGCCGCCCTCTGACAGGAAGTCGTTGTAGGGGTCGACCAGAAGCACGGCCGTGTGGCGGGGGTCATACGCCTGTGACATGGCTTCTGCTCCTTGCCGCAAATGATGGAAAATACCCAAACAAGAATTGTTCTCATCATTTAAAGAGTCAAGAAGAGCCAGGTCAAATGCTCTTTTGTGCGCATGTGGATGATGCATGTCATCCACATGCACGATAATTCCACTGCGCCGCCCCCAGAAAAAAGCAGGGCCGACATGGGCCACTCGCGGGCGGACAAAGCGGCGACCCGCGAACGGGGGATCGCCTCCCGCAAGATCCACGTAGAGGGCGCCGTCCCGCCATCGCGGATCCAGTAGCTCAAACAGGTCCATGAGAAGCAGGTCCGCGCGTACCCGGAACCGATCGTCAGAGGCCGGGCGGCGCGCCGACCGGCTCCGACAGCGCGGCCTTGGCGGCGCGGCTCTGCTCGTCGGCCAGGACCTCGAACCGGTCACGGATCAGAGCGTCCATGGTCAGCTCGGCCACGACGCCGGGGCTGATCTTCGGCGCATCGGTCCAGGCGCTGAGATCCGTGTCCACGAAACCCGCATGCACCCCGACCACCAGTGTTCCCTGCCCGCGCAGCGCCTTGCGCAGGGCGTCCGTCAGCGACCACTGCGCGGCCTTCGAAGCCACATACCCGGGGAACTCCGGCTGACCGACCCAGGACGCCACCGACAGCATGTTGACCAGGGCTCCCCCGCCGTTGCGGGCCAGGACGGGAGCGAAGGCCCGAGACACCGCCCAGGTGCCGAAATAGTTGACCTCCATCGCCTGGCGAGCACCGTCGAAAGGACCCTGCATCAGCTTGGTGCTCGCACTGCCGACCCCCGCGTTGTTGATCACAATGGAGACGTCGCCGGCGGTGGCCGCGGCCGCCGCGACGCTCTCCTCGTCGGTGACGTCCAGACGTACAGGAACGACGTCGGCATCCGGCACGCTCGCCGGGTCACGGACGCCGACGTAGACCTTCGCCGCGCCGTGATTGACGAGTGTGCGGGCGAACGCGCGGCCGATACCGCGATTTCCGCCCGTCACCAGGGCGACTGATCCCTTGATCTCCATAGTTCTTCCTCATCGTGCGCGTGTCATGCCCCGAATGTCGGCCGGAGCGGCAAGCCATGCGGGCCGGCTCGGGCACGCCCGAGCCGTTGGCTCGGCATCGATGCCCGGGAGTCCACCCTACCCCCTGAGTTTAGATTCACAACTCAGGCCTGGATGCCATCGCTCCACCACCCGGGGACGTGCCCGCCGCGCGCGCAGCACCTCGCGCCCGCGCGGCGACTCCGGGAAACGTTCCAGCATGGCGCGCAGCTCGGCGGCGCCGACGTTCGCGCCGAAAGGCTCCGTCCCCGGCTCCAGGCGGACGCCCTCGGCGAGCGGGCCCGCGATCACCGGGTCGAAGCCGAGCGCGTCCACGATCGAGGCGACGACCTCGACGTCGGCCGGATCATCGCCGGCGACGGCGATCGCGCTGCGGCCGGCGGCGCCGGCGGGACGGGCGCCGTCTTCGAGGTCGTGGTAGCCCAGGTGATTGAAGGCCTTGACGACCCGGGCTCCGGAAAGGAACGCCTGGACGATCTCGCTGGAGGACGTACGCGGGTCGGTGAGGTCGTCGCGCACCCCGTCGATCTCCCACCAGTAGTTCATCGCGTCGACCACCAGCTTGCCCCGCAGCGCCCCGGCGGGGGCGTCGCGATGCTTACCGAGTGGCAGGGCGAGCACCGCGACGTCCGCCTCGGACGCGGCCCGCGCCGCGGTCACCGCCGTCGCGCCGGGCGTGACGACCTCGACGATCAACGAGATCCGCGCGGCCTCGCCGGAGCCCGCGATCAGGACGCGGTAGCCGGCCGCGACCGCGAGGCGGGCCAGGACGGTGCCGACCTTGCCGGCGCCGAGGATGCCGATGGTGCGAACGTCGCCGGGTTTCATGGTCGCTCCACGTCGCTGCCGGGTGGCGTCATCGTCCTGCCCGGAGGGGAAGTCGCTCATCTGGGGTTTCTTCCTCGAGGTGTGATGAGGGACCGGGCGTCAGGAGCCGACCGTGTCCGAGGCGAGCAGCTCGCGTACGCGCGGGGCGACCTCGCGGCCGAGCAGTTCGATCGTGCGGGCACGGGCGTCGCGAGGAAGGTGCATGATGTCGTACTTGAGATCGAAGCGGCTCAGGTGGAGGTCGCGGGCCATCCGGACGATCTTCCGGGCGACCGTCTCGGGCGATCCCACGAGGAGCGCGCCGTGCTCGAGCTCGGCTTCGTACCGCTCCCGGCTTGGCGCGTAGAAGCCGCGCTCGGCCGCCAGCGCCGCGGCGACGGGCTGCCAGTACGACCACCAGGTCTCGACGGCCTCCTCGTCGGTGTCCGCGACGAGGCCGAGCGAGTGCTGGCCGATCGGCAGCTCGGCATGGCCGAAGCGCTCGAGCACCTTGAGGTACAGCGCGACGTTCCTCGCGAAGCGCCCAGGCCGTCCGCCGATGACGGCCATCATGAGGGGCAGGCCGTGGCGGGCGGCGCGCACCACGGAGTCGGGGCTGCCGCCCACGCCGATCCAGGTGGGGATGCCTCCCGGCCGCATACGGGGGTGCAGCCGCTGCCCGGCGAGAGGCGATCTCACCGTCCCCGACCAGGTCACCCGCTCCTCGCGTTCGAGCCGCAGGAAGAGGTCGAGCTTCTCCTCGAACAGCCGCTCGTAGTCGGCCAGGTCGTAGCCGAACAGCGAGAACGACTCCGTCGCGGAGGCGCGGCCGAGCACGATCTGGGCGCGGCCGCCGGACACCGCGTCGAGGGTGGAGAACTCGTGGTACAGCCGGACCGGGTCGTTCGTGCTCAGCACGGTCACCGACGTGCCGAGCCTGATGCGCCGCGTGGCGGTGGCGATCGCGGCGAGGAGCACCGGGGTGGCGGAGTCGTTGTGCCCGTCCCGGTAGTGCTCGCCGACGCTGAAGACGTCCAGCCCCACCGCCTCGGCGAGCCGGGCCTCCTCCACGAGCAGGCGCACGGTCTCGGCGTCGCTGAGCACGCGCCCGCCGTCCGTCGCGACCTCTCCGAACGAGTTGAGTCCCAGCTCGAATGGTGGGTGTTCGATCCTGCCGACGCTCATGGTTCCTCCTGCTCTGTGGCGCTCCGAAGTGATCGACGCCGCCGCCGACGCCGACATGGGCGGTGCGGGGATATGCCGGTGCACCGGATGTCCGCGGGCGGGTGGTCGCCGTGCCGGCCGGGGCGTGTGCGGAAAGACCCCGGCCGGCACGGGGTTCAGGCGGCCTGGCGGAGCGGAGCCAGGGCTCGGCTCCAGGCGACCACCTCATCGAGCATGGTCGTGAGGGCGGCCACCTGGCGCTCGCCGGCCGCGAGCTTGCTGAAGTCCTGGAAGTCGGTGAACAGTGACAGGGCCACGTTGGTGCGCACGGCGGCGAGCTTGAGCTCGCCGCCGATCAGCCGCAGATGCTCCGCCGCCCGGGCACCACCGACGCTCCCGTAGGACACGATGCCGAAGGCCTTGTGGTTCCACTCGGCGAACAGGTAGTCGATGGCGTTCTTCAGCACACCCGAGGTGGAGTGGTTGTACTCGGGCGTCACCATGACGAAGCCGTCGTAGGAGCCGATCTTGGCGGACCACGCCTTGGTGTGCTCGTTCTGGTACTGGCCGTAGGTCGGCGGCATGGGCTCGTCCAGGTGCGGGAGCGGGTAGTCCAGCAGGTCCACGAGCTCGAAGGCGGCGTCCGTGCGCCGGGAGGCGTGCTCCAGCACCCAGTGCGCCACCTGTTCGCCGTTGCGACCGGGGCGAGTGCTGCCGAGGATGATGCCGATGCGAATCATTGCGGTCCTTTCACAGGGATGTGTTCATGGCAGTGATGACCCGTGATGTGGGGTCGCCAAGGAAGCCCTGGGGCAGTCCAGGGCGAGGGCGTGGAGCATCACGCGGGGAGCTGCGCGGGCACGACGCCGCCACCGTGGGACGGCGGCGGCCGGCTCGCGCATCCGCGGTGAGCGCCTGAAGTCGCCGGTTCAGGGAGAGACCCGATCGCCCCGGGTGTTCGAGGCGGTTCAGGCGGGACGTCGCGCGGTTCCTCATTCGCCCTGAGGGCACGGCCGGCCGGAACTTCGGGTCACCTGCCCGGTCGGCAGGTCATCGCTGAACCGTCGATCGGCTCAGGGGGCGGGCGAAAGCATGGCGATCATCTCCCGTACGTGCGCCGACGGTCCGAGCAGGGCTCGCCGTCGACCTCAGTGGCTTCCGAGTACTGAGTACACGCCGCTGATCGGTAACTTCAACTGAACCGTGGTCACATCCGGTGAACCGGCCAGGGCTCAGTCGAGATCGTCGGTGTCGTGACCGGCCGCCTTGTCGAAGGCCCGGCGGTTGGCGCGGATCGTGTCCTGGTTGTCGGCCGTCCACCGGGCGAGCGCCAGGACGGGCTCGGACAGGGTGCGTCCGAACGGGGTGACCTCGTACTCGACCCGAGGCGGGATCTCCGGATAGACCACCCGCTTGACGAACCCGTCACGCTCCAGGCCGCGCAGCGTCAACGTCAGCATGCGGCGGGAGATGCCGGGCGCCGTCCGCAGCAGCTCGGTGAAGCGCATCGGCACCTCGCCGAGCAGACCGATGAGGATCAGGCTCCACTTGTCACCGACCCGGTCCAGTACGGACCGGAGAACATCCGGGTCGTGCTCGAGGCACGTCCTGTCCAACGAACGCAGCACCCTGTCCGCCTCGGCCTGGTGCGACATGGGGCCTCCGCTTCCTCCGTCACCTGAAGGTGACCAGGTCACGTTGCTGTTACCGGTTATCGAAGAGTACATCAGTGACCAAAAGTAACTCCTGGAGGAGCCCCGCCATGACCGCGCCCGACACCCAGGCCGGGGGCATCCACCGGGACGGTGCAGCACGGCACGATCAGGAGAGGTGACGTACCATGCAGGATCTTCCTGTGCCGGTCCCCGGAGACCCGGCACACGTCGGCGGCTACCACGTGGTGAGACAGCTGGGCCAAGGCGGCCAGGGCGCGGTCTTCCTCGGCGAGTCGCCCGGTGGGCGGCAGGTGGCGATCAAGATGCTGCACCCGTGCTTCGCGGCCGACTCCCCCGTCAGGGAACGGTTCCGCCGCGAGGCGGAGATCGCACAGCGGTTGGCGGCCTTCTCCACGGCCCGCGTGCTGGAGACCGGCTTCACCGGGATGCGTCCGTACATCATCAGCGAATACGTTCCGGGACCGTCGTTGGAGGCGCTGGTCAAGGAGGCCGGGCCGCGGAGCGGCAGCGGGCTGGAGCGGCTGGCGGTCACCACGCTGACCGCTCTGACCTCGATCCACGCGGCCGGGATCGTGCACCGCGACGTCAAGCCGAGCAACGTGATCATGGGCCCGGAGGGGCCCGTGGTGATCGACTTCGGGATCGCGTTCGCGCTGGACGCCGCCACCGGCTCCACCGAGCCGGCGGGCACGCCGGCGTACATGGCGCCGGAGCAGCTCGACGACCAGCCGCTCACCCCCGCCTCCGACATGTTCTCGTGGGCGGGCACGATGGTCTTCGCGGCGACCGGCCGACCGGCCTTCGCGGGCGGTACCGTGCCGGCGACGCTCAACGCCGTCCTGCACGCCGAGCCCGACCTGTCCGGCCTGCCCGACGCGCTGCGCCGGCTGGTGGCGGCCTGCCTGGCCAAGAATCCGGCGGTCCGTCCAGCGGCCGTGGACGCGCTGTGCGATCTCGTCGGCGGGGACCACCGGCCGTCACCCACCGTCAGCGCCACCGCGCCCGCGCGCGAGGCCCAGCCTGCCGGCCGGCACCGGCATCACGCTACCGCGCCCGCCCGCGACCCTGGGCGGGGCCGGGCGAAGGGCAGGCATGCGGCACCGCCGGCTTTCGCGACCACGGCGCTCAGCTCTCCCACGTCCTGGAGGGCCGATCGCCGGTGTCGGGTTCGTGGCCGCCGGCGCGGTTGTGGCCGCGACGGCCGGCACGCTGCTGTTCTCATCAGTGTTCGGCAGCCCGGCGGACGCGCGGGATCGCTGGACGCGTGGTTCCGCCACGCCGCTGACCTGCGTGACCGGCGGTCCTGCCACTCATCCGCGCCGGCGGGCCCCGGCGGCCCCTGACCGTGCCTCGGCCGGCGCGCCGAGGAGACCGGCTGCCCGGGTGACCTGGCGCCGTGGGCTCCATGAGGCCGTGGGGCGCGATGCCCGCCCTTCCGACCCCCGGAACGAATCCGATCTCAGCACGGGAGCTGTTGCCCGCCCGGTGAACGCCCGGTGCCCGTCAGGCGCCCTCACCGGGGGGATCGCCGGTCAGCTTGGCGACGTGACCGCCGCGGTCAACTCGGTGATGTCGTCATCGGTCAGCTGCAGGCCTGCGGCGGCCACGTTCTGCTCCAGATGCTCGACCGACGAGGTGCCGGGAATGGGCAACATGACCGGGGAGCGGTGGAGCAGCCACGCGAGCGCGAGTTGTGACGGCGTGGCCGACAGCCGGGAGGCGATGGCTTCGAGCGGTCCACCGGACTTCACCAGGTCGCCGGTGGCCAGCGGAAACCACGGGATGAAGGCGATGTGGTGGCCTTCGCAGTAGTCGAGCACGTTCTCGGCCGTGCGGTCGGCCAGGTTGTACAGGTTCTGCACGGAAGCGATCGGCGCGATGGCGCGGGCCTGTTCGATCTGGTCGACGCTCACCTCCGACAGGCCGATGTGCGCGATCTTCCCTTCGTCCTTCAGCGCTTCGAGCTCGCCGACCTGGTCTTCGAGGGGCACTTCTGGATCGACGCGGTGCAACTGGAACAGCGCGATCCGGTCGACTCCGAGGATGCGCAGGCTCATCTCGCACTGCTGGCGCAGGTAGGCCGGCCTGCCGAGCGGTGTCCACCTGTCGGGGCCCTGCCGGGTGAACCCCGCCTTGGTGGCGATGACGATGTCCTCCTCGTACGGGGCGAGAGCGCGCCGTAGCAGCGGCTCGGCGACCAACGGGCCGTAGGAGTCGGCGGTGTCGAAGAGAGTCACACCGAGTTCCACCGCCCGGCGCAGCACCCGCACAGCCGCGTCCGGATCGGCGGGCGGCCCCCACACGCCGGGGCCGGTCAGCTGCATGGTTCCGTAGCCGAGGCGGTTGACGGGGAGAGCATCGTCGATGACGAATCGGCCGGACGCGTCGGCCCTCACAGAAGTCATCACGGGTTCCTTTCTCTGCTTGCCGGGCAAGGCCGGGCGTGCGGGTGACGGAGGACCGGGGTCCACCGGCCGGGGTGTCGCCGCGGCCGACCAGGGCCCGCGTCACCGGCGTATCCGGCCGGCCGGCGCGACCCTGCCGCACACGTCGGCGCAGGCGCGGGTGACCAGGCACGACCGCGCCTGCCCGGTTGCCCTGCGCCCTACCTCAACATCCGGCAAAGCCGTGCCGCCGAGAACGCCGGGCGTTCAGCGACCGGGACAGGGCGGCCCTGGCATGGGCGGCCTGCTCGTCGACGAGCGCCTCGCCCCATGGCCGGATTGCCCGTCCCGCGCTCGAGCGCGTCGGTGAGCCCTTGACGGGTGACGGTCGGGGGCCGGGCGGCGCCACGCCGCCCCGTGCAGCTCGCCGGGAACGCACCGGCCTCAGGGGCGAACGTCGAGAAGGACGTCCGCACCGGCCACCTCACGGCCGGCGCTGTCGACGAACGCGACCCGCACCGGCTCGCCGGTGGAGCGCGCCCTGCGCAGGGCGGAGGGCCCGACCGGTCGGGCGCGGTGGACGTCGCCCCACTGCTGCAAGGCGCCCAGAACCAGCTGCAAGTCCGCGCCGGCCTTGGTGAGGTGATAGCTCTCCCGTTGCCTGCTGCCCGGCTCCCGGTAGCTGAGGGTCCGCAGCACGCCGGCATCGACAAGGGTCTTCAGCCGAGCGCTCAAGAGATTGGGAGCGACGCCCAGGGCATCCCTGATCTCCGCGAACTTGTGCCTCCCCTGGAAGATCTCGCGCAGGATCAGGAACGTCCATCGCTCCCCCAGGACCTGCAGGCTCCGTTCGATCGAGCAGGCCGGCTCGTCCGCCGGGGATGAGCCCTTCTGATGGACGGCCATCATGCCCCCTTCAACCGATGAATATTGTTAATGTACTCAGACGTCCGGCGGGAGCACACCGCCGCCTCTGCGACGACGCTGACGGCCGGCTCCGCATCAGAACCCGCAGCACTCCGGCGGCCTGGAAGCGCCCAGCACCCACCTGCCTGGGCGCAGGTCCACTGGCGATGGCGCCGCACCGCCGGGGCGGCCACGAGGTCTGCGGGCATGTCCCAGCAGGACATGCCGGGTGCCTTCAGCTTTGCCTCGACGGGTACGCGAGGCCACCATGCCGCGGCCACCGCCCGTCCCGAACACCGCGATCGCCCTCACCGCTTCGGGGCCCATCGTGACCGTGGTCGGCGCTGCCCCTGCCGGCCGGCCTGTTGGTCGCCGTGGCGGTGTCGAAGCCGCTGTCGCGGGGGTCCGCGTCGACGGCCTGTGCGTTCAGCTGCCGGTCGGTTGCGCGTTCAGCACTCTCTGGTACGCCGACGCCAGGCTGTGCGCCCCCGCCAATGCCTCCTTCTCGGTCATGAGCTCGACCTTGGGCGAGTCGGTCGTCTCTCCCTCGGGCCGCTGCTGGCCGCTGTAGTCGATCTGGACGACCACCGCACCCTTGCGCATGACCACGCTGCCGCTGGAGGCGGAGACCTCTCCCTGCCTGATCTGCGTGAACTGCCGGTACGCCTGGTCGCCCAGCCCGTCGACCTCGGTCAGCTTGCCCCAGACGATGCGGCCGATCGAGGACTCGGCGGTGTTCTTGGCACTGCCGAACTGACTGGTGTAGAACGCCTTGGCCGCGGGCTCGTCGATCGCGCCCGCCCGGTTGGTGAACCGGTGCACGGTGATCAGCGCGCTGCGGATCTTCGTGATGCCGGGGCCGCCGGAAAGCTCCCGGTTGAGCCAGCGGCACTCGGTCTGGTTGTCGTTCCCGACGGCGGTGCCGCGCGCCCGGGTGGTGGCCTCGGGCACGAGCCGGATGGCCGTCTCCGACATGGCCGCGCATTCGGCGGGGAACGACGCCAGCACGGTCGGCGACGGCGTCGCCCGAGGGGTCGGCGAGGTGGTCGCGCTCGGCGTGGCCTCCGGCTTGGCCAGCACGTTCGGGTTGCGCGCCTGCCAGTCGGCCGCACCCTTGGCGAAGTGCTTCACCAGGCCGCTCACCTCGCGGATCGCGTTGGCCTCGGTGATCGCCTGGGTGGTCTCGTTGGACAGGATCTCGGCGTCCTTGCGCTGCTGTCCCGCCTGGAACTTGACCTCCATCGTCATGTCGCCCACCCGTGCGTACGCCGTGCCGAAGGCGTACCAGAGCATGTCGTCGCGGCGCCAGGTGTACTGGGCGAACGCTCCGTCGCCGACGCCCGGGATGTCCTTGACCTGGGAGATCTGCTCCTTCTCCTCGGGGTCGAGCGACGGCTTGGCCGTCGCGCCGTACCGGGCGCTGCCGTAGTCGATCTCGTACGAGTTCTGCGCCATCGCCCGGCCGGTCTTGGCCCCGTCGCCCTTGTGCTGCGCGATCTTGACGTCGATCTCCCTGTCACGCCAGTACTCGCCGAACGAGATGCGGCGGTTCAGCCAGTTGCAGGAGAAGTCGACCGTGTTCTCGTTCTCGCGGGACGACCTCGATACGGTCGCGTCGGGCACCAGGCGGTCGGCCTCGTCCTTCGGCAGCATGGCGCACACGTCGGGCCCCGCCGCCGCGGTCGCCGCCGGCCGTGCGGGCGCGGGATCGCCGTCGGCGGACGGGGGCGAGTCGGAGGGGGCGTCGCCGCCGGACAGGAGATAAGCCCCCACGCCGGTGGCGGCGATCAGCACGACGAACAGCGCGGCCAGCGAAGGCAGCAGCCAGGTGGGCCGAGCCTTGAGGGCGTCCGTCTGCTCGCCCATGGACATGCGCAGCGTCGACGGCGGGTTCGGCGGCGCGTGGTGCTGGACGGGCGGCTGCCCGTACTGCGGCCCCTGGGGCGGGGGCGGCATGCCGGGCCCCATACCTGGCGGCCCGCCCGGCGGCATGCCGGGAGGCCCGCCCGGCGGCATGTTCTGCGGCCACCCAGGGGGGACGTTCTGCGGCCCGCTGGGCGGCACGTTCTGCGGCCCGCCCATGGGCATGCTCCACGGCCCGTGCGGCGGCATGCCCTGCGGCCCGCTCGGCGGCAGGTTGTGGGACCCGCCGGGCGGCATCTGCTGCGGCCCGCTCGGCGGCATGGTGTGGGGCATCTGCGGCGGCCCGCCAGGGGGCGTGTTCCCGGGGACGTTCGGCGGCGTTCTCGGCGGCGTTCTCGGCGGAGTGTTCTGCGGTACGTCCGGCGGCACGCGGGGCGGCATGTTCGGCGGCCCGAACGGCGCGCCCGGCCCCTGCGGAGGCGTGGTGGGCTGCTCGTACTCGCTACCGGGGTTCACGGGGACTCCTGAGGTTGCCGTGACGTCGGGGGGACATGCTAGTCAGAACCCTTGCAAAGTGCTTACAACGGTCATTTCGCCAGAGCCGCGAAGACCAGGCGCGCGGCGGCGATGGCCGTTTCCTCGTCCCCTTCGGCCTTGACGGGCACGTCCTCACGATGCCAGATCACTTCGCCCAGCAGATTACTCGTTCGGAAAAGCAGCGTGCTGTCTGCTTTGCCGGAATCAGTGGACGTCATATAGAACACGAAGCTGTTCTGAACGACCGCCGCGTCCCCGATGCCGGACACGTCCCGGAGAGCCCCGTACATCTGGCGCATCGCCGTGCCCTCGGCGGCGGAGCGGGTGCTGCGCTCGCTGGCGAAGCGGCGTTCGGCCACCTGGGGGCCGGCCAGCTCATTCGTGGGACGCTCGGCCCAGACCCGCACGATGACGCGGTTGTCCTGCCCCGTGCGGCGGGAGACGGCCCACTGGCACTCGCCCGTGCGAGTGGCGGACCGCCGCGGGGCGCCGTCCGTGACCTCAGCGACCTGGGCGTCGGTCAGCAGCCGGCACGGGTCGGGCGCGGTGGCGTAGCGGCCGGGCTCCTTCGTCCGCTCGCCCAGGGCGCCGGTGGCGTACCAGCCGCCCGCGCCCAGCGCCACGACGGCGGCGAGCACCGCCGGCAGCAGCCACCGGCGCCGGGCAGGGGTCCGCCGGGCGCGGGGCGCGGTGGCGGGGTCGGTCTGCCGGGTGAGCACCTGCCGGACCTGGGCCGCGGTGGGCCGGGTGGCGGGGTCCTTGGCGAGCATGGCCATCAGCAGGCCGCCCAGCTCGCGCCCCGCCCGCGACGGGAACGGCGGCTCGTGCAGCAGCACCGCCGCCGCCACCGCGGCGGGCAGCGCCCGCTCGAACGGCGCCTGCCCCTCCACCGCCGTGTAGAGGCTGGCGCCGAGCGACCACAGGTCGGCTGACGGGCCGGAGGGCTGCTCGTTGAGCCGCTCGGGCGCCATGTAGCCGGGTGAGCCGGCGCTGCCGTACCGGTCGCCCCGCCCGTTCATGGACGCGGCGATGCCGAAGTCGGTGAGCATGGCGGAGCCGTCGGCGTCGAGCAGGATGTTGCCCGGCTTGACGTCCTGGTGCAGGATGCCGTGCGCGTGGGCCACCTCCAGCGCCGACAGCACGCGTAACCCGATCGCGGCCACGAACGCGGGCGGGAGCGGCCCCTGATCCTTGATCACCTTGTCGAGGGAGCGCCCGGTGACGAGGTCCATGATGATCCACGGCTGGCCGCCCTCGAGGACGACGTCGTGCACGAGCACGATGCCCGGGTCACGCAGCCGCCCGGCCGACCTGGCCTCGTGGATGGCCCGGTCGGCGAACTCGGCGTGCTCGCGCGGGCTCATCTCCTCCGGCACGCGCACCTGCTTGACGGCGACCTGGCGGTCCAGGATCTCGTCGATGGCCCGCCACACCGTGCCGGCGCCGCCTTGGCCGAGCCGCTCGATCAGGCGGTAGCGGCCGGCCAGCAGATAGAGCTCACCCTGCATCGCGCAACGCCTGCTCGCTCGCCCGCGCGGCCCTCAGCGCCGCCTGCTTGACGTCCTCGTCGGTGGGCCGGTCGGCGAGCGTGGTGTACTCGATGTTCACCACGAGGTTGGCCACCCGGTAGAAGATGTGGGCGGAGTGCACCCGGCCCGTGGACCCCGTCAGCTCGTACGCGAACGCCTCCTCGCCGAGACCCTTGATGTCGCGGATCGGCGTGCGCTTGGCCTTCTGGCTCTTGGTCACGCCGATCTCGGGCCACGTCCAGTCGAGGTCGTCGTAGCGGCTCCAGTAGCGCTTCTGGTTCTCGAAGAGCGTGTGGGCCGTGACGGGGGTCATCGACCACGGGTCGACGGTGTCGGAGTCCTTCTGCACCTGCACGCCGATGCCGGTCTGGGCCATCGGCCACTCGCACGTGGGGCCGACCTCGTCGGAGCCGGGCTTCGCCTTGGGCGGGCTCTGCGTCTTCAAGATCCCGCGCACCTCCTCGGAGCTGATCAGCGTGCAGACGTCCATGGGCACCGTATAGGCCTCCGGCGTCCCGCCGCTCCCGCGCAGCAGGAGGAAGCCCCCCGCGGCCAGCACCACGGCCGCCGCCGTCGCCACCGCGACCCAGAGCACGGTACGGCCGCGCCGCCGGACGCGGCGCGGGGCGGTGGGGGCCTGGCTGTCCGGCAACGGCGGCAGCGGCCCGCCGGCGGCCACCTGCCGGAGCGCGTCGACGACCACGCGCGCCTCAGGACGGGCCGCCGGGTGGGGCGCCATCATGGCGGCGACCAGCGGACCGAGCGGCCCCGGCACGACCGGCACCGGCTGCGTCAGCGTGGCGCGCACCCGGTCGGCCGCCGAGCCCTCGAAGGCCGGGCGGCCGGCCAGCGCGACGTACAGCGTGGCGCCGAGCGACCACAGGTCGCCGGCCGGGCCGCCGGGCTGGCCCTCGAGCCGCTCGGGCGCGATGAACCCGGGCGACCCGATCATCATGCCCTGCTCGGTGATGGTGGCCTGGCCCTCCTGCCGCGCGATGCCGAAGTCGGTGAGGACGACCCGGCCGCTCTCGGTCAGGAACACGTTGGCCGGCTTGACGTCGCGGTGCTGCATGCCCTGCCGGTGGGCCTCGGTCAGCGCTTCCAGCACGTCGGCGCCGACCTTCGCGGCGTACGCGGGCGGCATGGGGCCGAACTCCCGCACGGTGTCGGCGAGCGTACGGCCCCGCAGCAACTCCATGACCAGCCACGGGCGGTCCTGCTCGACGACGACGTCGTGCAGCGCCACGATGCCGGGGTGGCGCAGCCGCGCGGTGGCCTGGGCCTCGCGCACGGCCCTGGTCACCGAGTCGGCCCGTTCCTTGGGCGCCATGCCCTCGGGCAGCGTGAGCTCCTTGACCGCGACGTCGCGATCGAGCATCTCGTCCCGTGCCAGCCACACCTTTCCCATGCCGCCCGCCCCGAGGGGGCGAATCAGGGAATAGCGGCCGGCCAGTCTTCCCGCCGACATAAAGGGAAGGGTAACTAAGGATCAAGAGGGGTGGTTACTCGTTCCTGTCGGTGGGCCTCTCTATGGTCTTGGTTCGTGGAACCGGTTCAAGGAACTCTCGACGAGCTCGGCACGCCGCTGAGCCAGGTCACGTTCGTCGTGTTCGACCTCGAGACGACCGGCGGCGCGCCCGCCGAAGACGCGATCACCGAGATCGGCGCGGTCAAGGTGCGGGCGGGCGAGGTGCTCGGCGAGCTCTCCACGCTGGTCGACCCCGGCGGGCCGATCCCGCCGTTCATCTCCGTGCTGACGGGCATCACCGACGCCATGGTCATGGCCGCGCCGAAGATCGAGTCGGTGCTGCCGAGCTTCCTCGAGTTCATCCGCGGCGCCACGCTGGTGGCCCACAACGCCGGTTTCGACACCCGTTTCGTCAAGGCCGCCTGCGCCGCGCTCGGCTATCCCCCGCCGTCCAACCCGGTCGTCGACACCGTCGACCTGGCCCGGCGGGTGCTGACCCGCGACGAGGTCCCCAACGCCAAGCTCGCCACCCTGGCGCGCTTCTTCCGCAGCCCGGTCGAGCCGTGCCACCGCGCCCTGCAGGACGCCAGGGCCACCGTCGACGTGCTCCACGGGCTGATCGAGCGGGCCGGGTCGTTCCAGGTCCACACGCTCGAAGAGCTCAAGTCGTTCGTCCGCGCGCCCACGCCCGAGCAGCAGCGCAAGCGTCACCTGGCCGAGTCCGTGCCGCACGCCCCGGGCGTCTACATGTTCGAGGACGCCCGCGGCGAGGTCCTCTACATCGGCAAGAGCACCAACCTGCGCAACCGCGTGCGCTCCTACTTCACGGCCGGAGAGACCCGCCCGCGCATCCGCGAGATGATCGGCATCGCCGAGCAGGTGCGCCACATCGTCTGCTCGACCGCGCTGGAGGCCGAGGTCAGGGAGTTGCGCCTGATCGGCGGGGCCAAGCCGCGCTACAACCGCCGCTCCCGCTTCCCCGAGAAGATGCTCTGGCTCAAGCTCACCACCGACGCCTTCCCCCGCCTGTCGATCGTCCGCGAGCTGAAGGACGACGGCGCCACCTACCTCGGCCCGTTCTCCAGCGCGCGGCTGGCCGACGAGGCCCGCATCGCCCTGCACGAGGCCGTGCCGCTGCGTCAGTGCACCCAGCCGATCTCGCTGCGCACCCGGCGCGCGGCCTGCGTGCTGCACGAGATGGGCCGCTGCGGCGCGCCCTGCGAGGGCAAGCAGACCCCGGAGGAATACGCGATCCACGTCGAGAGCGCCCGCCGCGCCATGACGCTCGACGCCTCCCCTGTCTTCTCCGCCGTCTCGGCCCGCATGGAGCGGCTGTCGGTGGAGCAGCGCTACGAGGAGGCGTCCGTCGACCGCGACAGGCTGGCCTCCTTCGTCCGTACGGCGGCCCGCATGCAGCGCCTCAGCTCCATCACCCGCATCCCGGAGCTGGTGGCCGCCAGCCCGGCGTTCGGCGGCGGATGGGACATCCACGTCGTCCGCTACGGCCGGCTCGCGGCGGCCGGGGTGATGCCGAAGGGCGTCCATCCGACGCCCTTCGTGGCCTCACTGAAGGCCACCGCGGAAGCGGTGATCCCCGGCCCCGGCCCGGTGCACGCCGCGAGCGCCGAGGAGACCGAGTGCATCCTGCGCTGGCTGGAGTCGCCCGGGGTGCGGCTGGTGGAGGTCGACGGCGAGTGGTCCCTGCCTGCCCACGGAGCGGCCCGCCACAAGGCCCGCATCGACCTCGCCTACCGCCTCCCCGACCGGCAGCCCAGGCGAGAGGGACGACCTTTGGGGTGAAACGATAGAGTTGATTCATGGTCACGGCTATCGTCCACATCAACGCAGAGGTAGACCGGATCCCGGAGGTCGCCCAGACGATCGCCGAGATCGAGGGGGTCAGCGAGGTCTACTCCATCACCGGCGAGTACGACCTGCTGGCCATGGTCAGGGTGGCCGCGTACGAGGAGATCGCCGAGGTGATCCCGGGGCGGATCAACAAGGTGCCCGGCGTGCTGCACACGGAGACGCACATCGCCTTCCGCACCTACTCCCGGCACGACCTCGAGTCCGCCTTCTCCATCGGCTTCCCCGAAGCCGACTGACCGCGCCCCTCGACCCGCCCCCTCACCCTGGCCTCAGGCTCGCGTCCCGAGGCCCGCGAGCACGCGCACGCCCGCACACCACCGCCCGCTCTCGCGGGTTCTCAGCACGCCCAAGGCCACCGGCGTACGGGCGGACTCCACAGGACAGGCACTGCCTGGACGCACGCGGTGCGACACCTCCGGTGGCGTGTCCGAACCGGCATGACCGCGCACGTGAACCGGCACCCCGGTACTGCATCCCGGAACGGCACAGACCACACACTGAACCGGCCGCCCTGGTGGTGCACCCAGGCCCGCACCACCGCACGGCACGTAGACCGGCACCCCTGGTGATGCACAGTGACCGGCCAAGCCCGGCACACGCCTCCACCACCGGTGCATATGGGCTCATCCCAGGCGTATGTGACCGTACAGCGGACCTCACTCCGCGGACAGGCGGACAGACGGGCCGCGCTGTCCACGCTGACGCCCTTCCCGCAGGCGGCGTGGCGCCGACGATGCGCGCCACCTCGCGCCATTCATCTCGCCCGAGAGGCCGCAGCGGCACCCACCGGGCACCGGCCGGCCGCGCCTCACCGAATCCCCCGACCCGGGCAAGGGCCATGCCGCTGCCGCCGGATTCCAGCACCTCATCTCACCCGCGCCGCCCGCCGACCCGTCACTGCTCGGCCGGGTACGAGTGCTCCGGCGGAGATGAGCCCTCGGCGAATGCCGTCGGCGAGGCACGACGAGTCGCGCGTGACCTCGTCGGGCCTCGCCGCCGTCAGCCAGCTGATGCGCGGCCCACGGCGTACAGGCAGATCGGCATACGCGCAAAGCCGCCCGCGTCCCGCGGACGCACGCGCCTGGAGCCGACGGCGGGACCACTCGCCGACGGCGCTCCACGCCGGGCGGTGGGCTGCCGGGGAAGAGCCGGGCGGCCGACCCTCGCGGCGGCGGGTGACTGTCAGTCAGGACCTGCCACCGGCGGTGGCCTGCCCACAGCGGCGCGGCAGTCCGCCTCCCTAGGCGATAGGAGTGCCCGCATCCCTTGGACATCGGCACTCTTGGATCCCCCCACGCCAGGTGCCGTTCACTCCGGGTCGACCACCAGGCCGGCGTCCGGAGCCGTACTCCTGGATCACCCGGCAGGGTCGACCGGGGCGGTCGGTGGCTGGGACGAGGGGACCGAGGCGCCCAGGTGGTCGAGGATGGCGTGGCTGATGTCCTCCAGCTGCCGCAGCTGCTCCCGCGTCAGCAGGTCGATCAGGTGCTCTCGGACGCTGGCCACGTGCCGCGGAGCCGCCGCCTGCAGCGCGGCGAGCCCTTCGTCCGTCAGGAAGGCCAGCCAGCCCCGCCGGTCCCCGGCGAAATGCTCGCGGCGCACCCAGCCCTTCTGTTCGAGCTTGCCGACCGCATGGGAGATGCGGCTGGGCTTGGAGTTGGTCCAGTGCGCCAGCTCGCTCATGCGCAGGGTCCGCTGGGGCGCCTCCGACAGCAGGACGAGCAGCTCGTAGTAGGTGGGCGGCATGTCGGCAGCGGCCAGCAGGTCACGCTCCAGCCGGTCGTTGAGCAGCCGGGTCGCCACCGCGAAGGCGCGCCAGGCGCGTTGTTCGTCGTCGTCCAGCCATCGCGTCACTTCGGCATCGTACTGGATGGTTGCGCGCTGAAATACATGCAAGTATTGTCATGCTCAATTATCCAGCGCTGAACTAATTGGAGCCAGACGTGCACCCCAGCGACCTCACCGGCGACTACACCATCGACCCCGCCCACAGCCGCTTCGGCTTCACGGCCCGCTACGCGATGGTCACCAAGGTCCGCGGCAGCATCCCCCTCAAGGAAGCCCTCGTCCACCTGGACGCCGCCAACCCGGGCGCCTCCAGCGCTCGCATGACCCTCGACGTGGCCGGCATCGAGACCGGCAACGGCATGCGCGACGACCACCTGCGCACCGGCGACTTCCTGGACGTCGCCAAATACCCGCACATCACCTTCGTCTCCACCGATGTCAAGCACGTCGGCGGTGACAGCTTCGAGGTGACCGGCGACCTGACGATCCGCGACGTGACCACGAAGATCACGATTCCGCTCGACTACACCGGCACCTCGGTCGACGCCCAGAGCGTCACCCGCGTCGGCTTCGAAGGCGGCCTCGCGATCAACCGCAGCGACTATGGCATCACGACCAACGCCGTGCTGGAGACCGGCGGCGTGATGATCTCGGACAAGATCACCCTCGATTTCGACCTGTCACTCATCAAGAACGCCTGAAGACGCCGACGGGCCCGGACGACAAGCTCGTCCGGGCCCGTGCGGTTGTGGCGGCAGGAATCAGTGCGTGAGGCTGCGGTCGTCGTCGCTCGAACCGACGGCGGCGTGCTGCTCCTCCTCGCCACCGTGACCGATGGCGGCGTGCTCCTCGTGCCCGTGCGGGTCCTCCAGCGGGATCTTCTCCCCGCCGTACGCCTTGGACATCCGGGCGCGCAGCCTGCCGAGCGGCCCGCGCATGCCCTTCGGCGGGATGCCCGCGGCGTCCTCGGCCACCGGCAGCATCGGCACCGGCTGCTTGCCCCGCATGTGAGCCTCGATGTCCTCCGCCGGCGGCGTGTGGACCTCGATGAACTCACCGTGCGGCAGCCGCTTGATCACCCCCGACTCGACGCCGTGCGAGATGACCGCCTGGTCGGAGCGCTGCAGGCCCAGGCACATGCGGTAGGTGATCAGGTACGCCAGCGCCGGCCCCAGGAAGATCAGCACCCGACCGGCGTACGTCGTCCAGTTGAGGCTGATGTGGAAGAAGGCGGAGATCTCGTCGTTGGCGCCGAGCAGCCACAACACGCCGTAGAACGTCATCGCGGAGATGCCGATCGAGGTGCGGTGCGGGTTGTTGCGCGGACGGTCGGCGACGTGGTGCTCGCGGTGGTCGCCCGTCACCCAGCGTTCGAGGAACGGATAGAGCGCCAGGCCCGTCATGATGATGCCCATCGGCACCAGCGCCGGGATGATGACGCTCAGCGGCAGGGTGCCCGCGTGGGCCGTGCCGAAGAGGTTGATCTCCCACGGTGGCATGATGCGCAGCGCGCCTTCGAGGAAGCCCATGTAGAAGTCGGGCTGCGAACCCGCCGACACGTCGGCCGGTGTGTACGGGCCGAAGATCCAGATCGGGTTGATCTGCGCGAACGTCCCCAGACCGGCGATCACGCCGAGCGTGAACAGGAAGTACGCTCCCGCTTTCGCCATGAAGGCCGGGTAGAACGGCGCGCCCACCACGTTCTGGTTGGTCCGGCCCTTGCCCGGCATCTGCGTGTGCTTCTGCACCCACATGAGCACCATGTGGGCCGAGATCAGCGCCAGCAGGATGCCCGGGATGAGCAGGATGTGCAGCGAGTAGAACCGGGAGATGACGTCGTGACCCGGATACTCCCCGCCGAACAGGAAGAACGTGATGTACGTCCCCACCAGCGGCAGCGAGATCGCCACACCCTCGGTGATCCGCAGACCGGCGCCGGAGAGCAGGTCGTCGGGGAGGGAGTAGCCGGTCAGGCCCTCGGCCAGCGCCAGCGTCAGCAGCAGCACGCCGATGATCCAGTTGATCTCACGCGGCTTGCGGTAGGCGCCGGTGAAGAACACGCGCAGCGCGTGGACCATCATGCCGGCCACGAAGAGCAGGGCCGCCCAGTGGTGCATCTGCCGGATGAGCAGACCACCCCGGACGTCGAAGCTGATCTCCAGCGACGACGCGTAGGCCTCGGACATCATGACGCCCCTGAGCGGCGCGTACGAGCCGTCGTAGGCGACCTCCATCATGCTCGGCTTGTACCAGAACGTCAGGAACGTACCGGTCAGCAGCAGGATGACGAAGGAGTAGAGCGCGATCTCACCCAGCAGGAACGACCAGTGGTCGGGGAAGATCTTGCGCAGGTTGCGCTTGAGGAAGTTGGCCCCACCGAGGCGCTCGTCGAGGAAGTTCGACGGCCCGGTGATGGCCTGGGGGACGGTCTTCAGCTCGCTCACGCCTGGCCTCCCTTGGCCCGGGCCTCGGCCTCGGCGTCACCGCGCTCCCAGTAGCTGGGCCCGACGGGCACCTCGAAGTCGCCCTGGGCGACGAGGTAACCCTCGGAGTCGACGGTGATCGGCAGCTGCGGCAGCGGCCGGGCGGCCGGGCCGAAGATGACCTTCGCACCGTCGGCGGCGTCGAACGTCGACTGGTGGCACGGGCAGAGGATGTGGTGGGTGTTCTGCTCGTACAGGGCCGCGGGGCAGCCCACGTGGGTGCAGATCTTCGAGTACGCCACGATGCCGTCGTGCGTCCAGTTCTGCCTGACGCCGCTCTTGAGCTCCTCGGGACGGAACTTGATCAGGATCAGCGTGGCCTTGGCCAGGGCGGTGAGGTCGTGCTCGTAGCCCTCGGGGACGACCGACAGGATGCCGCCGGGCGAGTTGAAGTCGGCCGCCCTGATGGGCTGGCCGGTGCCCTCGACGACGAGCCGCAGCGGCTTGCCCTCCTTGGTCTTCTCGCCCCAGACCGTGTGCCGCAGCAGCTTGTTGAACTGCGAGCCCGGCATCTTGGTGTTGTCGAGGTCACGCAGCAGCACCAGCGGGATGAGGCCCAGCGGGGCCGCGCCCAGCAGCAGTGTGCGGCGCAGCAGCTTGCGCTTGACGAAGCCGCTCTCGTTGGCGCCCTGGACGAACGTCTTGCCCACGACCCCGCGGTCCTCCTCGTCGGAGACCATCGGGTGGCGCTCCTGGACGAGGGAGTACTTCGGCATGATCTGGCGGACCCAGATCACGATGCCGATCGCGAGGCTGAGGATCGCCACCGTCAGCGACGAGCCCAGCGCGAGGTTGGACGCTCCCGTCGCCTCGGGGCTGCCGACCTGGAACACCACGTAGGAGATGATGAACGCGATGGCCGCCAGGAACGTGATCACGAAGCAGAGCGCGACGATCTTCTCGGCCTTGCGGGCCTTGGCCTCGTCCTGCAGCGTGACGCCCGGGACCTCCTCCTCGGCCCGGGGCGCTTCCACGGTGCCGAGCATCGAGGTGCCCGGTGGGGGGGTGCCGATGACGCGCTTGGGAACGCGCTCGTCCGGCTGCTCGATCTCGTGCTCGTTGTCTGTCATGACTTCTGTCGCTTCTTCGCGGTGATCCAGATGGCGGCGAGTGCGAGGGCGCTGAGTCCCACGATCCACGCTACGAGACCCTCGGTGACCGGGCCGATGCGTCCCAGACCGAAGCCACCCGGGTCCTTCTGCTCACGGACCTGGGTGATGTAGGCGATCATGCTGCGCTTCTCTTCGGGCGTGATCGTCGTGTCGTTGAAGACCGGCATGGCCTGCGGGCCGGTGATCATGGCCTCGTAGATCTGCGTGGGGGTCGCCGAGTTGAGGTTGGGCGCGTACTTGCCCTGGGTCAGGGCGCCGCCGGCGCCGGCCCAGTTGTGGCACTGGATGCAGTTGGCGCGGAAGAGCTCGCCGCCCTTGCCGGCGTCGCCGAGCTTGGGGTCGACGTGCTCGGCGGCGGGCACCTGCGGGCCGCCGCCCAGCGACTGCACGTACGCCGCGATCTGGCGGGTCGTCGTCTCGTTGACCCACGGGGCCAAAGGCTTACGGGGCGCCTGCGGCCCTGGAGCGCCGGCCGGCATGCGGCCGGTGCTCATCTGGAAGTCGACGGCGGCAGCGCCCACGCCGATGAGCGTGGGTGCCGTGGTGGTGCCCTCGGCGTTCATCCCATGGCAGCTCGAGCAGTGCTGGACGAACAGGCTCTTGCCCTCGGCCACGTCGTCGACCTTGCCTGCCGCCAATGCCGCGTCGGCAGGCTTACCCGCCTGGACAAAGGCGGCGTATACCATCCCGACCAGCGCCAACGCCAAAATCAGGACGGCGTATCTCGCGAGGGGATGCCGCCGCCAAGCGGTGATCCTAATCACAGAGATCCCGTTCCTTAACGAATGATGTAAATGGTCGCGAAAAGACCGATCCAGACGACGTCTACGAAGTGCCAGTAGTACGACACCACGATCGCGCTGGTGGCCTGCTCATGCGTGAAGCGCTTCGCGGCGTACGTGCGTCCCAGCATGAACAGGAACGCGATCAGGCCACCGGTCACGTGCAGGCCGTGGAAGCCCGTCGTCAGGTAGAACACCGAGGTGTAGGCGTTGGCGGACAGGGTCGCGCCCTCTGACGCCAGCTCCATGTACTCGTACAGCTGGCCGGCGATGAAGACCGCGCCCATGAGGAAACTGACGATGTACCAGAAGCGGAGCTTACCGACCTGCCCCTTCTCCGCGGCCCACACGCCCAGCTGGCACGTCACACTCGACAGAACCAGGATGATCGTGTTGACCGTCGCGAACGGGATGTTCAGGTGAGCGACGCCCTCGGCCGCTTGCGTGCCTGCGGGAAGAAGCGCGGGCCCCCACTCGAGGCCCTTGCCCTCGCTCACCGACCGGATGGTGAAGTACATCGCGAACAGCGCCGCGAAGAACATGAGCTCAGAGGACAGCCAGACGATCGTCCCGACACTGACCAGGTTGGGTCTGCGGTACGACTGTGCTGTCGTCGTCGAAGTTATTGCGGATGCTGTCGCCACGGGCAGCATTATTGCGGCTCCAGTGGTCGGTCCGGCGCACGACCCCCCGTTAGCAGGCACGAACCACCGACCAACCTGGGATAATCGGTATAAACCACCCACCAGGCATGGTGGCCTGGGCCAGCACACCGACACACCGGTACGATCCCAGGTGACCATACCGCTTCGACTGATAGTGAGCGCGAGCGATGTCCACTGGGAGCACCGACGACAAGATGAGGGTCCTCGTCTACAGCGACGACGCGGCGACCAGGGCCGAGGTGATCCGGGCCATCGGCAGGCGGCCCGCCGCCGACGTCCCCCTCGTCGAGATCGTGGAGTGCGCCACCGAGCCCAAGGTTCACCAGTGGCTGGGCTCCGGCGAGATCGACGTGGCCGTCCTCGACGGCGAGACGCAGCCCGCGGGCGGCATGGGGGTCTCCCGCCAGGCCAAGGACGAGGTCTACGACTGCCCGCCCATCTGCCTGATCATCGCCAGGCGCGACGACCGCTGGCTGGCCGAGTGGTCGAAGGCCGACGCGGTCGTGTCGCAGCCCCTTGAGCCGATCGTGCTGGCCGACACCGTGGCCGACCTGATGCGCCGTCGTTCCGCCACCCGTCTCAACGCCAAGTAGGTGCCCATGGACTCCCGTACGACCTGGCCCATGCTGCTTTCCGCTCTCCTCGCCGGAGAGCACCTCACCTCCGACGAGACGGCCTGGGCGATGCGGGAGATCATGTCCGGCGCCGCGACGCCCGCTCAGATCGCCGGCTTCGCGATCGCGCTGCGCGCCAAGGGCGAGACCGTGGCCGAGGTGGTCGGCCTGGCCCGCACCATGCTCGACCTGGCCACGCCGCTGAGCGTGGAGGGGCCCGTGGTCGACGTCGTCGGCACGGGCGGCGACCGCGCCCACACCGTCAACGTCTCCACGATGGCCGCCATCGTGACCGCCGCGGCCGGCGCCCGCGTCGTCAAGCACGGCAACCGCGCCGCGTCGTCCTCGTGCGGCGCCGCCGACGTCCTGGAGCACCTCGGCGTCCGGCTCGACCTCACGCCGGCGCAGACCGCGCAGGTGGCGCGCGAGGCCGGCATCGCGTTCTGCTTCGCCCCGGTCTACCACCCCGCGCTGCGGTTCGCCGGGCCGGTGCGCAAGGAGATCGGCATCCCCACGTTCTTCAACTTCCTGGGCCCGCTCACCAACCCGGCCCGCCCCTCGGCGCAGGCCATCGGCGTCTACGACCCCAAGATGCTGCCCGTGCTGGCCGGCGTCTTCGCCGAGCGCGGCGTGTCGGCGCTGGTGTTCCGCGGCGACGACGGGCTCGACGAGCTGACCATCGCCGGCACCTCCACCGTCTGGGTGGTCAAGGACGGCGCCGCGACGCAGACCACGTTCGACCCGTCGGTCCTCGGCATCCCGCGCGCCGACGTGGGCGCGCTGCGCGGCGGCGACGTGGCGTTCAACGCCCAGGCCGTGCACGAGCTGGTGGGCGGCAAGACGGGGCCGGTGCGCGACGCCGTGCTGCTCAACGCGGCCGCGGCGCTGGTCGCGCTCGACGGCCCCGGCGACGACCTCGACCAGGCCATGACCGACGCCTATGCCCGCGCGTCCCAGGCCGTCGACTCGGGCGCCGCGGCGGCCGCCCTCGAGCGCTGGGTCGAAGCCAGCGCCTCCTTCACCCGCGCCTGACTCCCCCACGCGAGGCTCTGAGAGCGCCGTACCAGCCCTGCCGCCCGCGGGGTGTCCCTGGGAGCCCGCCGGCGCGCACGGTCCGCACACCGCATGTACACGCCCGCGGGCCCGGGTCTCCGGAGAGACTCGGGCCCGCGTCGTCCTGCTGCCGGGTCAGACCAGGCTGTTGGTGGGGCCGTCCTTCAGCGAGCTCCACTGGAGCCACTGCTTCCAGTTCTCCTGCCAGTGCCCCCACCCGTTGGTCGGCTCCAGCGGCCTGGGCGAGCCCGTGAGCACGATCGGGTCGCCGATCAGGGTGTTCTTGATGAACCACCGCGCGTTCTCCGGGCTGACGTTCACGCAGCCGTGGCTGACGTTGGCGTTGCCCTGGGAGCCCACTGACCACGGCGCGCTGTGCACGTACTCGCCGCTGTTGGAGATGCGGACGTTGTTGTAGGTGGTCGTCCGGTAGTAGCCGGACTGGCCGGGCCCGACCCCGGGCGAGGTCATGACCGTGACGGGCTCTCGCGACATCGCCAGGTGGATGCCGGAGGTCGTGTGGTACTTCCACACGCCGCCCTTGCCGGCGCTCATGGGCATGGTGCGGATCTTCTTGCCGTCGCGCCGCACCGTGAGCACGTGGGTCTTCATGCTGCCCTTGGTGATCTGCTCCCGGCCGATCTTGAAGTCGAGCTTGACGTCGCGCTTGCCGTACATGCCGGCCCCGCCGCGCACGCCGGCCAGTTTGGCCTCCACCCGCACCTTCGTGTGCGCGGGCCAGTACTTGCGCGGCCGGAAGTCCACGTGCTGGTCGTCGAACCAGTGCCAGGCGCCTTCCACCGGCTTGGAGCTGCGGACGATGAGGTTGCGCTCGACCGAGACCCGGTCGGTGACGGGCTGGTCGAAGGCGATCATGACGGGCATGCCGACCCCGACGGTCAGCCCCGTGATCTCTTTGTTAGGGGTGATGGACTCGATGTCGAACGCCTTGTTGGCCTTCACCGTGGAGAACTTGCTGGTCGTCTCGGTCTGCTTGCCCGAGCCGTCCACGGAGACGGCGGTGATCGTGTATTCGGTGTTGGGCCGGGCGGTGCCGAGGCTGCGCCACCGGGTGGCGTCGGCGCTCAGGACGCCTTTCAGCGAGCCCGACTTGCCGCCGTCGATGCGCACGCTCTTGAGCGTGCCCCCCTGGGCCGACACGACCACGGGCTGGTCGGTCGGCACGTTCGCGGTCTTGTTCGCCGGAGAGACCCCCACCGAGACACTCCGGGCGCCGCCTGCCATGGCGGCCCCTTTGTCAGGGTCCACGGCCGGGCCGCCCGCTGAGCACGCCGTCAGCAGCGCCATGGCCAGCAGGCCGGCCGGTCGATACGCTACGCGCCCCACGAGTACTCCCTCGTCCAAGATCGATCCGTCTGCCTCCTTTATTACCCGGAGTGAGCAGTTCACCACATCCGCAGACCGTTAAGGAACGCCAAAAAGCGGACACCCTTCCTCAAGGGAAGAATGTCCGCTTCAGGACGGATCTCAGTGCGAGAAGTGGCCGCGGTAGTACTGGAAGACGAACCCGATCATGGCCATGATGACCAGGAAGATCCCGATCAGGAACATCCAGAAGCCGATGACGAAGCCGGCGAAGGCGAACGCCGCCGCCAGGCAGACGAACAGCGGCCACCAGCTGCTCGGGCTGAAGAACCCGAGCTCGCCCGCGCCGTCGCTGATCTCGGCCTGCTTGTTGTCCTCCGGCTGCGCGCCGATGCGCCGCGCGGTGAACATCAGGTAGTAGCCCACCATGAACGCGAACCCGACCGAGATGGCCATGGCCGTGGTGCCGACCGGCTCACCCTGGCCCGTCTCCGCCTTCGTCCAGAACCAGTAGGCGATGTCGACGCCGGCGAAGAACACGCCGCACAGCAGGAACAGCCAACCCTGGACCTTCATCAGGCCTCGACCTCCTGGGCGGACTTGGTGGAAACGTGCGGATAGTGCAGGTCGAACGCCGGGCGCTCAGACCTGATGCGCGGCAGCGAGGTGAAGTTGTGCCGCGGCGGCGGGCAGGAGGTCGCCCACTCGAGCGAACCGCCGTAGCCCCAGGGGTCGTCGACCGTGACCTTGGGCGCGCTGCGCCAGGTCTTCCAGACGTTGTAGAAGAACGGCAGCGTCGAGGCGCCCAGGATGAACGCACCCACCGACGACAGCATGTTGAGGTCGGTGAAGCCGTCGGCCGCGCTGTAGTCGGCGTAGCGGCGCGGGAAGCCGAGCATGCCCAGCCAGTGCTGCACGAGGAACGTCGTGTGGAAGCCGATGAACAGCAGCCAGAAGTGCAGCTTGCCCAGCTTGTCGTCGAGCATCTTGCCGGTGAACTTGGGCCACCAGAAGTAGAAGCCGGCGAACATGGCGAACACGACGGTGCCGAAGACCACGTAGTGGAAGTGGGCGACGACGAAGTAGGTGTCGCTGATGTGGAAGTCGAGCGGCGGCGAGGCCAGGATGACGCCCGTCAGACCGCCCAGCAGGAAGGTGATGAGGAAGCCGACCGAGAAGAGCATCGGCGACTCGAACGACAGGTGTCCTCGCCACATCGTGCCGATCCAGTTGAAGAACTTCACACCCGTCGGCACGGCGATGAGGAACGTCATGAACGAGAAGAACGGCAACAGCACCTGCCCGGTCGGGAACATGTGGTGCGCCCAGACCGTGATGGACAGACCCGCGATGGAGATGGTCGCGGCCACGAGGCTGATGTAGCCGAAGATCGGCTTACGGCTGAAGACCGGCAGGACCTCGGTCACGATGCCGAAGAACGGCAGCGCGATGATGTACACCTCGGGATGGCCGAAGAACCAGAACAGGTGCTGCCAGAGCAGCGCGCCGCCGTTCTCGGAGGCGAAGATGTGGGTGCCGAGCTTGCGGTCGGCCTCCAGGGCCAGCAGCGCGGCGGCCAGCACGGGGAAGGCCATCAGCACGAGCATGCTGGTCAGCAGGATGTTCCAGGTGAAGATCGGCATGCGGAACATCGTCATGCCGGGAGCGCGCATGCAGATGATCGTGGTGATGAAGTTGACCGCGCCCAGGATGGTGCCGAGACCCGACAGGGCCAGACCCATGATCCACAGGTCGCCGCCGACGCCCGGCGAGTTGATCGCGTTGGACAGCGGCGTGTAGGCGAACCAGCCGAAGGAGGCCGCGCCGCCCGGGGTGAAGAAGCCCGACACGGCGATGATGCTGCCGAACAGGTAGAGCCAGTAGCTGACCATGTTCAGGCGGGGGAACGCCACGTCGGGGGCGCCGATCTGCAGCGGCATCAGCTCGTTGGCGAAGCCGGCGAACAGCGGCGTCGCGAACATGAGCAGCATGATCGTGCCGTGCATGGTGAACAGCTGGTTGAACTGCTCGTTGCTGGTGAACTGCAGCCCCGGCTGCGCCAGCTCGGCCCGCATGATCAACGCCATGACGCCGCCGATGAGGAAGAAGGCGAACGACGTGATCAGGTACATGTGCCCGATGATCTTGTGATCGGTCGAGGACATCCACTTGGCGATGATCTGGCCCTTGGAGGTCGGCCTGACCGGCGTCGTCGTCAGTGGCTCTTGAATGGCGGTCACTGGGCACTCCCAGCCTGGTGGGTCGCGATGTACTGGTTGAACTCAGCCTGCGGAACGAGCTTCACCGAGAAGAGCATCCGGCTGTGGTCGACACCGCAGAGCTCGGCGCAGCGACCGGCGAAGACGCCCGTGCGGTTGAGCGTCGTGATCTGGAACTTGCGGCCCGGGTTGTCCTCGGGGATGCCGGGGATGACGTCGCGCTTGAACAGGAACTCCGGCACCCAGAAGGAGTGGATGACGTCGTCGGTCGAAAGGTCGAACTCGACCTTCGTGTTCACCGGCAGGACGAGCTGGGGACCCTGGTTGTAGTCGCTCACGGGCACGCCCGCGACCGGCGCCAGCGTCTGGCCGTTGACCGTCGTGGTGAAGCGCCAGCTCCACTGGTACGCCTCGACGCTCACCTTGACCGGCGCGTCGCCGTCGACCCTGGTGAGGGTCTCGCTGTCGCGGGCGGTGAAGAAGAAGAACACCGACACCATGACGAGCGGGATCAGGGTGTAGAGCATCTCGATCGGCAGGTTGTAACGAACCTGCGGCGGAAGCTCGGCGCTGGACTTGCGCTTGCGGTGGAAGATCGCCGCCCACAAGATCAGGACGATGACGACGGCGCCCGTGGCGAGTGCGGCGATCCAGGCCCCGTTCCACAGGCTCTGGACCACGCCGCCCTCCTGCGTGACGTGATCAGGAAGAAGGCCGCGAGACCAATCGGCCTCGGGGACGTCATTAGCACACGCCGTAGCAGTGGCCAGCAGCAACGCCAGAGCGGCGGCGCGTGGCACCCTGCGCCGGGCCAACGAACGCCGCGTCGTACGGCGAGTCGGACTCACGGATCGCCTACCCCACAGATGAAGCCCAAGAGTCTCTCCCTTGGGCGCTCGTATTTCCAAATGCACAGCTGAATGCAGACACATTAGCGTGCAGGTGCCTTGCCCTCCCGCGCGACCCCTCGATGGCCCCGCAAGTGGGACGATGAGTCCGTGGCGTATTTCGACGCGGCTTCCAGCGAGCCGCTCCACCCTCAGGCGCGCGAGGCGCTGCTGGCGGCGATCGACGTCGGCTGGGCCGACCCCGCGAGACTGTACGGCCAGGCCCGCCGCGCACACCTGCTGCTTGAGCAGGCCCGCACGGAGGTGGCCGAGGCGCTCGGCGCTCGGCCCGACGAGGTGTCGTTCACCTCTTCGGGCACGCAGGCCGTGCATCTCGGCGTGCTCGGCACCCTACACGGCAGGAGAAGGGCCGGGCGCCATCTGGTGACCAGCGCGGTGGAGCACTCCAGCGTGCTGCACGCCGGCGGGGTGCACGAACGCGAGGGCGGCACGGTCGAGACCGTGGGCGTGGGCCTGACCGGCCGGGTCGACCTCGACCGGTTCGCCGAGGCGGTGGCACGTCCCGGCACGGCGCTGGCCTGCCTGCAGACGGCCAACCACGAGGTCGGCACCCTGCAGCCGGTGACCGAGGCCGCCGCGGCCTGCCGGGCCAACGGCGTCCCGCTGCTGGTCGACGCGGCTCAGACGGCCGGCCGGATGCCGATCCCGTCCGGCTGGTCGGTGCTGACGGCCAGCGCCCACAAGTGGGG
>NZ_SMKQ01000094.1 GCF_004348995.1 Nonomuraea terrae
ACCTGGTACTCGGCCGTCACCGCCTCGGGCGCCGCCTGGTCGTGCGGGGGCCCCTGCGGTTCCGCGGCGTGCGCGACCGGGGGTGCCTGCGGTGCGGGCGGCTCGGCCTGCCGGGGCTGCGGCTGCGGGGTGCGTACTGCGGTGGTCGGCGGCGCCGGGTCCGGCTCGGGCGAGCGGACCGGGGCGGGTGGCGGCGTCTCCGTGTACGAGGCCGCCGGGCGCTCCGGGCTGCGCTTCCTGGTCAGCCGTTCCGGCATGGACCGGGCCAGAGCCAGCAGGTCGACCCCGTGGGAATGGGCGGCCAGCAGCGACACGGCCAGGAGCACCCCGACCGCCAGCGTCGCCGTGTCGAGCCACACCGTCATGAGGTTGATCGCCAGCCCGAACCCCAGCACCGCCGTCAGCAGCGCCATCACGGTCTCGGCGTCGAAGTCGCGCCGCGTCCAGTGCTCGATGAAGCCAGGCCGGCCGTTCGGCTCCTTCATGAGCAGGAACGCCGCCAGATAGACGAACAGCCCGACGCCGGAGCCGAGCAGCAGCACCACGAACCCGACCCGGAACACCACGGGGTCGATGCCGGTGTGGCGGCCGAGCCCCGCGCAGACGCCCATCAGGATGCGCCCCTGGCTGCTGCGGCGCAGCTCACGGGGGTCGGCCGAGGGCGGTCTGGGCGGAGCTTCTGTCATGGAACCATCCTGGACCTGGCCGGCGGGTGCTCGCATCGGGGAGATCCCTGAGCTGCCCCGGGGGTCGCTCCCTGATGCCCATCACGCGCGGACATGTGACGATGGCGATGTTATGGCTGACCAGAAGACTCTCGCCGAGCAGAGCGGCGACACGCCCTACCGCCGGATGACGCGCCCCATGGAGGGCCGCCTGCTCGGCGGTGTCGCCCAGGGGCTCGCGGCACAGCTCAAGCTCGACCCCGTGGTGGTCAGGCTGATGTTCGTGCTGCTCAGCGTGGTCAACGGCGTCGGCGTGGTGGCGTACGCGGTGTTGTGGATGGTGACGCCGCGGCAGGCGCCGCAGCGGGTGGAGCCGCAGCGCGACTGGAGCCAGCTGGCCGCGTTCACCGCGATCGGGATGGCGCTGTTCGCGTTCGGCTGGCTGACGGGGGCCTCCCAGGGAGGCATCGGCATGTTGCCGTTCGCGGTGGGCGGCATCGGCGCGCTGATCCTGTGGCAGCAGGCCGACCCCGAACGCCGCCGCACCTGGATGAGCGGCGCGGCGCTCAGCATCAGGAAGAACCGCGTGCGCACGCTGCTCGGCGTCGCGCTCGTCGTGGTGGGGGCGGTCGGCTTCCTGTACTCCCAGGGCGAGCTGGCCCAGGCCAGGCCCGGCCTGATGTTCACCGTCGTGGTGGTCGGCGGCCTGGCCGTCATCGCCACCCCCTGGCTGGCGGGCCTGTGGAAGGAGCTGCAGCTGGAGCGGCGCGAGCGCATCCGGCAGGAGGAGCGCGCCGAGGTCGCCGCCATGGTGCACGACTCCGTGCTGCACACGCTCACCCTGATCCAGCGCGTCGCCCACGACCCGCGCGAGGTCTCCCGCCTGGCCCGTTCGCAGGAGCGGGAGCTGCGCAACTGGCTCTACCAGCCGGCCCAGGACGCCGACGCCACCCTCGCCGCCGCCGTACGCCGGATCGCCGCCGAGGAGGAGGACGCGCACGGCGTGCCCATCGAGGTGGTCTGCGTCGGCGACATCGACCTCGACCAGCAGGGCAGGCTGGGCGCCATGCTGAAGGCCGCGCGGCAGGCGATGGTCAACGCGGCCAAATACTCTGAGAGCCCGGCCATTTCCGTGTACGCCGAAGTAGAGGGTGAAGAGGTCACGATTTTCGTGAAGGATCGGGGCAAGGGCTTCGACCTCGAGGCGGTGCCGCTCGACCGCATGGGCATCAGGGAGTCCATCATCGGGAGAATGGAACGCCACGGAGGCTCGGCCCGCGTCCGCACCGATCCTGGCGAGGGCACGGAAGTGATGTTGACGATGAAGGTGGAGATGGCATGACGCGCGTACTGATCGTCGATGACCACCGGTTGTTCCGATCCGGTGTACGCGCCGAGCTGGGCGACTCGATCGAGGTGGTGGGCGAGGCGGAGGACGTCGAGTCGGCGGTCAAGGCGATCGCCGCGCACCAGCCCGACGTGGTGCTGCTCGACGTGCACATGCCCGGGGGCGGCGGTCAGGAGGTGCTGCGCCGGGTGCTGGGCTCCGGCTCCCAGGTGCGCTTCCTGGCGTTGTCGGTCTCCGACGCCGCCGAGGACGTCATCGGCGTCATCAGGGGCGGCGCCCGCGGCTACGTCACCAAGAACATCAGCGGCAAGGAGCTGACCGACGCCATCCGCCGGGTGGCCGAGGGCGACGCGGTGTTCTCGCCGCGGCTGGCCGGGTTCGTGCTGGACGCGTTCGCCTCCTCCGAGGCGCCGTCGATCGACCCGGAGCTCGACTCGCTGACGCAGCGGGAGCGGGAGGTGCTGCGGCTGATCGCGCGGGGGTACGCGTACAAGGAGGTCGCCAAGGAGCTGTTCATCTCGGTCAAGACCGTGGAGACGCATGTGTCGTCGGTGCTGCGCAAGCTCCAGCTCTCCAACCGGCATGAATTGTCCCGCTGGGCCACCGCGCGACGCCTCGTGTGAGTTCTCTGTACGCGGTGTTACGGGATAGTTATCGGCTGTGTGACGACGAAACGGATCAGTCACGTGTCTCAAGAGAAGGAATGCAACAGCTGATCCAGGAGTAGTCCACTGTGAAGCGCGTCCCCCCGATGCTGCCCGCCCTGCTCGCGCTCTTCACCGTCACGGCCTGCGCGGCCGAGAGCGTCCCGGCACCCATCCCTGTCGCCGCCCCCGTCGCCGCCACCGCCACGCGGGCCGCCCCGACGCCGACGGCCACGGCGGCAGTGCCGGTCGCCGCCGCGAAGGCTGCCGCACCGGTGCAGAAGATCAAGCTTCGCATCGCCGACATCACCCCGATGGGCGAGAAGGTGGAGAAGGTCGGCGTCGGCTTCCCGATCATCGTCACGTTCGACCGCGACGTGAAGGACAGGCACAAGGACGACGTCGAGGCGCTGCTGGAGGTGCAGGCCGACAAACCGGTGGAGGGGGCCTGGCGCTGGGTGTCGGACCGCAAGGTCATCTACCGGACGAAGACGTACTGGAAGCCGCACCAGAAGGTGCTCTTCACCGCCCGGTTGTCCGAGCTGCCCGGCAACACCGGCGCCAAGGACATCTCCCGCCGCTTCGCCGTCGGCACGTCCAACGTCTCCGTGGTCGACACCCGCAAGCACCTGATGAAGGTCTACCGCGACGGCAAGCTCGCCAGGAGGATCCCGATCAGCGCCGGCAGCGGCGGTCTCGTCAGGAACGGCGTGGACGTCTACCTCACCACCAGCGGCGTGCACCTGACGATGGGCAAGAAGGCCGTCGAGACCATGACCTCCTCCTGGATGGGCGTGACGGACCCGAAGGACCCGCTCTACTACAAGCTGGAGATCCCGTGGGCGGTCCGCATCTCCGACAGCGGTGAGTACGTCCACCAGAGCGCCGGCGACTATCACTTCCTCGGCCGCTCCAACCAGAGCCACGGCTGCGTCCGCGCCACCCCGGCCGGCGCCAAGTGGTTCTACACCATCTCCCAGCGCGGCGACGTGGTGAAGATCACCGGCACCAAGCGCAAGCTGCAGTGGAACAACGGCTGGAGCTACTGGCAGCTGAACTGGACCCAGTGGAAGAAGGGCAGCGCCCTGTAGGCATCACTCCCGGGCCTCCAGCGGGGTCTCGAAGCAGGCGAGCCACGTGGCGAGCAGCGCTTCCAGGTGGGCGGCGTCCTCGGGTGCGAGGAGATCGACGAGGCGGCGTTCGTTGCGCATGTGCTCGGCGAACGCCCGGTCGATCAGCTCACGGCCGGCCGCGGTCAGCGCGACGACCCGGCCGCGGCCGTCGGTGCCGCTGCGGCGGCGGGTGACCAGGCCGTTGCGCTCCAGCCGGTCGATGCGCTTGGTCATGGCGCCCGTGGTGACCATGGTGTGCGCGGCGAGTTCCCCCGGCGCGCGTTCGAAGGGTTCGCCCGCGCGCCGCAGGGTGGCGAGGACGTCGAACTCGCCCTCCTGGAGCCCGTAGCGCTGGTAGACGACGAGCAGCTGCTCGGTGAGGTGGCCGGCGAGGCGGTGCAGTCGTCCGATCACGCCCTGCGGGCTCACGTCGAGGTCGGGCCGTTCGCGGGCCCAGGCCTGCTGGATGCGGGCGACGTGGTCGAGGTGCTCACTCACGGGTTCCAATATAGCTTCCTGGGAAGCTATATTGTCTTCCATGGAAGCTACTTTTCGGTGGGTGCCCGTCACCGCGATCGCACCGGTGGCGTGGGGGACGACGTACTTCGTCACCCATCGGTACCTTCCGGCCGACTATCCGCTCTACGGCGCGGCCGTCCGAGCCCTGCCCGCCGGTCTGTTACTGCTGCTCTTCTGTCGTACGCTGCCGCGCGGGTCGTGGCGGTGGAAGTCGCTGGTGCTCGGGACGCTCAACATGAGCGCGTTCTTCGCGCTGGTCTACCTGGCCGCGCAGGTCCTCCCGACGAGCATCGCCTCGACGATCATGGCCACCTCGCCGGTCGCCATGATGCTGATCGCCTGGGCGGCGCTGTCCGAACGTCCCCGCGGGGCCCACCTCGCCGGCGCGGGCATCGGGATCGGCGGCGTCTGCCTCATGCTGCTGGACGGCGCCGTCGCCGTCGACTTCTCCGGCGTGCTCGCCTCGGTCGCGGCCATGGTGATGTCGTCGCTCGGATATGTGCTGGCCAAGAAGTGGAGCGCGGGTGTCGACGTGTTCTCGCTGACGTCGTGGCAGCTGGTCGCCGGGGGAGTGGCGCTGGTGCCGGTCGCCGTGGTGGTGGAGGGCCCGCCGCCCGCCCTGGACGGGCCCGCGCTCGCCGGCTTCGCCTACGTCACGGTCGTGGCGACCGCGCTCGCCTTCGCCGCCTGGTTCGCCGGCCTGCGGCACCTGAGCGCCGGCACCGTCGGGCTCATCGGGCTGCTCAACCCGATGACGGGCGTGCTGCTCGGCGCCGGGATCGCCGGCGAGACGCTGGCCGCGCACCAGCTGTGCGGGCTCGCGCTCGTGTTCCTCGGGATCCTCCTCGGCCAGCCGGCGGCAGCGCGCCTCGTCGCGGTCCTCCGATCCGCCCGTGCCAGGCGGGACGGCGACGCGGCCGAACTGAGCCCAGGTCGCACCGGAGGCTGATCACGTTTGTCAAGGACGAATGTTCGTTCTACGTTGAGGTGTCATGGCTCGCATGCCCAAGGAGCACCTCGAAGCACGCCGCAGGCAGATCCTGGACGCGGCCCGCCGATGCTTCGTCCGCAACGGCTTCCACGCCACGTCCATGCAGGACGTGCTGGCCGAGGCCGGGTTGTCGGCCGGCGCCGTCTATCGCTACTTCAAGGGCAAGGACGACATCATCGCGGCGATCGCCTCAGAGTCCCTCGGCGAGGTCGCGGCGGCGTTCCGGGTGGACGACGCCGAGCGGCCGCCCGGGCTCGACGACATCGTCGACCTCCTGCTGGGAGTCGACCGCCCGCCGCTTGCCGCCTCCGAGGAGTCGGCCCGGCTGCTGATCCAGGTCTGGTCGGAGGCGCTGCGCTCGCCCTCGCTCTCCGAGAAGCTGCACGAGGTCATGGAGGAGGCGCGCGCGGTGGTCGGCGACCTGGTGAGAGCGCATCAGCGGCGCGGGCTGCTGCCCGCGGACGTGCCCGTCGAGGAGGTGGCCGGGGTGCTCGTCGCCGTCGTGCACGGTTTCCTGGTGCAGCGGGCGGTCTACGGCGGCCGGGCCGACCCGGCGGCGTTCCGTGACGGCCTGAGGGCGCTGATGTCGGTCAAGCCGTAGAGCGAATGTTCGTTCTTGACTGGGGCCAGAACACGAGGTTCTGTTGAAGAGAACGAGCGTTCGTTTTCGGATGTGCGAGCGTTGAGTGCCCGCTGCTGACCCGGCGCATCGGCCATCGACGAAGAGGAGCAGGACCCGTGACTCACCGACCCGGCGGCCCCGGCCACCTGTCCGGCATCGGCGCGACCGCCCTGGGCGTTGCCGTTCTGCGCGCCCTGGAGAGCCGCCGCCCCGACCGGCTGTTCGACGACCCCTACGCGCAGTTGTTCCTCGACGCCTCCACCTGGCCGGCCGGCCCCGCGGAGAGTTTTCTCCGCACGATGAGCGAGCAGGTCGCCGTGCGCACCCGGTTCCTCGACGACGCGCTGCTGGCCGCCACACGGGGTGAGCACGCCGGTGGACGCCCCGGGCCCGAAGCCGCGTGCGACCAGGTCGTCCTCCTGGGCTGCGGCATGGACGCCCGCGCGTACCGGCTGTCGTGGCCCGCGGGCACCACCGTCTACGAGCTCGACCTGCCGGATGTGCTGGCCTTCAAGGGCGCGGTTCTCGCCGAGCACGGCGCGACGCCCGCGTGCCGCCGCGTCGAGGTGGCCGCCGACCTGCGCGAGGACTGGCCACGGGCGCTGACGGAGGCGGGCTTCGGCCCGAGCCGGCCCGCCGCCTGGCTGGCCGAGGGGCTTCTCTACGCCCTGCCGCCCGCGGCGGCCGACCTCCTCCTCGACCGCGTCACCGGTTTGTCGGCGCCGGGCAGTGTCCTGGCCGTGGAGCACATGGAGGACTCCCCGCTGCTCCGCTCCGCCCGCGCCGACGTCTCACGCGAGCTCGTCGACATGTGGCAGGGCGGTCCGGCTGAGCCGCTCGGGGAGTGGCTGACGAAGCGGGGATGGATCGCCACAGTGCGGGACCTGACCGAGGTGCTGGCCGAACACGGGCGAACGGCACCACCCGCGTTCGATCCTGCCCACCCGGGGTCGGGCCGCGGCCGCCTCGCCACGGCGCTTGTCCGCGTGACCTCTCAGAGCTTTTCGAGGGGGGCGTAGGCCAGGAGGAGCGTCTTCTCGCCGCCGGAGCCGAAGTCGATCTTGACCTTGGTCTTCTCCGCGACCCCGTCGACCGACACCACCGTGCCGAGCCCGAACGCGTCGTGCGAGACTCGGTCGCCGGGCGCCAGCGAGGGCACCGTGCGGCCGCCGCTCTTGGCGGGCGCCGGCCGCGCGGCCGGCTCGCGGCGGGTGGCCGCGCTCCACGCCGACTTCTCCGGATCCGTACGCCACTCCACCAGCTGCGCCGGCACCTCGTTGACGAACCGCGAGGCCGGGTTGAACGACGGCGCCCCCCACGAGCTGCGCACGGCCGCCCGCGTGAGGTAGAGCCGCTGCCGCGCACGCGTGATGCCGACGTAGGCCAGCCGCCGCTCCTCCTCCAGCTCCTTGGGCTCGCCGAGCGAGCGGACGTGCGGGAAGACGCCGTCCTCCATGGCGGTCAGGAACACGACGGGGAACTCCAGACCCTTGGCCGTGTGGAGGGTCATCAGGGTGACGACCCCCTGCCCGCCGTCGGAGTCGGGGATCTGGTCGGCGTCGGCCACCAGCGACACCTGCTCCAGGAACTCCACCAGCGTGCCCTCCGGGTTGGCCTCCTCGAACTCGGAGGCGACCGAGATCAGCTCGTTGAGGTTTTCCAGGCGCGACTCGTCCTGCGGGTCCTCCGACGCCTCCAGCTCGGCGCGGTAGCCGGTGGCCACCAGGATCTCCTCGGCCAGGGTCGACGGCGGCACGCCCTCGGCCTTGGCGATCAGCTCCTCGATCATCGCGACGAACTCGCGGATGGCGTTGAGCGAGCGCGTGGCCACGCCGTACGCCTCGTCGGCGCGCCGAAGGGCCTCCCAGTACGTGATGCGCTCGCGGGACGACAACGCCTCCACCATGGCCTCGGCCCGCTCGCCGATGCCGCGCTTGGGCACGTTGAGTATGCGCCGCAGCGACACCACGTCGGACGGGTTGGCGAGCACGCGCAGGTAGGCCAGCAGGTCCTTGACCTCTTTGCGCTCGTAGAAGCGCACGCCCCCGACCACCTTGTACGGCAGCCCGGTGCGGATGAAGATCTCCTCGAACACGCGGGAGGCCGCGTTGGTGCGGTAGAAGACCGCCACGTCGCCCGGCCGGACGTCCTCCTCGTCGCTGAGCCGGTCGACCTCCTGCGCCACGAACATGGCCTCGTCGTGCTCGTTGTCGGCGACGTAGCCGATGATCTTGGGGCCGTCGCCCTGGTCGGACCAGAGGTTCTTCGGCTTGCGCGACTCGTTGCGCGAGATCACCGCGTTGGCGGCGGCCAGGATGTTCTGGGTCGAGCGGTAGTTCTGCTCCAGCAGGATCGTGCGGGCGTCGGGATAGTCGCGCTCGAACTCCAGGATGTTGCGGATGGTCGCGCCCCGGAAGGCGTAGATCGACTGGTCGGCGTCGCCCACCACGCACAGCTCGGACTGGTCGGCGCCCTCCCGCACGACGTCGCCGTCGGCCGTGCGCACCTCGGGGTGCCCGACCAGCTCGCGGATCAGCACGTATTGGGCGTGGTTGGTGTCTTGGTACTCGTCGACCAGGACGTGCCGGAACCGCATGCGGTAGTGCTCGGCCACCTCGGGGAAGAGCTGGAACAACGTCACCGTGTTCATGATGATGTCGTCGAAGTCCATCGCGCCGGCCTCGGTCAGCTTGAGCTGATAGGCCTTGTACGCCTGCGCGAGCGTCTTCTCCAGGTGGGAGCCGGCCTTGTCGAGCGCCGTCTCGTAGTCGATCAGCTCGTTCTTGAAGTTGCTGACCTGCGCCGAGAACGAACGTGGCGGGTAGCGCTTCGGGTCGAGCTCCATCTCGCGGCAGACCATCGCCATGAGCCGCTGGGAGTCGGCCTGGTCGTAGATCGAGAAGCTGGACGGGAACCCCAGCCGCTTGGCCTCCCGCCGCAGGATGCGCATGCAGGCGCTGTGGAACGTCATCACCCACATCGCCTTGGAACGCGGGCCGACCAGCTTGTCGATGCGCTCCTTCATCTCCTTGGCGGCCTTGTTGGTGAACGTGATCGCCAGGATCTCGCCCGGATGCACGTCGCGCTCGGCCAGCAGGTAGGCGATGCGGTGGGTGAGCACCCGCGTCTTCCCCGACCCGGCCCCCGCCACGATCAGCAGCGGACTGCCGTGATGGAGCACGGCCTCACGCTGCTGAGGGTTGAGGCCGTCGAGCAAGGGGTGGTCAACAGAGACTTGGGTCGGCACCTACCTAGGTTAAGACGCCCCACCGACAAAGCGTGCCCGGAATGCCTTCGGGCGGTCGCAGGTTGTCTCCGCAGAAGGAAGTTCCAGAAAGGGGAGCCATGCTGCCGGACAGCGAGATCGACCGGGTGCTCGTCGTCACCGCCCATCCCGACGACGCCGATTTCGGATCGGCGGGGAGCGTGGCGCTGTTCGTCGACCGGGGTGTGGAGGTCACGTACCTGGTGGTCACGGACGGCGACGCGGGCGGCAACGAGCGGACCTTGGACAACGCCGGCATGGCGGAGCTGCGCAGGGCCGAGCAGCTGGCGGCGGCCAAGGCGGTCGGCGTCACCGACGTGCGGTTCCTCGGCTACCCCGACGGGCGGGTGGAGCCCTCGCTGGAGCTCAGGCGCGACATCGCCCGGGTGATCCGCCAGGTCAGGCCCGATCTGGTCATCGCCCAGCACCCGGAGCGCAACTACCGGTTCATCGCCCCCAGCCATCCCGACCACCGCGCCGTGGGGGGCGCGACCCTCGACGCGGTCTACCCGGACGCGCGCAACCCGTACGCGTTCCCTGAGCTGCTCCAGCGGGAGGGGCTGGAGGCGTGGACCGTACGCGAGGTGTGGCTGACCGGCGGCTCCACGCCCGATCACTACGTGGACATCACCGACGCCGTCGACCGCAAGCTCACGGCCCTGCAGGCGCACGTCAGCCAGGTCGCCCACGTCGAGGGCTTCGCGGAGTTCGTCAAGAGCCGCTTCGCCGCCTGGGCGGAGGAGGCCGGCTTCGGCGAGGGCCGCTACGCCGAGGGCTTCCAGGTGGTCTCCACGGCCTGAGCCTCACAAAGACGACATAAAGCGCAGAAAGCAGCAAATAGTAAATATACATACTTTTGTGTGAGATTTCGGTTTACCTTCAGCGGCTGGCCGGATCCAACGCTGGATCCCGCCTATCTGAAGGGACAACGAAGATCTCATGCTGAGAAGGCATCTCACCGGCCGGCCCGCTCTCTGGGCCGCCGTCGTGCTGGCGCTGGGGGCGATTTTCTCCTCGCTCGCCGTGTCGCCCGCCTCGGCCGCCGACCCGGTCGGAAGCATCACCGGGTTCGCGGGCAAATGTGTGGACGTCGCCGGAGCCAACAGCACCAACGGCACCCCCGTGGTGCTGTACGACTGCAACGGCACCGACGCGCAGCGCTGGACCGTCGCCGGAGACGGAACCCTCCGGGCCCTCGGCAAGTGCCTCGACGTCGTCGACCGGGGCACGGCCAACGGCTCGAAGGTGCAGCTCTGGGACTGCGCCGGTGGCTCGAACCAGAAGTGGGTCGTGACCGCCGCCCACGACATCGTCAACCCCGCGGCGAACAAGTGCCTGGACGTGACGGACAACAACCCGGCGAACGGCACCCGCCTGCAGCTCTGGGAGTGCGCCGGCACCGCGAACCAGAAGTGGAACGCGCCCACCGGGAGCGGCTCGGGGGGTGGCTCGGGGAGCGGCTTCGTGGTCAGCGAGGCGCAGTTCAACCAGATGTTCCCGAACCGGAACTCCTTCTACACCTACAACGGTCTGGTGGCCGCGCTGAGCGCCTACCCGGGCTTCGCCCGTACGGGCAGCGACACGGTGAAGAAGCAGGAGGCGGCGGCGTTCCTCGCGAACGTCAACCACGAGACCGGCGGCCTGAAGTACGTGGTCGAGCTGAACACCGCCAACTACTCGCACTACTGCGACTGGGGCCAGTCGTTCGGCTGCCCGGCGGGCCAGTCGGCCTACTACGGCCGTGGCCCCATCCAGCTGAGCTGGAACTACAACTACAAGGCGGCGGGTGACGCGCTCGGCATCGACCTGCTGCACAACCCCTGGCTGGTGCAGAACGACGCGGCCGTGGCCTGGAAGACCGGCCTGTGGTTCTGGAACACGCAGAAGGGCGCGGGCTGGATGACCCCGCACGACGCCATGGTGAACAGCGCGGGCTTCGGCCAGACGATCCGCAGCATCAACGGCACCGTGGAGTGCGACGGCAAGAACTCCGCCCAGGTGCAGAGCCGGGTCGGCACCTACCAGTGGTTCACGCAGATCCTCGGGGTCTCCCCGGGCGGCAACCTGTACTGCTGATCAAGGAGTGCGGTGCGCGGCCTCGGGGGTCGCGCACCGCGCCGCGAGGCGGGCGAAGAGGTAGCCCAGGGAGTTGGTGGCCAGGTGCAGCAGCGCGGGGGCGAGCAGGCCGTTGCGGCGGCGCAGCTCGCAGAACAGCACCCCGGCCGCGGCCGTCGACACGACGCTGCCCGCCACCACCCGCGCGGTGTCGAGACGGCCGGGGGTCTCGCCGGCCGTCAGCGCCCCGAGGGCGGGGTTGGCGCGGGCCATGTCGATGGCGGGCAGGATGTGCCAGAGGCCGAAGAGGGACGAGGAGACGGCCGTGGCGGCCGCCGTGCCGTGCCGCCGGCGCAGCATGGCGTACAGGGCTCCCCTGAAGCCGACCTCCTCCAGCAGGACCGTGCCGAGCGGGACCTGGAGCAGGGCCTCCTCCAGCACGCGGGCGCGGGTGAGCGACAGGGCCCGCTCGTCGTGGAAGAGCGGCCTGGTGCGGGGCCAGGCGATGCCGGCGGTGTAGCCGGCGGCCACGACCGCCGCCAGCGCGCCGCCCACGACGGCGCCCCGGCGCCCGCGCTCGAACCCGATCTCCTGCCACGACAGCCCCGACCTGCGCGCCATCGCCACCAGGGCGGCCGTCGCGACCGTGGAGGTCAACGGCCCGAGGCGGGGGACGATCTTGTTGTTCATGAGGTTGGCGGCGGTGAGGACGGCGATCGAACGCAGCAGCACCCTTGCAGGCTACGTCGCGACTCGCGCCTTCAGGAGGCGGCGGGACGGCGCCAGCCCTCCGGGAAGCGACTGCGGCGGCGCTCCTCCGGGGTGAGGCCGCCCCAGATGCCCTCCGCCTCGCCGGCGCGCAGGGCGTAGTCGCGACACTCCCGCAGCACCTGGCAGCCGGCACAGACCGCCTTGGCCCGGGCCTCCTGCGCGGGGGTGGGGGCCAGCGGGAAGAAGAGCTCGGGGTCGCTGGACCTGCACGCCCCCCGGCGCAGCCAGCGGATCTCCTCCACATGCATGGGTCCACGGTAGAGCGAGACCATGATCGCTCACATCATCCTCTGGGTTGACCCGCCTCTACACCCACGGTCGATCCTCAGCAGGCTCCCACTCCGCCCCGGTACCCCTTCGCGAACGCCAGCTGCCGCTGCTCGGCCGTCCCGTGGGCGTCAGGGTCGAGCCAGTCGTCCGTCGGGTCGCCGGCCGCCGCCAGGCTGAGGAGCAGCTCGTCCTCGTCGCCCTCCTCGGTCCCCAGCACGCCCGAGCCGACGAGGGCCGACAGCGTGCCGCCCGCGTAGCAGTCGGCCTGGAGCTCGAGCTGGACGTTCAGCGCGAAGCCGGTACGGAGCTGGGCCTGCACCGCGTGGCCGAGCTCGTGCGGGATGACGACGTAGACCGAGCCGTCGCCCATCTCGTTCCACAGAGCCTCCATCCACCGTTCGTCGTAGGCGATGAAGTGCCCGATCGGGCAGTAGAAGGCGTTGTTCGGCACGGCCGGCTGGTCGCCGCAGTCAGGGCCTGATCCGCCCGCGTACGCGACGAAGTCCTCGATCGGCCGGTACGTCCGGCCGAGCTGCCTGAACTGCTGGTTCCAGAACTCCTCGCCCAGCGTGCGCGCCGTGCGCACGTCGTCCTCGAACGTGTCGGCGCCCGTGGTGTCCATGGAGGGACGGGGGACGACGCCGCAGCCGGCGAGCGCCAGGACGAGGGCGGCGGCGATCAGGGCACGGATCACAGGACGTCCCAGGTGTGGACGGGTTCGTTGGTGTGCATGCGTTCGACGTACTCCAGGGTCATGCCGCGCAGGGCCGTGTGGCGGTCGCCGCCGCGCGCGCGTACGCGTTCCACCTGCCAGGTCGCGCCCGTGCGGCCGGTCAGGCAGCGGCCCTCGATGATCGACAGCAGCCGCTCGGCCGCGGAACGGTCCACGCCCCACCTGGCCAGCCCCTCGTACGCCAGGGGCAGCAGCCGGCGAAGGATCAGCTCGGACGCCGGCACCTCGCCCAGCCCCGGCCAGTACAGGCGCGCGTCCAGTCCGTCGCGGGCCGCCGCGGTGAGATTGTCCTGCGCCGAACGGAACGACATCCGGCTCCAGACCGGCCGCTCGTCGTACGGCAGCACGCGCATCAAGCCGTAGTAGAAGGCGGCGTTGGCCGCGACGTCGGCCACGGATGGCCCGGCCGGCAGCACCCGGTTCTCGACGCGGAGGTGCGGGACGCCGTCCACCACCGCGTACACCGGCCGGTTCCAGCGGTAGATCGTGCCGTTGTGCAGGGTCAGCTCGTGCAGGCACGGGACGCGGCCCTGGTCGAGCTCGGCGCGCGGGTCCTCGTCCGCGCAGAGCGGCAGCAGGGCGGGGTAGTAGCGGGCGTTCTCCTCGAACAGGTCGAAGACGCTGGTGATCCAGCGCTCCCCGAACCAGACCCGCGGCCGTACGCCCTGCGCCTTCAGCTCGGCCGGCCGCGTGTCCGTGGCCTGCTCGAACAGCGCGATCCTGGTCTCGCGCTGCAGTTCCCTGCCGAACAGGTACGGCGAATTGGCGGCGACCGCGACCTGGGGCCCCGCGACGGCCTGGGCCGCGTTCCAGTGGGCGGCGAACTCCTCCGGGCCGACCTGCAGGTGGAGCTGCACGCTCGTGCACGCGGCCTCGGGCGCGACGCTGTCGGCGTGGGTGTCGAGGCGTTCGACGCCCTCGATGCACAGGTGCAGATCCTCGCCGCGGGCGGCGAAGATCTGCTCGTTGAGCAGGCGGTAGCGCGGGTTCGCCGAGAGCGTGCCCGCGCCGAGGTCCTGCTCACACAGCGTGGGCAGGATGCCGATCATGACCAGGTGGGCGCCCTGCGACCTGGCGCGCTCCTCGGCGTGGTTGAGCCGGGCCCTGACGTCGTCCTCCAGCCGTACGGCGCCGTCGCCGCGCAGGTCCTGCGGCTCGATGTTGATCTCGACGTTGAACTGTCCCAGCTCCGTCGCCCAGTCCGGTCGGGCGATCGCGGCCAGCACCTGCGCGTTGCGCATGGCAGGATCACCGATCGCGTCCACGATGTTGAGCTCGATCTCCAGGCCGGCCAGCGGGTGATCGAACGCGAAGCGGGACTCGCGCAACATCTGGGCCAGGACATCGAGGCATCGATGCACCTTTTCGCGATATTTCCGCCGATCGTCCCTGGTGAACGCGACCGCCGGCACGTCCTTGCCCATATCATGAAATGTCGCACGCCGCAGCCGCCGAAACCACCCCACGAACGGAAACGGGACGCCCCCGTGGAACACCCGATACCGGCCCCTGCGAGGAGGTTCCGGAGCGGACGCGGGAGACGCGGGCGGACGGGCCGATGGCTAGGGTGCTGGCATGCGCGTACTGATCACCGGCGGGGCGGGTTACATCGGCAGCACGGTCGCGTCCGCCTGCCTCGACGCGGGCATCGACCCCGTGATCCTCGACAGTCTCGTGACGGGGCGGCGGGAGTTCGCCGAGGGCCGGGTGTTCTACGAGGGGGACATCAGCGACGGCCCACTCATTGACAAGATATTTACCGAATATCCGGACATCGAGGCTGTCGTCCATTGCGCGGCGCTCATCGTCGTCCCCGACTCCGTGGCCGACCCCGTCGGCTACTACCGCGCGAACGTCGCCAAGAGCCTGGAGTTCGTCGACCACCTGCTCCGCAACGGCTGCACCCGCATGATCTTCAGCTCGTCGGCGTCGATCTACCGCGCCGGCGACGACCACACGGTGACCGAGGAGTCCCCGCTCGACCCCCAGAGCCCCTACGCGCGCACGAAGGCGGTCTGCGAGGCCATGTTCGCCGACATCGCGGCGAGCCGGCCCATCAGGATCCTGTCACTGCGCTACTTCAACCCCATCGGCGCCGATCCGAGCATGCGCACGGGCCTGCAGCTGCGCCGCCCCAGCCACGCCCTGGGCAAGATGATCGAGGCGTACGAGGAGGGCGTGCCCTTCCAGATCACCGGTACCGGCTACCCGACGCGCGACGGCACGGGCATCCGCGACTACGTCCATGTCTGGGATCTCGCCGCCGCCCACGTGGCCGCCCTGCGGCGCTTCGACGCGCTGGACACCGACGTGATCAATCTCGGCACGGGCGCGGGCACCACCGTGCGGGAGCTGGCCGAGGCGTTCAACCGCGTCGTCGACCGCCCGATCGAGCTGGTGGAGGCCCCCGCGCGCCCCGGCGACGTGGCCGGCGCCCACACTCGCAGCGACCGGGCGCACCGCCTGCTCGGCTGGCACGCCCGGTTCTCCATCGAGGACGGCATCAGGCATTCGCTCGAATGGGCGCGCCTGCGCGACTCCCGCCTGTCCTGATTTTTCGTTACGTGTGCCGATGCCTAGGCGGGAGAAGTCGCCGCGCCTCTCCCACCGGGCCGGAGGCCGTCAGCCGCCGAGCGTGGCCAGGGCGCTGTCCGGGATCGCCTGCGGGACCTCGGTGTCGGCGGTCAGCTCTTCGACGTCGATCCACTGGCTCTCGGCCGGCGCCTTGATCGACACCTTGGAGCCCCACCCGGTGAAGCGGGTGTCGGTGGCGGCGCGGTACTTGCCGAGGATGCCGTAGTCCGCGGTGTAGCCGGACGAGATCCGGGTGACCCGGCCCTTGGAGTCGACCGACAGCGCGTACTCGATCTTGATCTTGGCGGTGGTGCCGGTGACCTTCTGGCCGCTCAGCTTGCCGAGCTCGCCGTAGGTCAGCCCGCCCTTGTACGTGCCGCCCTTGAAGCTCTTGGCCTTGGCGACGAGAGCCTTGAGCACCTTCGGCTCGAAGACGTCGAGCAGCTGGTTGTACGACCCGGTGGCCGCCTGACCGGTGTAGCGCACCCACTTCTTGCCGTCGGGGAGGTCCTCGCTGTAGAGGCCGCCCTGCGCGTAGGTGTTGCCGCCCACCGAGATGCTCCGCGGCGGGACGAAGACGTCGGCGAGACCGGTTCCGCCCTTGTTCGTGACGTCGGAGGCGACTATCCCCGACTTGCCGAACTCGAGGGTGCCGGACGTCTTGGAGCCGGCCGTCGCCTTGCCGTTCAGCGTGACGCTGGTCGATTCCGTGAATCGCACCCCGTGACCCGGGACGAACTGCTTCTGCATCGCCTTGACCGGGTCGGCCGGGGCGGCCTGGGCGGGCGCGGCGGTCGCGAGCGCGGCGGCCGTGGTTAACGCCACGCCCGCGAGAATTCGCTTCATGAGTTTCCTTCGGTCCAAAAGAGGGAGAACAGGATCCTGCCAATTGAAGATCACGACCATATATCGGGTGTCGGGTCGTACGGCGGCTAATTCGTGCAATTTCCGTGCAGGGTCGTCGTGAGGAAGTGAGATCAGCGTCACATAGCGGAAGAACCACGACCCGATGACCTGGGCAGGTCAAGCTTCGGGCTAGGCTTCACTGGCGGAAACGCCCGGCACGCACGGGGTTGCCCGGGCCGTCGAACATCAGTCGGAATGGAAGAGGACGGACCCTCGTGGACCTGTTCGAACATCAGGCGAAGGAACTCTTCGCCGACTACGGCATCCCGGTGCCACGCGGCATCGTCGCCCACACGGTTGAGGAGGTGCGGGCGGCGGCAGAGCAGTTGACCGGCCGCGTCGTCGTCAAGGCCCAGGTCAAGACCGGTGGCCGGGGCAAGGCCGGCGGCGTGAAGGTGGCCGACGACGCCGCCGACGCCGTCACCAAGGCAGAAGCCATCCTGGGCATGGACATCAAGGGCCACACGGTCCACAAGGTGCTCGTGGAGGAGGCCAGCGCGATCGCGGAGGAGTACTACTTCTCCTTCCTGCTCGACCGCGCGAACCGTACGTTCCTCGCCATCTGCTCGGCGTCGGGCGGCATGGACATCGAAGAGGTCGCCCACACCACGCCCGAGAAGGTCGCCAAGGTGCCCGTCTCGGCGCTGACCGGCGTCGACCGCGCCAAGGGCCGTGAGATCGCGCAGGCCGGCGGCCTGCCGGAGAAGGCCCTCGACGGCGCCGCCGAGCTCATCGAGAAGCTGTGGTGCTGCTTCGTCGACGAGGACGCCACGCTCGTCGAGGTCAACCCCATGATCCTGTCCGCCGACGGCCAGGTGAAGGCCCTCGACGGCAAGGTCACGCTCGACGACAACGCCGGCTTCCGCCAGGCCGACCACGAGGCGCTGGCCGACAAGGCCGCCGAAGACCCCCTCGAGGCCAAGGCCAAGGAGAAGGACCTCAACTACGTCAAGCTCGACGGCAACGTCGGCATCATCGGCAACGGCGCCGGCCTGGTCATGTCCACGCTCGACGTGGTCGCCTACGCCGGCGAGGAGTTCCCCGGCAAGCCGTCCCCCGCCAACTTCCTCGACATCGGCGGCGGCGCGTCCGCCGAGGTCATGGCCGCGGGCCTGGAGATCATCCTTTCCGACCCGAGCGTCAAGTCGATCTTCGTGAACGTCTTCGGCGGCATCACCGCCTGCGACGCCGTCGCCAACGGCATCGTCTCGGCGTTCAAGCTCCTGGAGAGCCGGGGCGAGGCGGTCAGTCACCCGCTGGTGGTCCGCCTCGACGGCAACAACGCCCAGCTCGGGCGGCAGATCCTGGCCGACGCCGCGCTCCCGCGCGTCGAGCTGGTAGACACGATGGACGAAGCGGCCAAGCGTGCCGCCGAGCTCGCTGCGGTAGGTGCGTGACCCATGGCCATCTGGTTGACGGAAAACAGCAAGATCATCGTCCAGGGCATGACGGGCGGTGAGGGCACCAAGCACACCCGTCGCATGCTCGCCTCCGGCGCCAAGGTCGTCGGCGGCGTCAACGCCCGCAAGGCGGGCACGACGCACGAGGGCCTGCCCGTGTTCGGCACGGTCAAGGAGGCGATGGAGAAGACCGGCGCCGACGTGTCGGTCGTCTTCGTGCCGCCGGCGTTCACCAAGGACGCGGTCAAGGAGGCCATCGACGCCGAGATCCCGCTCTGCGTCGTGATCACCGAGGGCGTGCCGGTGCACGACAGCACCGAGTTCTGGGCGTACGCGGTCGAGAAGGGCAACAAGACCCGCATCATCGGCCCCAACTGCCCTGGCATCGCCTCGCCCGGCGCCTCCAACGCCGGCATCATCCCCGCGGACATCACCACCGCCGGCCGCATCGGCCTGGTCTCGAAGTCCGGCACGCTGACCTACCAGCTGATGTACGAGCTGCGCGACTTCGGCTTCTCGACCGCGGTGGGCATCGGCGGCGACCCGGTCATCGGCACCACCCACATCGACGCGCTGCAGGCGTTCCAGGACGACCCCGACACCGACGCCATCGTGATGATCGGTGAGATCGGCGGCGACGCCGAGGAGCGGGCGGCCGCCTACGTCGAGCAGCACATCACCAAGCCGGTCGTCGCCTACGTCGCGGGCTTCACCGCCCCCGAGGGCAAGACGATGGGCCACGCGGGCGCGATCGTGTCCGGCTCGGCCGGCACGGCGCAGGCCAAGAAGGAGGCCCTGGAGAAGGTCGGCGTCCGCGTCGGCAAGACCCCCTCCGAGACGGCCCGCCTCATGCGCGAGATCATGCAGGCTCGCTGAGCGTTTCCCCGCAAAGCCCCGCACGGCCCCGGCCGCGCGGGGCTTTCGCGTGCCGAAGAGGGCACAAAGTGGGCCCGGGGCGGCGCGTCAACCAAGCGCCGGTCGGGAAAGATTGACAAAATCGCCTAGTGTGACGGCGATTCTCGACCAGTTGCGTACCGCCCCCCGATCGGTGCTCGGCAAGCTCCCCGGGGTTACGAGCGACGACGACGATACGCGACGGCCGTTGCCGGTGTCGGGCATGCTCGCCGCCGCCGCCACGCTCGGCCTCGGCCTGGCGGCCCTCACCACGCTCACCCTCATCGGCTGGATCGCCGCGCCGAGCGGCGCACTCGGCGCCGGGCTGCCCGGCGTCTTCCGTACGGCGGCGCAGCTGTGGCTGGCCGCCCACCACGCCGGGTTCGCCATCTCCGGCGGGCGCGTCGGCCTGCTGCCGCTCGGGCTCATGATCCTGCCCGCCATGCTGCTCTACCGCGCGGCCCGATGGATGGCCCGCGACGCCGACCTGCGGCTGCGGCTGCCCGCCCGGCTGCCGAAGAACAGCCCGAAGGAGCAGGCGGGGGCGCGCCGCCGGGCGCAGCTCGTGCTGGTCGTGCAGGCCGGCGTGTCGCTGGCGGCCCCGTACTCCCTGCTGGCGGGCCTGATCGCGATCGTCGCCGAGAACGAGGTGACGCAGCCGTTCATCGGCGAGGCCCTGCTCTACCACTTCGTGCTGGCGTTCATGGCGGGCTCGCTGGCCACGGCGCGGATGATCGGGCCCTGGCGGATCATGCTGCGGCTGCTGCCCGAGCGCGTGCGCGCGCTGACGGTCGGCACAGTGGTCGCCACGCTGGCGCTGCTGGTGTCCGGGCTCGTGCTGGTGCTGGTCGCGGTGGTGCTCAACTTCGGGCAGGTCAAGCAGCTGTCCGACGTGCTCGCGCCCGGGTTCGTGGGCGGCGTGCTGCTGGTGCTGCTGCAGCTGCTCTACCTGCTCAACATGGTCATCTGGGCCATGTCCTACATCGCGGGCCCCGGGTTCGCCATCGGCGCCGACACCCTGGTCGCGCCCACGGGCGTGCAGCTCGGCACGGTGCCCAGTCTGCCGCTGCTCGGCGCGCTGCCGGAGAGCGGCACGGTGTCGGTCTGGATGATGGCGGTGATCGCGCTGCCGTTCGCGGCCGGCGCGGTGGCGGGCGTCATCGTGGCCAGGATCGCGCCCTCACCGTCGTACGAGGCGGCGCCGCTGTGGGGATTCCTGACCGGCGTCACGACCGGGCTCGTGGCCGGGGTGCTGGCCGCGCTGTCGGGCGGGCCCATCGGCGGCGGCCGGCTGGCCGCCGTCGGGCCCTCGCCCTGGGAGGTCGCGCTGTCGGTCGCCCTGGAGGTCGGGGTGGCAGCGGGCATCTCCGCGGGCGTGACGAACCTGCTGATCATCAACAAGCGCGCGAGGGTACCCCTCGACAAGGCGGCGGCCCCCGTACGGAAGGCGGGCGCGGCCCTCGCCAAGGCGGCGAGCAGGGTCGGCCTGGCCGAGTCGGACCCGCGCCCGCTGCCCGGTCACTGGATGGACGCCACCGAGGCCGACACCCAGGAGATCCCGGTCATCCGCGACGACTGGCAGGACGAGCACGCCTCGGCGGAGGCGGAGACCCTGGCCCAGGCCAGGCCGCAGGCGCCCGAGCCGGAGCCGGGACGCCCGCCGCGTAAGGACATCGTGGACGAGTCGGACGACCGGGGCGGCCACGTGATCTACCTCGACCCGTACGCGTGGGACCGCGACTGAGGTCTAGGGCTGGACGGTGCCGAGCATCTCCAGCACGTCGGCCGGGAGCTTGCGCTCGGCCATGTCGCGGAACTGGGTGAAACACTCACCCTGCGACGACACCGTGCCGGCGCCCTTCATGCACTCCTGGTAGGTGGAGTATTCGTCCATGAGGTAGAGCTGCATGGCAGTGGCCCCGGCCGACAGGAGCAGCGCGATCGAGGAGACCGTGATGCCGCTCACCGCCGTGACCAGGGGCTTGGCGGCTTCCTTCAGCAGGGGGATCGCCCGGATGCCGGTCACGAGCGCGAACAGCGCCATGACGAGCCCCGCGAGCGGCAACATGAACGTCATCGCCAGCGCCGCTATGGACAACCAAATCGCTCGGCGGCCCGCGGACTCCGCGGGCTGCTGGCCTGCCGGCGCCTGCACCGGTGTCGACACCTGACCTCCTCTGCGTTGCCGGAAGGGGAACGGATACTCTGTGACCCCCACCCTGTTTTCTCTTGTGGAGAGTGCGCGTGTCTAAGGCTGGGCGGCTTGTCGTCCTCGTCTCCGGCTCTGGAACCAACCTACAGGCCCTTTTGGACGCTTCCGCCGATCCGTCGTACGGCGTTCGGGTAGTCGCCGTCGGCGCGGACAGGGAGGGAATCGAGGGACTGGCCAGGGCTGCCAGGGCAAACATCCCGACTTTCGTTGAAAAAATGGGTGATTATGCGACGCGGGCGGAATGGGATGAAGCTCTTGCCGCCCGGATCGCCGCGTACGACCCCGATCTAGTCGTGTCCGCGGGATTCATGAAAATCCTCGGCAAACCCACGCTCGACGCCTTTCCCGTCCTGAACACCCATCCGGCGCTTCTTCCGTCGTTCCCCGGCGCCCACGGCGTACGCGACGCGCTCGCCCATGGGGTCAAGGTGACCGGCTGCACGGTGATGCTGGCCGATGAGGGCGTCGACACCGGGCCGATCGTGGCCCAGGAAGCGGTGCCCGTGCTTCCGGACGACGACGAGGCGGTTCTGCACGAGCGCATCAAGACGGTCGAACGCCGCCTGCTCGTCGACATCGTCGGCCGGATGGCCCGCGAGGGCTGGACGGTCAGCGGACGTACGGTCCGCATTGGCAATGATTCAGGAGGGGAATCCACGTGACTCGCATCGCCATCCGGCGCGCGCTGATCGCTGTATACGACAAGTCCGGGCTCGAGGAGCTGGCCAGGGCCCTCGACGGCGCCGGAGTGGAGATCGTCTCGACCGGCGGGACGGCCGCCGCGATCGCGTCCTACGGGATCCCGGTGACCAAGGTGGAGCAGCTCACCGGCTTCCCCGAGTGCCTCGACGGACGGGTCAAGACGCTGCACCCGCGCGTGCACGCCGGGCTGCTGGCCGACGTCACCAAGCCGCACCACGTCGCCCAGCTGGAGGAGCTGGAGATCGACCCGTTCCAGCTCGTGGTGGTCAACCTCTATCCGTTCCAGGAGACGGTGGCCTCCGGCGCGTCCGACGCCGAGTGCGTGGAGCAGGTCGACATCGGCGGGCCGGCCATGATCCGGGGAGCGGCGAAGAACCACAACACCTGCGCCGTCGTGGTCGACCCCGGCTTCTACGGCGACGTGCTCGGCGCGCTGGCCGAGGGCGGCTTCACGCTGACCGAGCGCCGGCGCCTCGCGGGCATCGCGTACGCCCACACCGCCGCCTACGACGTGGCCGTGGCCAACTGGTTCGCGGACACGTACGGCGCCGAGGACGAGTTCCCCGACTTCGCGGGGACGGCCTACCAGCGCAAGGCCACCCTGCGCTACGGCGAGAACCCGCACCAGCGGGCCGCCCTCTACACGGCCGGCACTGGCGGCCTGGCCAACGCCGAGCAGCTGCACGGCAAGGAGATGTCGTACAACAACTACCTCGACTCCGACGCCGCCTGGCGCGCCGCGTGGGACTTCTCCGACCCCTGCGTGGCCATCATCAAGCACCAGAACCCGTGCGGCATCGCGATCGGCGCCGACGTGGCCGAGGCGCACCGCAAGGCCCACGCGTGCGACCCGGTGTCGGCGTACGGCGGCGTGATCGCCGTCAACCGCCCGGTCACGGCCGAGCTGGCGCGGCAGATCTACGACGTGTTCACCGAGGTCGTCGTCGCGCCCGGTTATGAGGCCGAGGCGCTGGAGGTGCTGCGCGGCAAGAAGAACCTGCGCCTGCTCGCCTGCCCGACCGGGCCGTCCGAGCCGACCGAGTTCCGCAAGATCAACGGTGGGCTGCTCGTCCAGACCGTCGACCGCGTGGACGCACCCGGCGACGCGGCGGCGCAGTGGGAGCTCAAGACGGGCGCGCCCGCCTCGCCTGAGGTGCTGGCCGACCTGGAGTTCGCCTGGCGGGCCTGCCGCTCGGTGAAGTCGAACGCCATCCTGCTGGCCGCCGGCGGCGCGACCGTGGGCGTGGGCATGGGCCAGGTGAACCGGGTCGACTCGTGCCGGCTGGCGGTCGCTCGGGCGGGGGAGCGGGTGACGGGGGCCGTGGCGGCCTCCGACGCGTTCTTCCCGTTCCCGGACGGGCTGGAGGTGCTGGCGGAGGCCGGCGTACGCGCGATCGTGGAGCCGGGGGGCTCGGTGCGCGACGACCAGGTGATCGAGGCCGCTGAGAAGGCCGGCATCACCCTGTACTTCACCGGTACCCGCCACTTCTTCCACTGACCCCTAGCGACCTCTGTTGACCGGTCCGGCAGGCTCTACCGGGGCCTGCCGGATCGCGTACGGGGTGGTCGAGCGTCGTTCGCGGGGTCGCGTGTGGCGCGGTCGTCCGTCCGGCCGTGTTGGGGTGTGTGGTGACCCGTGTGGTCGTCCGCCGGATCGCGTGTCGGGTCGCTCGCCGAGTCCTGTACGCGTGCGGGTGGCCGTGCGTGGTCTGCCATCGCCATTGATCACCTGCGGCCCGGGGGCGGCCGCCACCACATGGCCTCCAGTTCCAGGCGATCCGAGTCCCTGTGGCTGAGAAAACCCATGACGTCCCTAAGCCGTTCAACACGACCGACGTAGCGGCTCACTCAGAATCGTGGACCGCGTCCTGGAAAAGGACGGACACCAGCCACCCGAACCCGATGCCAAGCCCGAGAAAAGGCACAAGCACTCGTGGCCCACTCACCACCGCAACACTTTTCATGCGTTTGGTTTCATACGATTGATGGCGACTTGTTCGATCATGTAGCCATTTATCCGATTTGGCCGCGAGCACCTGTGGAGTCCGGTTACGCTGAACACCTTCCCGTTCGCCGTCCCTCGGAGTACTTCTATGGCGCTCGACGTGATCCTGCAGGCATTCGTCACCTTGAACGGCCTCGCCACCAGTCCCATCGTGCTTCTGGTGCTCGCCTTCATCGGCGCTTACCTGGGTACGCGCGTCGTCGAAGTGATCCCCTTCACCCGCCGCATCATCGAGCGCCGGGAAACCCAGGCCGCCGAGCGCGACTAAGGGAGTGTCTGACAATTCGGTGTTGCGGAGCCAGAGCATGAGCGAGGCGATGGTGACACCTGTCAGGTAGCGGCTGGCCAGCTTGTCGAAACGGGTGGCGATGGCGCGCCGCCTCCGTGGCTGCCCTTGCGCTTTGCGGTTGGCGATCTGGTCACGCCGCTCGGGGATGACCGCCTTGATGCCGCGCCGGCGCAGGTCGAGCCGGATCCTGCGGGTGGAGTAGTCCTTGTCGCCGATCAGCTTGTCCGGCCGGGTGCGCGGGCGGCCTCCGTTCGGGCGGCGCAGCCGGAGCTTGGCCGGCACGGCCTCGAACGCGGTGCAGTCGACGACGTTGCCGCCGGTCAGGTGCAGGACCAGCGGCAGGCCGCGGGCCTCGACGAGCAGGTGCAGCTTGGTGGTCAGTCCGCCGCGGGACCGTCCGAGCGCCTGCCGGTTTTGCGATTGCTTCGTATCGATCGTCCCGCCGTCGTCCCCCTTATACGGGCTCCGGCGGCGTACTGGTGGGCGCGGGCGATGGTGGAGTCGATGCTGACGGTGAACTCGACCTGGCCGATGGAGTCGTCCTTGACCTGCATCTCCTCCAGCAGCCGGGCCCAGGTGCCGTCTTCGTCCCAGCGTTTGAACCGCTCGTAGCGGGTCTGCCAGGGCCCGTACCGCTCGGGAATGTCGCGCCACGGCGCACCGGTTCGGCGCCGCCACAAGATCCCGTTGACCACCTCGCGATGGTCCCGCCAGGGACGGCCCCGCCCGTCGGTCGACGGCAGCAGCGGCTCGATCGGCGCCCACGCCTTGTCAGTCAGCTCGCCACGTCGCACCATGATCAACCATTCGACCGCGAACGTCGATCATTTGTCAGACACTCCCTAACGCTTCGGCCCTGGGCGGCGGGAGGTGGGGGAGTGAAAACCGGAACTCCGGTCTCTGTCTCGCGCCCTCAGCTCCGGCTGTCACCCAGGTGTACTGCAACGACACCAACGGAAGGACGATCTGGCAGGAGCTGTCAGCTCCCAACGGGTTCATGGCGGCCGCTCTGCCGCCCCTCGTCGACGGCGGGCGCGGCCCCGCGAAACCGAAAAGCCCGCTTCCGTAAGTGTCGGAGGCGGGCGTCGCCGTCTGACGAGGGCCGGCTGGTGGATCCCTGGTGACTCAGCCGACCACACCATTCGCCAGGCCCACGTCCTCAACCGGCATCGCGAACTCGGCGAAACACCCGGGCACGCCCCCACCCCGCGCGTCGCACGAGCTCCGCCGATGAGTTCAGGCGAGGTGCTCCCGGGTCCAGGCGGCCAGTGAGCGCAGGCCCAGCTCGGAGGGCGAGCCCGGCTCGGCCGTGTGCAGGGCGAAGGTCTGGTCCTGATCGCCGACGGGGGCGAAGGCCTCGTAGCCCAGGGCCAGGTCGCCGGCCACGGGGTGGTGGTAGTACTTCACGCCGTTGCTGCGGCGGATCACCTTGTGGTCGGCCCACCATCGGCGGAAGTCCGCGTCGCGGGTGGACAGGTCACTCACGAGTTCGGCGAGCAGCGGGTCGCCGGGGTAGCGGCCGGCGTACAGGTGAAGGGCGGCGACGGCGTCGCGGGCCGCCTGCTCCCAGTAGGTGTACAACTTCCGGGCCGCATCGTCGAGGAAGATGAAGCGGGCCATGTTGCGATCCCGGTGCGGCAGCGCGTCGAAGTCGGTCAGCAGGGCGCGGGCCAACCGGTTGGCGGCCAGCACGTCCAGGCGTCGTCCCGTCACCATGGCCGGGACGTCGCCGATGGAGTCGAGGGCTAGGCGAAGGCCGGTGCGCAGCCGCTGCGGCGGCATCGGGGCGGCAGGGGGGCGGACCGGCCGGTTCAGGGTGTACAGGTGCTCGCGCTCGGTGTCGTTCAGCAGCAGCGCGCGGGCCACGGCGTCCAGGACGGCGTCGGACGCGTGCACGCGGCCGCGTTCCAGCCGGATGTAGTAGTCGGTGCTCACGCCGGCCAGCAGCGCCACCTCCTCCCGGCGTAGCCCGGGCACCCTGCGCGTGCCATGCCGCAGTGGCAGGCCGGCGTCCTTCGGGGTGATGCGCGCCCGGCATGAGCGCAGGAACTCAGTGATGTCCCGTCGGCCCGGGGCGGCGGAGGGTGCGCTCATACCTCCAGGCTAGTGCGGAGGCACACCAGAGGGGGTCTGCCGTACCCCCGGTAGAACGCGCCCCCTCTCGGGGCATGGCGGCGGGCGCGCCGCTGGTTGCCTGGAGACGTGGTCACCGTGGCCACCCGTTCCGCGAACCACGACGAAAGGATGCCGCGGCATGTCCACGGAAACTTCCAGCAGTACGACGATCACCATCGGCAACGGACCGGCCGTCGGGCGGGTGGGCTACGGAGCGATGCAACTCACCGGCAGGCAGGTGTGGGGCGACTACCCCGACCGGCAGGCCGGAATCGAGCTGCTGCGCGCGGCAGTGGACGCCGGGGTGACGTTCATCGACACCGCCGACGTGTACGGCCCGCACAGCAACGAGCTCCTCATCCGTGACGCGCTCCACCCCTACCCGGACCACCTGGTCATCGCGACCAAGGGCGGCTTCGTCCGCGGGGGCTTCGACTACTCCACCCTGGACGCCGTCGGCAACCGCAACTACCTGCGCCAAAGCGCCCACATGAGCGCACGTCGGCTGGGTGTGGAGCACATCGATCTCTACTACCTGCACAGCGGGCGCGCTACCGACGCCCCGTTCGAGGAGCAGATCGCCACCCTGGCCGGACTGCGCGAGCAAGGGCTCATCCGTGACATCGGCCTGTCCAACATCACCCTGGAACAGTTCCACGCGGCCCGGTCCATCACCGACATTGCCGCCGTCACCGCCCTGTACAACCTCGGGAACCGCACCGGAGCCACCCTGCTGAAGGCCACCGAGGAGGCCGGGACCGTGTTCTCGCCCTGGCACCCCGTCACGCTCGGTGACAGTGGCGACCTCGAGCGCATCACCGCCGCGCTTGAGCCGATCGCCCGCCGCCACGGTGCGACTCTCCAGCAGATCGCGCTCGCCTGGCAACTGCACCGCTCGCCCGTCACCCTTCCGATCCCCGGCACGACCAGCCTGCGCCACCTCAAGGAGAACCTCATGGCTCATGACCTCCACTTGAGCACGGAGGAAATGGACACCCTGACCACCCTGGCACCGGAGGGCTAGGGCCTGTATGGAGTTGAGATCCGTGGGATCGCCTGTGCTTCGGTTTCCGGCCCTGATAGGCCATCGCTATGGCACGTGGAGACCTCACCGATGACGAGTGGTCCTTGGTCGAGCCTCACCTGCCGCTGGGTATCTGGCCCCGTGGACCGATGCGCGGGTCCGCCGCTCCTGGATGGCCATGGTGGGCGCAGCCGACAACCGCTACACCCGGGATATCGTCCCCGCCCTGCGACAGAACGCCACACCCAAGCTGCTGATCTGGGGCGAGGACGACGGCTTTCAGAAGGTGGAGTACGCCGAGCGGTTCGCCTCGGAGATCCCGCACACCACACTCGTACGTATCCCGGATGCAGGACACATCCCCACGGACAACGCGCCCGGCCAGATCGCACGCGCACTCGTTGACTTCTTCACGGCATAGAGGCTGAGTGGGCGGTAGATGAACTGCCGTGGGCTGCCACCGGTCGGGTCGCCCCGGACGTCGCGGTCGGGGGCGACCTGACCCGGCGCGTCACGGGCGGGACCATCGCGAGGTGGTCAACGGGATCTTGTGGCGGCGCCGAACCGGTGCGCCGTGGCGCGACATTCCCGAGCGGTACGGGCCCTGGCAGACCCGCTACGAGCGGTTCAAACGCTGGGACGAAGACGGCACCTGGGCCCGGCTGCTGGAGGAGATGCAGGTCAAGGACGACTCCATCGGCCGCCGCCCGGGTGGACGCCCCCTGCCAGCAGGCTGACAGCTCGGCGAACCTGTGGGGTCACATACGCACCGGCGTTCCTGCGAACAAGCACGGCGTTGGTCCCGCCGATGTGGCACGTGATCAGCGCGTCAGTGTTTGTGGTGGTTGTCGGGCTGCCGAGGGTCACCGGGGTGTTCGAAGCCGGGGACGAGCCGTACGCGCTTGGCTCGCATGTCGTCGAGCCACCGCGCGAACGCCTTCCGCCGTGCGGCCTCAACGAGCGAACTGTCATGGTCGTCGCCGTCGAGAGTGGCGGATGCAGGAGCGGGATGGACGGGGGTCGCCATGGCGACGTGCCAGCCGAGGGCGTCCACGACCGGCCCGACGAGTGTGCCGTACGGGTGGCTATCGAGAGCCTCGGCGATCGCGGACGGCAGCGAATCGAGCTCGACCGGCCCGAGCGACTCCAGATCGGCCTCCGTCGCGTCCCGGGCGGGCGCCGGATCGTCAAACAGACGGTGACGCACGAGGTGGCGCAGGCTGCGCCCGGAGGAGCGCAGGCTGCGCCCGGAGGAGGTCGACCGCCGCCACTCCGGAGGAACGGAGGCTGACGCCGTGACATGGTGGTACACGGCCCGCACCCACGGATTGCCGTGGTAAGCCGCAGCGTTGATCGACCCGAGCTCCACAGCCGCGACCCGATCAAGCCGCCACGACGCCCCGCTGCCGCCCACCAGGGACGAACGTTCGTACACGACCGGCTCGCCGACAACCCGATGCGACACAACCCTGCCGTCAACACCTGTCTCCCCGACGGATGGGCCAGGAGCTTCAGCGACGCCACCGCCGACAGCTCGATCGGCGACGTGGCGTGCCTCCACGCTGGGTTCCGGTACGTCGCGATCGCCGATGGGATCGAGCACACTCTGGTCGGCGGCGAACCAAGCCGGCACGGCTGGTTGAGCTGGGGCCGTACTTCTGCGGGATGGTTGCGCAGGGGTGGAGCCATCTGGTTCGGTCGCTTGTTCGGGGGACAGGCCGAGGTCGGTGGCGGTCGCTTCGCAGAGGGCCTCCGTGAGGATGACCTGGGTCACCCAGCGGGCGAGCTGGCGGTCCTCCGAAGTGCCCGGTACGGGCAGTGCGGACCTGAGCGGGCCGTTGCGTAGCTCGTCGAGGCGCTGGTCGAGGCGGTCTCGTGGGATCGGACGGTCATCGACCCACCCGATCACCGCCGCCGAACCGCTCCCCGGAGTGTGGATGTGGTCGTCGGTTGGCATGGCCGGGTTCGGACCAGCGCCGGATGGGTGGCTGTGGTTGTGGGCGGTGGTTGGAGTGGGCGTCACCGGCTTACCTCCAGGCGGATCGCCGGGGAGTACTGGCAGCGGCCGAACCACATGACCTTGGCCATCGCCCAGGCGTGACCGGCCGGCGCGTCAGCCGGGACGTTCACCGGGAACGCCACGTCGATCGTCTCGCCTGCGGGGACCGTGAAGCCCTGGATGACCTGCGGGAGCATGGCCCAGGTGCCCCACGGGGAGGCGAGTTGGGTCTCGCCGTGGATCTCGTCGGCGGTCGTGTTCGTGAGCCGGAGGCTGAGCGAGGTGCGGTCGCCGGGACGGAGGGACAGCGTGTCCGTGACCGGAGTGACCGACAGGCCGGTGGGGCGGGCGTCGGCCGATGTGGTGCCGCGGATGGCCGACTCTGGTGGCGGGCCGGCCACGGGCAGCTCCGGGCCGTCGCCCACAGCCACGGTGGTGACGTCTTCGACAACCTGGCCGCCGACGTGGGTGCGGGCCGCGACGAAGTGCAGGCCCCGCCTCGGCGGTGTGGCGGCTCCCGGGTCGATGGTGACGGGGAAGCGGAGATGACCGCCGGGGGCCAGCCGGAACGGGCGCTGCGCGGGCGTGGCGGCCCAGCCGTCCGGCACGCGGATGTCCACGATGCCCTCATGGGGCTCCTCCGTGAGGTGGGACGAAAGCACCACCTCCACCTCGAACGGCCGCTCCGGTGAAGCCACCAGATCGGGGCCGACGGCGATGGAGATCGGCAGATAGCCCAGCGGGGCCGGCCCCTTGTTGTGCAGCCAGTAACGGCTGTAAACCGGCTGCGCGGGCTCGACGGTCGGGCCGAGCTCCAACTGGCCGTGCTCCGCTGCCGAGCGCGCATCTGGACGGGCCTGCCCTGCCGCAGGGACGGGTGCGGGGCTGGTCTGCGCTGCTGCTGGGGCAAGCAGGTCGGGAGCCTTGGTGAGGTAGGTGGCGATCTCGAAGCCGTTGAGGTCGAGGGCGGCGGCCGGGGTGCCGGGACGTTCGAGGAGGTCGGAGTGGATCAGGGTGTCGAGCGGCAGGACAGGGGAGGAGAGCTCCGCCTGGCTGCCCGATCCCGTCGACTCGACCAGCCGGATTGTCACCGTGTGGCCGTTCGGGGCGGCCGGCGACGGCGGGGCTTCTGGAGCGGGCAGGGCCTGCGAAGCAGGGGTGGCTGAGGAAGGCAGAGGCTCGGTGGAGGAGTGGGTGCGGCCGTGGGCGTGGGGGTTGCCGGTGGATTTCAGGGTGCCGAGGAGGACGTCGCGGGACGGTGT
>NZ_SMKQ01000095.1 GCF_004348995.1 Nonomuraea terrae
GGCCGAGGTCGTGATCTGGACGCCGGGACGCTCCCGCGGCCGCCCGCTGAGCTTCCAGCCGCTCCCCGACTTCGCCGCCGTCCTCGACGACCGCGACGAGCTGGACTCCGCGCTCGGCCTGGCCGTCGCCGCCCTCGCCCCCCGGGCGAACGTCGACGGCGACACCGCCAAGGCCCGCAAGGGCAAGGCCGTGCTCCGCCAGGCGCTGGAACACTTCGCCCGCTCGGGCGGCGGCGGTTTCGCCGCGTTCCTCGGCATGCTGGCCGCGCTGCCGTTCGAGGCCGGCAGGATCGACCGGGCCGACATCATCGCCGCCGAGCTGGGGCAGCTGCTGACGGCGGCGACGATCAACGACCCGCTCTTCGCGGGCGACGGCGAGCCGGTGGACCCGGCCCGGCTGCTCACCCCGTCGGCGGGCAGACGGGCCCGCGTGTCGGTCATCAGCCTCGTCGGCCTCAACGAGGACGCGCGGCCGGGCTTCGTCAGCCGGCTCCAGATGGCCCTGTTCTCCTGGATCAAGCGCAACCCGGCCGGCGACCGCCCCCTGACCGGTCTGTACGTGATGGACGAGGCCCAGGCCCTCGTACCGGCGACCCCCAAGACCGAGGCCCTGGCCAGCACGCTGACTCTGGCCTCGCAGGCCCGCAAGTACGGCCTCGGCCTGGTCTTCGCCACCCAGGCGCCGCGCGGGCTGCACAACCAGATCGCCGGCAACGCCACCACCCAGTTCATCGGCCGGATGAACAGCCCCACGCAGATCTCCGTGGTCCAGACGCTGGCGCGCTCCCGTGGCGGCCGGGCCGACCGGGTCGGACGGCTGGAGACCGGGCAGTTCTACGCCGTGAGCGACGGCGTCCCCGAGGTGCTGATCCGCACCCCGCAGTGCCTGACCCACCACCCGCCCGCCCCGCTGACCGAGGAGGAGATCCTGCACCGCGCGTCCCGCTGACCGGCGTCCCGGCTCATGGGACGGCGGCGAGGAAGAGGTAGCTCGCGCACAGGGTGAGGTGGACCCCGGCCTGGAGAAGCGTGGCGCGGCCGGGGATCACGGTGAGCGTGCCGACGAGCGCGGTCAGGCCGAGCAGCACGATGTGGACGGCCCCGAGCCCGAGCAGCAGCGGGCCGTCCAGCCAGATCGACGCCACGGCGATGGTCGGGATGGTCAGGCCGATGCTCGCCATGGCGGAGCCGAGCGCGAGGTTGAGGCTGATCTGGATGCGCCGGCGCTGGGCGTTGCGGGCCGCGGCGAGGGTCTCCGGCAGCAGCACCAGCAGGGCGATGACCACGCCGACCACGGCGTGCGGCAGCCCCGCCCCGGAGACGGCCGCCTCGATGGTCTTCGACTCCACCTTGGCCAGTCCGACGACCGCGACGAGAGCGGTGATGAGCAGCGCGAGGCTGGTCAGGGTGGTCCGCAGCGACGGCGTGGCCGCGTGGTCCTCGGTGTCGGTTTCCTCGTCCTCCTCGATTCTTTCGGCGACGAGAACGCCGCCGGGTCTGGCGGTGGCGGGCCGCAGCGGGCGGACCTTGGGCCCCGGGGCGGGCAGGAAGTAGTCACGGTGGCGGACGTTCTGCACGAACACGAACAGCACGTACAGCGCGAGGGAGACCACGGCGGCGAAGGCCAGCTGCACCCCGGAGAACTCGGGACCGGGCACGCTGGTCGTGAACGTGGGCAACACGAGACTCAGGGTCGCGAGCGTGATCACGGTCGCCAGCGCGGCGCCGGTGCCTTTGGCGTTGAACGACGCGGTGCCCTCGCGCAACGCCGTGATCAACAACGACAGGCCGAAAATGCCGTTACAGGTGATCATCACGGCGGCGAAGACCGTGTCGCGGGCCAGCGTGGCGGCTCCCGGCCCGCCGGAGACCATCAGGGTGACGATGAGGCCGACCTCGATGACGGTGACGGCGACGGCCAGGATGAGCGAGCCGAAGGGCTCGCCGACGCGGTGGGCGACGACCTCGGCGTGGTGCACCGCCGCCAGCACGGACGCCCCCAGCAACCCCACGACCACGATCTCGCCGATCACCGGCAGGCTGCGCTCCCACGCCCCGAGGAACGCCAGGACGGCCGCGACGGGCACGATTTTGGCGGCCATCTCCAGCGGCGAGCCGGTGGCCGCGTCTGCCGGCGGGGCGTTCAACAAGGACCTCCATCGATCTCGCGGGCACCTGGCGCAGGCCGCCCCGGATCCCAGTCTCACCACGGAGACCCATGTCCGCTATTGGGGCTGATGCCCATTTTGTAGGGGGGGAGATCCTGTAGAAGGTCAGCGCAGCGTCGCGGTGAACGTCCGCCCGTGGGCGTGGTGGGTGTTCACCCGGATCTCGGTGCCGCCCGGGACCCGGCGTGCCGTCACCCCTTCGTCGGCGGAGTCGAGGCGGAGAGAGGCGCCGCGCAGGACGACGGTGACATGGTCGCGGTCCATCGTCGGGTCGGACACCGCGACCACCGTACGCTCGCCGGAGCGCACGATGACCGAGGCCGGGCCGTCGATCTGCACCCGTTCGGCGTGGTGCCGGCCGGCGGCGAAGACGTTGGCGGCGACGATCCCGAGCCGGTTGTGCTTGATCGCCTGCACGCGCCCGTCGTTCGCCAGGACGCTCAGCGGCCCGTCCGTGTAACGGCGCAGAGCGGCCTCCGTGGCGTTCGGGACCAGCGCGTAGGCGAGGGCGGGCACGTCCCCGGCGGCGGGATGGTGGATCGCCGCGGTGAAGACCTGCTTGGTGATCCGGGTGTCGGGGTTGGTGGCGCGGACGACCCTGCGACTGCGGGTCACCGTCTCCACCCCGGCCTCGACCGGTTGGCCCGTGAGGAACGCGTAGCCGATCGCGGTGCCGCGGGTGCCGTTGGCGTACCGGATCCAGCGCGGCGGCGCGGTGTCGCCGGCCTGCCAGGCCGCGCCGTCCCGGCGCTCGCCGGTGAGAGTGATCGTGTCGGCCGGGGCGGCGATGCGGCTGTCCACGGTCGTCGTCGCGGCGCGTCCGCTCTGTCCAGAGATGTCCGCGACCAGCACGACGATCTCGTCGTCCAGCAGGAACCACGACTTGGTCGCGCGGGCGTTCTGGTAGGCGACGAAGTCGTCCGGCAGGAGGCCCGCCTGCTTGGCGGCGTAGGCGGCGTCGTCCGACTGCACCATCCCGGCCACGCCGTACTCGCCGAGCGTGGCGCCGCCGGAGAAGGCGTTCTCCGCCAGCGGGAAGTACACGTAGGCGTTCTGGGACTCCGAGGACGAGGTGAAGTTGAGCGGATGCCCCGGGTTCTCGTACCACATCCGGCCGTACAGCTCGGGGACCGTCCGCCGCTCCTCCACCGGCGCGGTCACCCCGGCCAGCCGGTACGGCGAGACGGCCGTGTAGTAGTCGACGCCGAAGACCTCCCGCTGGTCCTCCCCCGACAGGTAGAGGTAGTAGGCGCCGTCGCCCTGGAACCACGGCATGAGGTTCTCGCCGCTCATGTACTCGTATTTGCTGATCCGGTCGGAGCTGCGGGCGAGGGCGAAGGCGTAGCCGGGACGCCGGTGCACCGTCCGGTCCATGGCGTTGAACGCCACCGACCGCCTGGCCGGGTTCAGATCCTCGGCCGGCACGCCGGAGTCCCGGATGGCCTGGTAGCGGGCGATGCTGACCGGCGAGACGAAGGCGGCCGTGTCGGCGGCCGGCAGGAACTTGGCGTACTTCCGCAGCGCCAAGGCCTGGTCCCCGGTGACGTGGTCGGCCAGGTCGGCGACGGCCTCCACGATGACCCCGACGTCGGTGTAGCCGGTGGCGGTCCGGGAGACCGCCCGTCCCTTGACGATCTCCATCATCCAGCCCTCGAAGATCAGCGGCGCGAACCCGTCCGCGACCCACCGGTACACCACCCCAGCCAGGTCGGGCCCGGTGCTCGTGGCGCCGTCGAGCGTCTTGAGCGTCTGCACGACCCGCGTGAGCAGGGCGCGCCCGTACGAGCCGGTGTAGGCGACCGAGTGGTGCTGGATGAAGGAGCCGTCGGCGTAGTAGCCGTCGGCGACGCCGTGCTGCAGGGCGTACGGGTCGATGGTGGCGAAGACCGTGGCCTGGTCGGAGATGGCCTTGTCGACACGGGCGTCGTCGCCGGTGAGCGCGCCCTGCAGGATCCGGTTGCCGGTGATGTCGGCCAGGTTCGCGCCCGTGTGGAAGCGTGAGTCGAGGTCGACGTCGCCGTCCTTGCCGTTGCGCAGATAGGCGTCCATCGAGGCGACGTACGCGGCCGTCAGGTCGGGCCGTTCGTCGCGTACCCGCTCGGCCAGCAGCGCCAGCGTCCTGCTGACGTGGGTCGGGATGCCGATCTCCCAGCTGTGCCAGTTGCCGTAGTAGCCCTTCGCCTGGTCGCCGAAGTGGCGCTCGTGCAGCCACTGCAGGCCGTCGATCACCCGCCGCTGGACGGCCGCGTCGCCGTCGAGCTCGCCACCGGGGGTCCGGGTGGCGAGCGCGATCTCGTACAGGTACTGGAAGGACAGCCGCAGGTTGACGTCGTCGCCGCCCAGGCTCACCCCGGCGAACAACTCGTTCGCGCCGGCGCCGTCCAGGGCGTCCAGCCGCTGCCGAGCCGTACGGAGCACGGCCGCCAGCTTTCCGGCGACCTCGGGCCGGGCGTTGACCTCGGGCGTCCCCGCGTAGATCGCCACGGCGTTGGCCACCAACCGGCCGTGGTCGACGCCCGCCGCGGCCCGCACGGGCGGGATCACCGCCAGCAGCCCGGCGGCGGGGAGCAGGGAGAGAACATGACGACGGGACAGATGCGGCACGGCGATCTCCAGGCAGTTGGGGGGTATGCCAGGCTTTCCGCTACATAGCCACTTCCGTCCCCTCAGAAACCCTGTGCATCAGCAGGTGGCCCCGGCGGAACCGCTCGCCCTCCCGGGGCTCCCGCGACATCCGCCCGATCTCGGCGAAGCCCGCCTCGTACGCCAGCCCGGCGAGCTCGTCGATCGGCCACCGGTAGGCCGGCGCCACGGCGTGGTCGAACACCGTCACCGGCCCGCCTTCGGCCTCGAAGAAGCCCAGCAGCAGGCAGCCGCCCGGGGCCAGCACCCGGCGGAACTCCGCGAAGTACGGCGGCAACTCCTCCGGCGGCGTGTGGATGACGGAATACCACGACACGATGCCGCCCAGCTCACCGTCACCCAGCTCCAGCGCGTCCATCGACCCCACCTCGAAACGCAGGTCGGGGTGCTCCTCGCGGGCGAGGTCGATCATCACCGGCGACAGGTCGATGCCGAACGCGTCCAGCCCCAGGTCCCGCAGATGCGCGGTGACGCGCCCCGGCCCGCATCCGAGCTCGGCCACGGGACCTCGCGCGTATTCGGCGAACGCGGCCAGCACCGCCCGGTCCAACGGCAGCTGAACCAGCTCGTCCCTGGCGAGATCGGCATATTGGACGGCCACGGCGTCGTACGCGTGCGCGGTGACACTGAGGTAGGAAGGTTCGGCCATAGCCGCCGATGCTAACCCCGAACGCCCGTCCGGAGGATCTCGGCGAGGGCCGACTTGACGTCCAGAAGCCGGTCGGGCCCGACGACGGCGCCCCAGCGGGCCTCCATGTCGGCGAAGTAGGCGGAGCTGACGTCGGCTGCGCGCACCCCGCGGTCGGAGTAGACGACGACCCGCCCCCGGCCGTCGTTCGGGTCGGGGACCCGCCGCACGTAGTCGCGTTGTTCGAGGTAGCCCACGAGCTCGCTCATCGCCTGGGGGGTCATGCCGGCCCGGCGGGCCAGGGTGGTGGGCCGGGTGCCGTCGCAGTCCATGAACCGGAAGACGTTCAGGCAGTGGGTGGGCCGCAGGTCGTCGTATCCGGCCTCGACCAGGCGCTGGTAGAGGCCGTCGAGCATCAGGTTGAACGCCTGACCGACGAGCTGCGGCAGGAACGCACTTGTAGGTTCTTCGGACACCTTATAACCTCACCTTCTAAGCCTGCCTGAATATCTTATCCCCCTCCTCGAACGGATACAGCCGTGAGAATCGTGAAGATCGCCAGTGGGGCCGTCCTGGTCCTGCTGGGCCTGTTGTGGATCCTCCAGGGAGCCGACCTCGTACGGATCCGCCCGATCCTGTGCGTCGCCGAGTGCCGGCCCCTGACCGGCGGATCACCTGCCTGGTTGGCCATCGGCGTGGTCGCCGTGGTGGCCGGGCTCGCACTGTCGGGCGTGCTGCGCCGGCGGCGCTGACCGGCTACTGCCAGCGGAAGAAGCGCGTGGAGACCAGGGCGCTCACCACGATGGCGGCGGCCATGCACAGCAGGTGCCGCGGCTCCGGGGCCGTACCGACCCATGCCGCGCCGACCGCATGCACGGACGCGCCGAACGGCAGCGTCTCACCGATCCGGGCGACGACCTCGGGCATGCTCCCCGGAGACCCGAACAAGCCGCCGCCCGCGCCCATCCCGAAGAAGAGCACCAGTCCGATCGCGACCGCCGCGTTGGGGCTGTGCGCGACCGCCGCGACGAGCAGCCCCACGGAGTACATCGTCAGGGCGGCGAGGGCGACCACGGCCAGCGCGAGGCCGGGCTTCGCGGGCAGATTCGCGCCGAAGGCCAGCACGGCGACCGCGAGCGCGAGACCGATCCCCACGACGGTGTGCGCGATGCTCACCACGACGTGCGCGACCAGCACCATCGCCGGACGGGCCGGGGTCACGGCCAGGCGGCGCAGGATCCCGGCACGCCGGTACAACGCGAGGAAGCCCGGCATGTTCAGCACCCCGATGGTGGACAACACGATCGTGAGCACGAGCGGGATGACGAAGAAGTCGATCACCTGCACGCCGTTGGGCAGGCTCTCCCCCTCCGCCGAGAACCCCGCCATCACCAGGATCAGCATCGGCAGCATGATCGGGGTCAGCAGCCCCGCGGTGTCGCGGAGCACCATCTTCGCCTCCGCGCCGACCAGCATCCCCCATGCGCGGGGGCCGGGCCGGTACGGTGCGAGCTCGCTGCGTACGGCGGTGGTCATCGGTCGTCCTCCGTGTCGGTCTCGTCGGTGGTCTCGTCGGTGGTCTCGTCGGTCAGGGAACGCCCCGTCAGGGCCAGGAAGGCGTCGTCGAGGGTGGCGCGTTCGAGGCGGGTCTCGGTGACGACGACGCCGCCGTGCACCAGCGCGGCGCTGACGGCCTGCAGCAGGTTCCCCGTCCCGGTGACGGTCACCTGGTCACCACGTGCCTCCACCGAGATCACCTCGGGCACCCCGTCCAGCACGGCGGTGCCGAACGCGTCGTCGCTCGCGCGGAACCGCACCCGCTGGTCCAGCCCCGCCCGCTCGATCAGCCCGGCCGGGCTGTCCGTCGCCACCACCCGCCCATGGTCGATCAGCGCCACCCGGTCACACAGCCGTTCGACCTCCTCCATGAGGTGGCTCACCAGCAACACGGTGACGCCCGTGTCGCGCAGCCCTTCGACCAGCGACCAGATGGCGCGGCGGGCCTCCGGGTCCAGGCCGGTGGTGAGCTCGTCGAGCAGGGCCACCCGGGGGTTGCCGACCAGCGCGAGCGCGATCGACAGGCGCTGCTGCTGGCCTCCGGACAACTGCTCGAACCGCACGTTCCTGCGCGGACCGAGGCCGAGCGAGTCGATCAGCTCGTCCGGGTCGGCGCCCTCCGGGTAGAACGAGCGGTAGAGGCGTACCAGCTCGCGGACCGTCAGCGCCGTGTGCAGCGCGGTGTCCTGCAGCTGCACGCCGAGCACCGGACGCAGCCTGGCGCGGTCGCGGCGCGGATCGAGCCCGAGCACGCGGGCCGTGCCGCGGTCGGGGAGGCGCAGCCCGGCGATGGTCTCCACGGTGGTGGTCTTGCCGGCGCCGTTGCGCCCGAGCACCCCGAAGATCTCCCCTTCGTTCACCGACAGGCTGACATCGTCCAGGGCGACGGTGTCCCCGTATCTCTTGTGCAGGTCGCGGACCTCGATCGCGAGCACGGCGGCTCCTTGCTCCTCGTTGGGTTGCGGTGCCCCGACGGTACGGGTCGGGCACTTCCGGCGGCGCGTGCCGGCGGTCATGGTCGGCACCCATGACTTCTGGCAGATCACCGGCGCGATCCCGCCGCATACGCTGGGGCGGTGAGGCGTTGGGATCCGGAAGCCTGGTCGTCCGTCTTCGTCACGCTCGTTTGCGTCTTCGTCGGCGTGGTGCAGCTGGGGAACGCCGAGGTCGCCCGGCTGCCGGGGTGGTGGATCTGCTTCGCCGCCTTCTGCTGCGCGCTGCTGATCTGCATGTATTTCGTGGGCCTGCTGCCGCGGCGGGTGGTCCTCACCGCCTTCGCCGCGCAGGTGCTGCTGGGGCCCGCTCTGGTCCTCATGGCTCCGCGGGCCGGCTGGACGCCGATCCTGCTGGTGTTCACCGCGGCGATCAGCGCCTACCTGCTCCCCTTGCGGACGACCGCCGCCGTCATCGCCTTCAACACCCTGGTCGTCGCGGCCGTCCCGCAGATGCAGGGCGGCAGCGGCGAGGCGCTGCTGGCCGCGCTGCTCTACCTGCTGCTGCAACTGGGCAGCGCGCTGGGGGTCGTCGCCCAGGCCCGCGAGGCCAGGATGCGCCAGAAGCTGGCGGAGGCGCACACCGAACTGCGCACGGCCGGCGCGCTGCTGGCCGAGTCGACCCGCGCCGACGAGCGGCTGCGGATCGCCCGCGAGCTGCACGACCTCCTCGGACACCAGCTCACCGTGCTCGCCCTCGAACTGGAGGTGGCCTCCCACCAGGCAACCCCGCCCGCGAGCGAACACGTCGCCCGCGCCCGCCGCCTGGCCGGCGACCTGCTCGCGGACGTACGCACCACCGTCGGGGAGCTGCGCCGCCGCGCCCCCGACCTGCGCGACACCCTCGAACGCATCGTCGCCGAGCTGCCCGAGCCCGTCGTGCACCTGACCATCGACGACGCGGTCGAGGCCGACGAGGAACGCACGGCGGCCCTGGTCCGCTGCGTGCAGGAGGTGGTCACCAACACCATCCGCCACGCCGCCGCCGGCCGCCTGTGGATCGAGATCACCGCCGACGAGAAGGGCGGCCTGACGTTCACCGCCCGCGACGACGGACGCGGCGCCGACCGCATCGTGCCGGGCAACGGCCTGCGCGGAATCGCCGAACGAGCCGAGGCCCTCGGCGGCCGAGCCCACTTCTGGGCGGAACGCGGCTTCCACGTCGTAGCAGAAATGCCCTCCCCATGAACGGCCGGCCCAGCACGACCCACGACATCACCGCGACCAGCGACCCCGCACCCCACGACATCACCGCGACCAGCGACCCCGGGGCCCGCGACTTCGCGGTGAACGGCGAGACCCGCGGTGAGCCGTCCACGGGTGGAGGCGTCCCCGACCTGATCCGCGTCTGCGTCGTGGACGACCAGACCCTCGTCCGGCAGGGGATCCGCAGCCTCCTCGACCTGGCGACAGGCATCGAGGTCGTCGCCGAGGCCGACGACGGCCTTTCCGCCCTCACCGCGATCAGCGAACACCCACCGGACGTCGTCCTGCTCGACCTCCGCATGCCGCGCCACGACGGCATCTGGACCCTGCGCGCCCTACGCGACAGCGGCATCGACGTGCCGGTGCTGGTCCTGACCACCTTCGACGACGACGAACTGGCCCTGCAGGCCCTGCGCGCCGGAGCCAGGGGCTACCTGCTCAAGGACGTGACCCTCGACCAGCTCGTCGGCGCCGTCCGCACGCTGGCGGCCGGCGGGACACTGGTCCAACCGGCGATCACCGACCGCCTCCTGCGCGCCATCCGCGACGGTGACGCCTCCCCACCCGCCCCGGACGGCGAAACCCAGATCCAGGACCTCACCGAACGCGAGCTGGAAGTCCTCCGCCTGCTAGCCGGCGGCTACTCCAACCGCGAGATCGCCGATGCCCTCTTCCTGGCGGAAGGCACGGTCAAGAACCACGTCTCCAGCGTCCTGCTGAAACTCGGCACCAGAGACCGCACCCGAGCCGTCCTCCGCGCCCTCCACCACGGCCTGCTGAGCTGACGCCTCATCCGAGCAGCGGAAACTCCCCGCGCTGATGCCACCGCTCCCCATCGCTGACGAAGAGCCCGACCGCCGCGACCTCGGCCGTGACCGGCAACCGTCCGGCCAGCTCCCCTTCGACCTCGTCGAACACCTGCTCCTGCTGCCCATGCGCCACAGTCAGATGCGGAACGACCTCCGTGAACTGCCCACCGTAGGGCGGCGCCTCAGGCCACCGCGCCACCACAGCCTCGGTCAACGCCCGAAACGGCTGCTCAGGCGTCGGCGCCAGATAAAGCGCATCAGGAAACCGCCCACACCCGTCAAACCGCACGCTGAACGGACGGTGCCCACCGATCACCGCCCTCAACTCACCGATCACCCCAGCATCGATGCGACCACTGTCCAGGAACGGCACGAGCACGGTCACATGCGCCGGCACCCCGGCAGAAGCGGAAGCGTCAAAACGCCGCCGCCACCGCCCCACCACCGGCTCGGCTTCCTCCACCACGGCCAGCAAGGCCGTCTCGCCCACCCGATAAGCCCCACCCGCCATGGCCGAAGGATCTCAACCCCAAGCCGCATCCGCCACCCGGCCGCATGTCGCTGCTTTGGAGACTCGGCATCAGCTGCCGTACTGCGCTGCTCGCGAAGAGGGCTGCGGGTGGGCGCCATCGCGCCGCGCTGAAGGCCGAGGGAGCCTAGCCCTGCGGGAGGTCCTTGAGGAACACGATCCCGTCGCACTCGGCCAGGTGAGCCGCATCCAGCGGGAAGTAGCCGAACCACGGGGACACGCGAGGGGCGGGCGGCGCGGCGGCGAGGGCGGCGGCCAGCCGGCGGGCGTCGACGACGTAGCCGTCCTCCGGGAGCGCGTACAGGAGGCCTTCGACGGTGTCCGGGGGCGGTGTGCCCACTCCCTGGTGCCGGATCGTGCCGATGGCCATGGCCAGGAAGGCGTACTCCTCGCCCAGGTGGGCGTTCACGAGCGCGCCGGCGCTCCACCACTGCTCCGGCGGACCACCCAACCGCATTTCGCTCGTGCCCCGCTGAAGAAGGAGATTGTGGGCGTAGACCATCGCCGGGCCCCACTCGGCGACGGCGAGGATGTTGGCGGCCATCATCGAACTCCGCACGCCCAGCAACCGCCTCAGGCGCCCCGGTGTCGTGTCGGCCATCCAGAAGTGGTAGCGCATCAGGCCGGTGGCGGTGCGCCCGTACAGGCGCGCCCGGTCCCACTCGTCCCGCGAGGTCGCCGCGATCAGGTGCGGCGTCTGCGTGTCGAGCAGCGACGCCAGATCGTCGGCGAGCAGCCGCAGCTCCCGCGCCTCGGCCGTCTGCCCCACCGACCGGGACGGGTCCATCGTGGTGGCCGGATCGGTCCACCGGTCGTCGGCGCCGAGCAGGCGGTCGAGCGTTCCCGCGTCGCAGGGCATCAGGTCCGCGTCCACCCAGGCCGCGAGGTAGCCGTGGAGGGCGATGAGGGCCTGACGGGGGCTCTCGGGGCCGGTGATCTCCAGCGGCCCGTCCACACCGGCGAACCGCAGCCGCTCGGTCGCGTCGCGGCCGTCGTTGTACGCGCGCATCCAGCGCACGAGCTCCCGGTTGGCCGCCGACGCGCCGAACCCGTGGCTGAACCCGCGTTCCATGACCTCGTCGAGGGTGCCCGTGCCCGAGGTGACGTAGTCGTCCACGACCGTGCCCAGCAGGCAGTCGCTCTCGAGCGCGATCGACCGATAGCCCTCCTGCTCGACGAGGTGCCGGAAAAGCTCGTTCCGCACCTCCAGCAGAGCGTCCTCACCGTGTGTGGGCTCCCCGAGGGCGAGCACCCGCGGCCGGCCCGGGAGCAGCCTCATGACATTTACCGCCTCGACGGCATGGGCGACGTCCTTGATGCCAATATCCATGCCTTCAACGGTATCTTTGACCCGACTGTTGAAGCTTTCCCGCGATATCGGGAGTATCAAGCGCCAATACCTTCAAAGCGGTGAACGGCCCTGGCCGGCTGACCGACACGGACAAGAACCCGGCCTGAGATCGCAGAGCCCCGGGCCGGCGTCACCCTGGCGGCCGGCTCGCACGTCTCCCATCGGCGAGGCACGGGCAGCCGAGGCACCGATGCGTCGGCCGTGTACGGAGCGAAGGGGCGACCGGTTCTCGACGCGTCGAACGGAGAGAGCGGGATCTACGTCCCGCGGAAAAAGATGAGGCCCCGCTGTCCGGCCGGCCGAGGTCAGGCGAGTTGCTCGGCCGCCCCGCGGGCGGCCATGCGCCGTTCGAACCACACCGAGGTGAACGGCGGCACCGCGCACGCCAGGCCGAGCACCACCGCGCCCCGGCTCCATCCCGCTTCCCGCGCCGCCAGCAGCACCCCGGCCGCGTACAGCAGGAACAGCGCCCCGTGGATCGGGCCGAACACCTTCACGCCGAGCTCGCCGGTCTCGGTCACGTACTTGAAGAACATCCCGACCAGTAGGCCCGCCCAAGAGCACGCCTCAGCCACCGCCACGATCCGGAACCAGCGCAGCATGCCCAACCCTTTCCTCGGCGCAGCGCTTACTCTACAGCCTGTAGAGGACGGCGCCGGACCATTCGGGCACGCTTCGGCCGGCGCACGTCCCACGACAGAGAGCTCACCCGGCCACGCCGCCGCTCGAAGGGCCGGGAACGCCCCCTACAGGTGCCGCCCCCACCAATCGAGGATGGCCTCGAAGCGGGCCACCCGGTGGCTGGGAAGCCCCGAGCGGGACAGCTCATGCCCCTCCCCCGGGAACAGCAGCAGCTCCGTCTCCACCCCCCGCAACCTCAGCTTGACGAACAACCGCTGCGCCTGCTCCACCGGGCACCGCCAGTCGTGCTCGGAGTGAATGATCATGAACGGCATGTCGATCTTGTCAGCGTGCGTGAGCGGGCTCTGCTCCACCCAGCGCGCCGGGTCGTCGCCGTACAGGTCACGCGCGAACGACCACCCGATGTCGCTGCTCCCGTGGAAACTGTCGATCGCGTTGACCGCCCGCTCACTGATCGCCGCCTTGAACAGGTCGCCATGGTGAGCGGCCAGCCACGTGGTCATGAAGCCGCCGTGCGAACCGCCGAGCACCCCGGCACGGGAGGCGTCCAGCCCACCGGTGGCCAGGGCGGCGTCGAACAACGCCACCAGGTCGAGCGCCGAAAGACGGCCGACGTCCCCGATGATGTGCCGGCCATGCGCCTGGCCGTACCCGGAGGAGCCGCGCGGGTTCCCGAAAACGACCGCGTAACCGGCCGAGGCGTAGATCTGGGCCTCGTCGAAGGCGTGCCAGCCGTACTGCGCGAACGGCCCGCCGTGGATCATGAGGAGCACGGGGTGCGGCCCCTCGCCGGCCGGGCGGACGATCCAGCCGTGTACGGGGTAGCCGTCCGGGGCCGTGCCGGTGACCTCCTCGATGGGAAGGAGGTCGAGGCCGGCGCCGTACGAGGTGAGGGTGGTCTCCTTGCCGTCGCGGAGGGCGACCAGCTCGCCGGGGGTACGGGCGTCGGCGACGGCCGCCACGATGACGTCCGCGGCGTGGGCGACGGCGTTGACCTCGCGGGGGCCGCTGACCAGAGCGGTGGGTTCCGTGCCCGTGTACGGCACGAGCAGCAGGTCCTTGGCGCCCCTGTTCTCCACGGTGACGAGCACACCGTCGGCCGTGGGAACGTACGGGGCGACGGGGAGGTGGAAGCGTTCCTCGTCGGTGAGACGGCGGGCCGCGCCGCCGGCGAGCGGCACCAGCCAGAGCCCGGCGTTCTTGGCGATCAGGTGGCGGCCGTCGGTGCCGGCGTCGGCGCCGAGGAAGCACAAGGCGTCGCCGTCCGGGGTGAAGCGCGGCGCGGACACCGACAGCTCGGTGGCGGTCACCCGGCGCAGACCCGAACCGTCGGGAGCGCTCACCCACACGTCGCCGGTGAGCGTGCTGTCGCGCTCCTCGTGGCGCGCGGCCACGAACGCCAGCAGCGCGCCGTCCGGGCTCCAGGTGACCCCGCCATGGTCGAAGTCGCCCTCGGTGACCTGCGTGGCCGACGGCTCCTCGGCGAACGGATCGACGATGAAGACGTGAGCACGCCGGTCGATGAAGAAGCCCAGATTGTCCAGGCGGTACTTGAAGCCGGTGATGCGGCGCGGACGTTCCTTGTCCGGCTTCGTCTCGCCGTACCGGCCCTCCTCGGGCACGCGCGAGACGAACGCCAGCCGTCGCGAGTCGGGGCTCCACACCGGCTCGCTGACACCGAGCGGCTGGTCGGTCACCTTCCGCGGCTCGCCGCCGCCCGTGGGAATCACGTAGAGCTGCGGCTTGGCGCCGTCGCCGCCGCGTACGAAGGCCAGCCAGGCCCCGTCCGGCGAGTATGCGGGCTCCCCGTCGCGCGGGCCTCTCGTCAACTGGCGCGGCTCGGCGGAGCCGTCCGTCGGGACCAGCCAGAGGCCGCCGCGGTACTCGTCCGCCTCGAGGTCGGGCCTGGTCATGGCGACGATCGCATGCTTCCCGTCGGGCGAGATCGTCGGGGCGCCGAGGGCATGCAAAAGGGAGATATCCGCAGGTTTCATGCCCAAGACCCTAGCCGCCCCGCCTCAACCGCCACAGCGTCCCGGAGATCACGAATTCCTGTACGCCCTCCAGCGTGAGGAGAGGCGCTTTTCGGCAGCCTGCGGCGCTTCGGCCCGCCGATGAGCGGGCTCCGCCGGCGCCGTACGTGCGGTCGGCGTCTACAGCCCGCCCGCCGACTCCACGAGGGCTGTCGCGCGAGCCGACATCTCAGCGCGCGCCCGGTGCCGGTAGCGCAGCGGTGACTCACCGACCCCGCGTTTGAAGGCGGTGCTGAACGCGCTCTCCGAGGAGTACCCCAGGTCGGCGGCCAGCGATCCGATGCTGACGTCGCTGTCGCGGAGAGCCCGTTGCGCCAGCAGCATCCGCCACCGGTTGAGGTAGGTCAGCGGCGGCATGCCCGCCGTCGTGCGGAAACGTTCGGCGAAGGTCGTACGGGACATCGCCGCCGCGCTCGCCAGCTCTTGCAGCCCCCAAGGCTTTCCTGGTTCGGCGTGCATGAGGCTGAGGGCCGGCCGCAGACGCTGATCGGTCAGCAGCCGCAGCCATCCCGGTGGGAGTCGCTCCTGGTCGGCGTAGGCGCGCAGGACCTCGAGCAGCAGCAGCTGGCCGTGCTGCCGCATCGCGAACGCCGAGCCGATCCTGTTGCCGGACACCTCGGCGAACACCCGGTCGAGGCACCCGCGCAGATTGGTCGCGGCGGCGGCCGACGCCCTCACGTGCCCCACGGGCGGGAGCGCCTGCAGCAGCAGGGCCCGGCCGGCCGGGTTGAAGTCGATCGCGGTCCCGATGACGACGTCGTCGGTGTCGCGGTCGGCACCCGCGAGGCTGGTGAAGGGATCGCCCTCTTCAGGGGCGACCTCGCGGGGCGGGCCGTCGCCGGCGCCGCCCTCGAACCGCAGCCACGACCGGTTGTTCACGATCGCGACGTCGCCCGGCTCCAGCTCTATCGGCGCGTCGATGCCGTCGGTGGTCAACCGGGCCCGGCCGCTCACCATCGCGAAGAACTTCAGCGGATCCACGATGGGGGCGCGCGCGACCCACGGCCCCCGCGCCGCGAAACCGCCCGACACCAGACCGCGGACCTCGACGAGGTCGAACACCGCCGACAGTTGATCGCTCACCACATCCGTACTATCACACAAGAAATACGCACTCACAAGCATTCAGAGTTCGAAATCCCTGAGCCAGACTGGTGTCATGACACAGAAACAGCACCCCATCGGGACCGGGTTCACCGCGGCGTCGACCGCCGACGACGTCCTGGCGGGCATCGACCTGTCGGGCACGAACGTCGTCGTCACCGGAGGCCACCAAGGGCTCGGCCTCGCGGCGACCCGCGCGCTCAGCAAGGCCGGAGCGTCCGTCACCGTGGCCGCACGCAATCCGGAGCGGGCCGCTGCCGCCCTGGCAGGGATCGAACGGGCCGAGGCCGGTCAGCTGGACCTGCTCGACCCGGCGTCGATCGACGCCTTCGCGGCCCGGTACCTCGACTCCGGGCGTCCGCTGCACATCCTGCTGAACAACGCCGGCATCCAGGGCGGCCCGCTGGTGCGGGACGACCGCGGCTACGAGTCGCACTTCGCGACCAACCACCTCGGCCACTTCCAGCTGACCAACGGACTGCTGCCCGCCCTGCGCGCCGCGCACGGCGCCCGGGTCGTCAACCTGACCTCCGGGGCTCATCGAATCAGCGACATCCGCTGGGACGACCCGAACTTCACCACCGGCGACTACGACGGTCACCTGGCGTACGCGCAGTCCAAGACGGCCAACATCCTGTTCGCCGTCGAACTGGACCGCCGGTGGGCCCACGACGGCATCCGCGGCTACGCCGTGCACCCAGGGATCATCGTCACCACGAACCTGGGACCGTGGCGGCCCGAAGGCGCGGCACCGACACTCGGGTTCCCCGTGGACGCGCTGCGGGCCATGGGAATGCTCGACGAGTCCGGCCGGCCGGTCATCGATCCCGACAACGAGAAGAAGACACCGCAGCAAGGGGCCAGCACCAGCGTGTTCGCGGCGACCAGCCCGCTGCTCGACGGGATCGGCGGTGTCTATCTGAAGGACAACGACATCTCACCGCTCGATGAGGACCCGAAGCCGTTCGACATGGCCGGTGGCGAGTTCCCCTCGACCGACGTCGTGGCGCACGCCCTCGACCCCGAGTCGGCGCGGCGCCTCTGGAAGCTGAGCGAAGAGCTGCTCAAGGTGTGACAACACGAAGCCGTCTACCGTAGCCACCGCAGGGCCGCGTCGACGCAGTCCTGCGGGCTGCTGTTGAAGGCGATGGCCGCGTCGGGCGCGTGCCGCCGGACCAGGTTGACCACCTTCTCGAAGAGTTCGCACAACGACTCCTCCTTCCGGATGCCGCCCCCGATGACCACGCACTCGTGGTCTCCGCGGGCCAACGCCTCAGCGATCACTCCCTCAGGGTTCTCATCGGGCGCCACCAGGCACCAGTCCGCCTCGATGCCGTGATCGTCGAAACGGGCCTGACCGCGTGCCATCGCCGCCTGCACCGGCGCCGGGTCCCAGCCCTGGATCCTGGCGGGATCGAGACCGATCACGAGTACTCGTGCCACTGCCACGCGCCCTCCCTTCTCGCTGAACGTTTCCACACCGGCATCGCGAACGGGCGCTCACGACAAGGCGACCCGCATGGTCCACGATGTATCAGTGATCGATTTCGGTGATCTTCTGGCCAGAGTCGCGACGCGAGCCGCCGCCGGCAGCCCGGAACTCCCACCCATTGTCTCCCCGGAAGACATCGCAGAGGCAGAGTCCGCGCTGGGGTTCCCCCTTCACCCTCTTCTCGCGCAGCTCTACCGGAGGATCGGTAACGGCGGCTTCGGCCCGGAGTACGGCATCCTCGGCCTGAGCAAGACCGGACGCACCTCCGACGTCGGCCTCACGGCGGTGGAGGAATACCGGCAACGACGAGTTTCGGACGCCACGGACACCCGCTGGTTCTGGCCTGAAGGCGTTCTCCCCATCCTCACCTGGGGCTGCTCGATGTACGCATGCGTCGATTGCCGGAGCGAAGCGGGAACGGTGCTGTTGTTCGAGCCGAACCCCATCGACGATGGCCAATGGGCCGAAGCGTGGTTCGTCGACTCCCCCAGCCTGGCCGAGTGGCTCGACACCTGGATCAGTGGACAGGGGTGGTACGAGGAGGAGAACATCGACGAAGAGGTCGACATGCCCCGGTGGGAAGACGCGGCGAGCCGCGCGTGATCGTGCCGATCTCCGTACGCGACTGCCGTATGTGTCGAGAATGCGGCTCCGGCTCCGTCCCAGGGACACCGGCGGAACGCCGGGCGGACCAAGAGGACGACGAAAGGGATGACCGTGCAACCGTACGAGATCACCGAGGTTCTGAACCGGCCGATCAGCCAGGAACTGCTGGCCCGCGACCTGACCCGCCTGGCCTACGTCGCCAAGGACGGCACACCGCGTAATGTCCCGATCGGGTTCACCTGGAACGGCTCGCAGATCGTCATGTGCACCTCGAAGAACGCCCCGAAGCTCCCGGCCCTGCGCGAGAACCCGACGGTCGCCCTGACGATCGACACCGAGGTGCACCCACCCAAGATCTTGCTCATCCGCGGTCGGGCCGAGCTGGACGTCGTCGACGGCATCCCGGACGAGTATCTCCAGGCCAGCGGCACCTACAGGATGACGCCCGAGCAACGGGTCGAGTGGGAGGCGGAGGTGCGCTCGCTCTACGACGGCATGGTCCGGATCGTCGTGACCCCGACGTGGGCGAAGCTGATCGACTTCGAGACGACTCTGCCGAGCGCGGTCGAGGAGCTGATCCGGCAGCGGGACGAGCGCCAGCGCGCCTGAGCGCCGCACGGACGTCCGTGGCCGGGAAGCGGGCTGACCACCTCCCGGCCGAGCGTCAAGCGCACTTACGGCTGGTTGTCTCGCCGTGTTTCTTACCGCAACGGTGCTTGCCGGTGATCGCGGTCGTGGTGGTGTCCGTGCCGCCGTCCCAGGTGACGGTGTTCTCCATCTCGCCGCGCCTGACCACCCACACAGTGAGGGTGACGGTGGCCGATTCTGTCGGTGCGAGCGTGCCGGTCCAGGTGAACGAGTCGTCCGCGCTGCCACCAGCCAGCCAGGAATGTCAGTGCGGGGTGCTTGAGTGGTCACATGCGCTACGGCATCGACATCGCGATCCTTGGAGATCTCGCCGAGCCGTCTCGCCTGGTCACGCTCGCGCAGGAGGCCGAGGCCGCCGGGTGGGAGGCAGTCCTGGTCTGGGACCACCTCGCCTTCGTCTGGGGCGCCCCATCGGCCGACCCCTGGGTGGCCCTCGCCGCGGCCGCGCAAGCGACCTCCCGCATCAAGCTCGGCACGGCCGTGACCCCCGTAGCCCGCCACCGCCCGGAAGCTCTGGCCCAGACGGTCGCCACCTTCGACAGGTTGTGCAACGGCCGCGCCATCCTGGGCGCCGGCCTCGGCGGGGATACCGGCGAGTTCACCGCTTTCGGCCAAGCGCGCCCCGGCGGCGCCGTCCTCGACGAGGCCCTGGAGGTCATCACCTCCCTGTGGTCCGGCGACGAGGTCCGCCACCATGGCGAGCATTACACGGTCGATGGCGTACGGCTTGCGCCTCTCCCGGTGCAGCGTCCCCGCGTCCCGATCTGGGTCGGCGGCACGGCCCCGGCCGCGCTCCGCCGCGCCGCCCGCTGGGACGGCTGGATCATCGGCGGCGACGATCAGGAGGGAAACATGGCTCTCACTCCTGACGCCCTTGCCGCCCAGATCAGTGGCCTGCACCTCTCCGACGTGGCCCTCATCGGCGTCAGCGACCCAGGCTCTTCGATCAAGCCTTATGCCGACGCGGGGGCCACCTGGTGGTTCGAGCATCTCCACGGCCGTCGCGGGCCCATGGAAGAGCTTGTGCGACGCATCAAGGCGGGCCCACCTCGCGGGTGAGCGTGCCATGGCCGCTGCCTGGGATGGCGCAAGGTTTTCATCGTGGCTGAGATGTCCGACAAGTGGGCATGGCTCGTGACCAAGGTCGAACGCGGATACGACGACGTGGTGGACGAGTACACCGATGTTTGACGCACCCGGTGCGGGCAACCTGGCACGCGGAGATCCAGCCGCTCGACGAGCGCTTTCGTGCGGCGACCGTTGATGACGGCGGCGAGGCGATCTCTCGGTACCACCGGATTGTCCTCATGGACGGATGGTGGTGGCGGAGAAGACCGCGGGAATTGCTCGGCTCTTTGGCGGCCGCCTTGGCTGACATGCCGGACGTCTAATCGCTCGCAGACGAGAACGTCCTGGCCGCGCCCTGGGTGAAGGGCGATGAGTGTTCGGGGCGGTGCGACCCCTGCGCGGTGGCCAGATGAGCGCCGCGAGGCGGGGGCACGGCGGCCCGACCTGAAGCCGAACGTTCCCAAGACCTCCGCCGAAGTGGACCCGAGCCAGGCACGGGCACTGCTGAGGGCCCGTTCAGCAATGATGCAAACTTGTGGCATTTAGGCAGATAAGGGTCGTTGTTGCACTTAAACGAACCGCGAAGATCGCGAGCCCCACTCACCTTAGTGTCGAAAGCATGCGGGGAATACGAGAACGACATTTACGAATAGCGGATGAATTGATAACTTTCAGAGCGCAATCACGCGGAATGTCATGAAGGAGAGCCAATGGCGGGTTCGACCCTGGGCAGCATCACGCTTGGCAGCAGCGCCCCCGAGCGCCTGCGCGACTGGTACGTCTCCACGCTGGAGCCGGACGAGACGGGGATGGCGGGCTGCCTGATCAGCCTCCGCTTCGGAACGTTCCACCTGCTCATCGAGGAGCTTCCGGTGGCCGACAAGAACCCGGAGACCGCCCGGACGACGTTGAACTTCGAGGTCGCCGACGCGTCGGCCGTCATATCGCGCATGCAGGAACTGGGTGCCACCTGGCAGGAGAAACCGCACTATCTCGAAGGCAGCCTGTTCGCCACCACGACAGACCCGGACGGCAACCAGGTGCAGGTCATGCAACTCGGCTTGGCACACAAGTAGCCACATCGGGAAATAGTCCGTCCCATCCAGTACGGCGGCCGCCATTCGTCAGCCGAGCTGGGCATATGAGCGCCATACGTACCCGCCCGGCGGACGCATCAGCGATGAGACGCCTTGTGCCGGCCGATTCCGCCGGAGCCGCCTACCTGCGCGAGTCCGTGTCAGGCCCGTGCGTGATCGCCGCGTTCTCCCGACGGAGAGCCGGCGGGTTCGGGCAAAACATTCGTTCTGTTCACGCCGCCGGGCACGCGTCTGCGCCGGCGCCGTCCGCCACCCCGGATCGCCTTCGCCGTGCCACCGGACGGGACAAGCAGCCGGCTGCTCAGGGTCTGACGACTTCCACCCAGTGGTGGCCGTCGGCGTGGGTGCCGGGGTTCGCCTCCTTGGCGGCGGCAGGGTGAGGATCGGCGCGGACGCGATGCTCCGGTAGAGGCGCACGGGACCGACGACTCACAGGGGGCGTTCGGTACGGCGTCATCTTTGCTTCACCTCAGCGCCATGAAGCACACGAAGCGTAGCCTGTGGCGCAAGTCACAAAACGGTGCAACGTACCACAAGTCAAGCGTCGCGATGGATGAGGAGTCGAACACATGACCGAATTAGATCGCCGGGGATTCCTCCGGAACGGCCTGGCCGCGACCACCCTGGGCGTGGTGACCGGCGGACCGCTGGCCGCCCTCTCCGCGCGTACGGCGGACGCCTCCACGATGGTGAAGCGGCCCTTCAGCCCCGACTACGGACCGCTCGCACCTGTGAAGGACCACACCACCGGGCTGGAACTGATCAAGCTGCCACGCGGCTTCGAGTACGTCACGCACGGCTGGACCGGAGACCTCATGACCGACGGTCGCCCGACCCCCGCCGCTCACGACGGGATGGCCGCGTTCCGGCCCAGCGAAAAGCTCAAGAGGCGGACTCCCGGCGAGGGCAAGGGCCACTGGACCGTGCTGGTCCGCAACCACGAGCTCGGCGACATGAACGGCGCCTTCGTCGACCCGGCCTACGACCCGGCCGCAGGCGCCGGCACCACCTCGCTGATCTTCGACACGCGCCAGGGCGAGTTCCTGGACAGCTGGGCCAGCCTCGGCGGCACGTACGGCAACTGCGCCGGCGGGCCCACCCCCTGGGGCAGCTGGCTGTCGTGCGAGGAGACCGAGATGGTCAACGGCGACATCCGGCACGGCTACATCTTCGAGGTGCCACACGACGGCGTCAGCACCGCCGAGCCGTACAAGGAGATGGGCCGTTTCACCCACGAGGCCGTGGCCGTGGACCCGCGCACCGGCTGGGTCTACGAGACCGAGGACAACACGCCAGGCGGTTTCTACCGCTTCAGACCGAAGGTCCGCGGCGACCTGTCGCAGGGCGGTGTGCTGGAGATGATGTCGATCGGCTCGTCTGCGTACACCACCTACGCCGACGGCACGGGCGTCACCTATCCCGAGATCGGATGGGTCGTCATCGACGAGCCCGACCCCGGCCCGGGCGAGACCAGCGTCGCACAGCAGGGCATCGCCAAGGGCGGCGCGTCGTTCACCCGGCTGGAGGGCGCCTGGTACCACGACGGCAAGATCTACATCGTCAGCACCTACGGAGGGCCGATCAACCAGGGCCAGGTGTTCGAGTACGACATCGCCGACAACACCATGCGGGTGCTGTTCGCCTCGCCGAACGCGTCCGTGCTGAGCAACCCTGACAACATCTGCGTCAGCCCTCGCGGCGGCATCGTGCTGTGCGAGGACGGGTCGGGCGTGAACGGCCTGCACGGCCTCACCACCGACGGGGAGATCTTCCCGTTCGCGGAGAACGCCGTCGTTCTCCCCGCCGGCGGCGTGCCGGGCAAGAGCGTCGCGCCCGGCGACTACACCCACTCCGAGTGGTGCGGATCGGTGTTCGACACCAGAGACGGCGGGTGGCTGTTCGCCAACATCCAGGTGCCCGGCATCACGCTCGCGATCACCGGCCCGTGGAAGAACGGCTCCCTGTAAGCCTGGAGCTCACACCGGGACGGGCATTTCGCGCGCGTGCGCGGCACCGGTAGGCCCAGGACCCGCTCCATCGGGCCCTGGAACAGCCTGTCGACGACCAGTGCGGCAGCCACGGAGCCGAGCGTGCGCGCCCAGGCCACGGCCCGAGCGGCGTCGACCGAAGAAGTGGCTGACGCCGTGCGTGTGCACGACCGCGGCCAGGGCCGCCGTCGAGCCCAGCCCGCTCAGGAGAACGGACGGTCGCGCCCTGCGGCCATCAAGCACCTGAGCGAGCTGGGCACCGACCAGCGCCAAGGTACGCGCCCTGGCCGCCTCCCCGTGCAGCACGCCGCGATCCCGCCGAGCTGTTGAAGACCTTGACCACGTCGATCTACCTGCGCCTGCTCATCACAGCCGACCAAGCGTGCGCGCCACGCCGGCCGCCGCGCGCGCCGGCGGCCAGCAGGCGGCGCGACGATGAGCCGGTTGACGGTCGAGGAAACTGATCAACGACCTCGCACATGCCGACCATCTCCTCCAGGTCGGCGCTCACGGCGCAGACCCGAGCGGAGGGCCAATCCCGGGCGGAAAGGGAAACCCAGCCCCTGGCCAGGGGTCTTCCGATCGGCGGCCGCACGATCCAGGTCCATGCACCGCGGTCTGGCTCGCTGCCTCACCCGGGTGCGGCCGTGGCGGTCGCGCCGGCGCAACCTCGCGGGCGTGGGGCTCATGAAGTGGCCGCCGGGGTCGCCGCTGAGGGATGAGCGGCTCAGGCGGGGAGCGCGTGGCCCTTGCCTGCCGTTCCCACCCTCCCTAGCTTGATCACGTGAGCTCCTGGTCAGAGGAAGAGCGCCTCTCCGTTCCGCGGCTGCGTGTGCTCTGGATGGTGATGAAGGCGCGGCCGCAGTTACTCGTCCCGGCATGGGCACGACGGTGGTTGGTGTCGCTGGCGGCCGGAATCGCCGTGGCGGTGGTCGTGGCCGTGCTGGTCCCGGCTGTCCTTCCCGCGGTGGCGGCCGGCCTGGTGGCGGGCGGAGTGGCTACGGCGCTCCAGATGGCGGATCCGGACGAGTCGCGGCTGCCGCATGCCGACGAGGAACTGCACAGGCTGATCGCCGAGGTGGCCGCCGAGCTGGGAGTTCGCCGACCGCGGCGAGTGTACGTGTGGGCGCGTCCCGACGCGCTGGCCTTGCGAGTCGCTCCCTGGCGGGACGAGTTGCGGCTGGGCCTGCCGTACCTGTCGGAGATGGCGCGCGACGAACTGCGCGCCGTGGTCGCGTACGAGCTCGCTCTGCTCGCCCTTCGCCGGTCCCTGCTCACTGACGCCCTGCACAGGTGGTGGATGACGGACATGTCGCGGGGGCGGCCGATCCCGGCCGAGGCCCAGGACGTACTGATCGACATGCTCCGGCGCGCCGACGCCGCGGCGGCCCGCGTGGCCGGGACACCGGTGACAGCGTCGGCTCTGCTCCGCGGCGGCCTGATCACCTATTCGTTCACCTGGTTCGCCGTCCGGTACGGCGGTACGGCGGCGGAGCCGCGCGGCTTCCCGCCCGACCTGTACGCGGGCTGGCGGTGGAAAGCGCGCCACGACGGCCTCCTGACGGCCTTCGCCCGCACCGTCGCCGAGGACGACCGCCCCGGCTCAATGTGCCACAGAGTCGCCGCTCTCGTCGGCGAGGCTCCTACCGCCGTCGCCGCCGCGATCACCGACCACACCGGCGGCGATGCCACTGCCGCTGGGATCGGCGCTGTCTTGAGGGAGAACTCCGCTCTCGCATCGGCGGTGCTACCCGAAGGGTTACCGCACAAGGCCGAAGAGCGGCTGGCTCGTGCCTATATGCGCGACCTGCTGGCCCTTCCGCCTGTCCGAGCCGTGCCGCTGCGTGAGGTGCCCGACCGGGTCTGGGACGGCATATGGGAACGGGAGCGCGCCGAGGTCCTCGCCGTCGTCGCCGCCCTGCTCGGCCGGAGCGAGGCGACGTCCCAGGACGTCGTGGACGTCGTCCGCGCCGGCCGGGCCGGCGAGCTGGACTGGGATCACCGCACGTGGTACTGCCCCCACAGCGGTCCAGCCGTGTGCGCACTGTTCCCGGTGCTCCATCGCGAGCTGCGCGAGGGCGGCCACACCTACGCGCACCCCCTCGCGCGCCGCGTCCTGATCGCCCTGGACGGAACCCGGGTGGACGTGGCGGCGTTCGCCGCAGAGGTCGCGGCAGGCACGTAGGCGTACTCCAGAGCGACGGTCTCATCACCGATACGCGGCGCGACTTCTGGACGCGCCACGGGGATGGCCGAGGATCGCATCGGCAAGAAGGCCCGCGACGAGCGGATGGGGCAGGCGCCGCCCGAGGAGGACGGCGTGTCCGGGAGCGGAAGCCTGCGGGGAGCGATATTCGGTGGACAGCGTCGTGCCTGATGAGTATTTTCGCCGGGTCCCGCCTCGCGCCTGTCCGAAGCCTGAACCACGGCGGCAGCCCCTGCCTCTGCCGGAAACGGCATCTCAGCCAGGAGTCGCACCCGCCAACGCAAGGAAATGGTCCGTGACCGACATCGTCCCGCTGCGCAGGAACGCGCGTTTTCAATTGCTGTGGATCGGCAGCGCGGTGTCTCGGTTGGGGTCGGAGTTCACCAGACTGGCCATGCCGCTGCTGGTGCTCGCGCTTACCGGCTCCCCCGGGCTGGCGGGCATCGTCGCCGGGGCCCGCACCGTCGCTTTCCTTCTGATCCAGATACCGGCCGGCGTCTGGGTGGATAGGTGGGACCGCCGCCGTACGCTGATCACCGCCCAGGGCCTCCAGGCGGTTGTCTCAGCGCTGCTGGCAGCACTGATCCTCACCGACCAGGTACAGATATGGCACTTCGTCACGCTGGCGGTACTCGACGCGCTGTGCGCCGCGTTCATCGAGCCTGTCCTGGACACGGCCATTCGCGGGATCGTCCCCACGAGCCAACTGCACAGCGCCTACGCCCAAGAGGAGTCCCGCACACATGCCGCCGGGCTGATCGGCCCTCCGCTCGGTGGCCTGCTGTACAGCCTGGGGCGTGCAGTGCCCTTCGTCGTCGACACCATCACCTTCCTTGCCGCCACGCTCTTCTACGCTCTGGCGAAGGTGCCGCGCCGCCCGGCGAACCACTCGCAGCCCTCCACACGAGAGGACGGCGAGGAGCAGCGCCCGATCCGGCGTGGCATGCGCAGGGAAGCAGCCGAGGCCATCACTTGGCTGTGGCGCCAGCGGGGCCTGCGGGAGGTCACTGCGGCGATGATGGTCCTCAACCTGCTGGGCGGGGCATTCCTGATACCTCTGATCGTGCTCGTCGGCGAACGCGGCGGTGGTGCGCTCACCACCGGCACAGTCCTGGCCGGCCTCGGCATCGGCGGGCTGGCCGGGGCGCTGCTGTCGGGCCGTATCGGCAAACTCCTGCCGCCCGGCAGACTGCTGTTGGTCGTCTTGACCGTCTTCGGTGCCGCGCTGGCGGCCACGGCGCTGCCGTGGGGGGCGTGGTGGCCGATGGTTCCGTTGGTGTTCATCACCCTGTCGACCCCCTCGCTGAACGTGGTGCTGAGCGTGGTGATCGCACGGATGGTGCCAGAAGAGCTGCTTGGCCGGATGGGCGCGGTCCTGAGCATGGGCAGCATGGCGCTCAAACCCTTCGGCCCGGTCCTCGGCGGAGCGCTGGCTGCCGCACTGGGCGGCGCGGTGGCGCTGGTCGTACTGGGTGGGCTACTTGTCGTGACGGCTGCTGCAGCTGCGCTGAGCCGAAAGTTGCGCCGCTTCACCGGGGACGTCTCCCCGGCCGGAGGCGACGCCGTACAGCCGGGGGCAACCCCGGCTGGTGCCTGAACAGGCGCTGACGGCTCCGCTGGACGGCTGGATCCCGGTGACACAGGGGTCGCCCAGGAGACCGCGGCCCCTCCGCCTCTCCATCCACAAGCTGTGGGTGAGGCTCGAACAACTGGAGAACCTGCCACGTCGACAGCCACACATCCCCGGGTATCTCGGTCTGGGGAATCAGCCAGTCGATCGTCAATCGCCACTCGTAACCGTCGATCAGGGACCCGAGAGGCCTGAGCAACTCTTCGAGGCCCCAGCAATGACCGTCACGCCACATGGCGAACGTGAGCATCCGAGTCGCTGCCACAGGGGCTCCCGCCATCGAAAGACCACGTTGCTGTACAACGCTGCTGAACGTAGATCACAAAGGCCCTCCGGGATCTTCCCGAAGGGCCTTCGAGCTGCGACCCGACGAGGGGAATCGAACCCCGGACCTTCTGTATACAAGTGAGAACGAGACCGTCCACGGCTGTCCACATGTCACGCGGACCCCTGCTCATGTGCCCCTTGGATAAGAGCAGGGGTCCACCCATCTCCGATCGTCCAGGACCGTCGTCAGCGAACGTGTCAGCAAGATCGGTCTCGCCCGGTGCTCACGCTAGTTCTGAGATTGCTCCCGTTCCGACCAGCACAGGTCCGCCCAGTACGTCAAGCGTGAAGGACCCGCGGCGAGACGAGACCCGATCTCGACGCCGTCGGCCAGGAACACCGGCCCGGCCTCGCAGCCGTATCGCGCTGAAGCCGGGCCGTGATCCCGGAGAGCATCGGTCGGAGGGCGGCGCGCTTCAGCTCGGCTGGTTGGTGGGTTCTGTTGCCTGGGGGTGGGTGGCGTCCAGGCTGGCCAGGAGCTTGAGCCGGTCTTCGAAGGTGCTGCCTGGTTCGGCGGTGTAGACGGTGAGGTCGTACGGCGTCCGGTTGGACATGGGCAGGTCGAGGGACTGGAAGGTCAGCTCCAGGTCGCCGACCTGGGGGTGCCATAGCCGCTTGGTGCCGTCGTGGCGGATGCGGACGTCGTGAGCGGCCCACTGGCTGCGGAACTCGGTGCTGAGGGTGGACAGTTCGCCGATGAGTTCGCGCAGGGCGCGGTCGTGGGTCTCGCGTCCGGCTTCGGCGCGCAGCAGCGCGGCGGCGACGACGGCGGCCGCGTCCCAGTCGACGAAGAACTGCCGGGAGCCCGGGTCGAGGAAGACATAGCGGGCGAGGTTGGCACGGCCGTGCTGGGCGGTGGTGGGACTGTCGAAGACCGGGGCGAGCACGCTCCGGGCCAGCGCATTGACGGCGACGAGGTCCGAACGGCCGTTGCGCACGAACGCCGCCGACATCGTCATGGAGTCCAGCAGCCACTGGACCGGCGGCGGGACCTGGACGTCCTTGCGGCGCGAAGGTGCGCGGCGGGCGGCGTGGGCCAGATCGAACAGATAGGTGCGTTCATCCTGGTCCAGGCGCAGTGCCTGGGCCACCGCGTCGAGTACCTCTTCCGATACGCCACTGATGTGGCCCTTCTCCAGCCGCGTGTACCACTCGGTACTCACACCGGCCAGCACTGCGACCTCCTCGCGGCGCAGCCCGGGGACCCGGCGCCGGCCGCTGGTGGGCAGCCCGACCTGCTCCGGGGTCAGCTTCGCGCGCCGGGTGGTGAGGAAATCCCGGATCTGGTCGCGGTGGTCGGGTCGCTGCTCCATGCCTTCACGGTAACCGCAGGGTTCGCGCAAGTGGCGGTGGTAGAGGGGTTGAGCTTGTCCCCCCTATAAACGCGCTCTGCCTCGTGCGCGGTCAGGCGGGTTTCCTGGGATCAGCAGGTTGAACGCGACCTGCGATACGGAGATGGACCCTGTCCGACCAGCTCTTGTAGTGGTGATCGGCCCGCCCGTCACCGTCGAAGCCCTCCTGTGATGCACCAACAGGACCTCCAACACCCGGGAGTATGACCATGACCGGCAAGACCGTACTGATCACCGGCGCGACCAGCGGCATCGGCGCCCACACCGCACGATTGCTCCTCGACCGCGGCCACCGCGTGGCCGTCACCGGCCGCGACGAGACCAAACTCAAATCCTTCCTCGACGAGACCGGCCACCCCGACCGGCTGCTCGGCATCATCGCCGACGCCGCCGACTGGCCGGCCACCCAAGCCGCCGTGACCCGCACCGTGGCACATTTCGGCGCCCTGCACGCCGCGGTGGCCAACGCCGGCTTCATCCCCGCCGACCACCCGCGCACCATCGCCGACGGCGACCCGGAACTGTGGGCCCCCATGGTCCTCACCAACGTCCTCGGCCCCGCACTGCTGGCCAACGCCGCCCTGCCCCACCTCGAGACCACGGGCGGGCGGCTGGTGCTCATCGGCAGCGTCGCCGGCCTGAAGAACAGCCCCGCCAACCTCTACTCCGCCACCAAGTGGGCCGTCACCGGCATGGCCGAAAACCTGCGGATGCACGCCACCAGCCGCGGCATCGGCGTCACCCTCGTCAACCCCGGCATGACCGACACCGCCTTCTGGCAAGGCGGCGTCCCGCCCTTCGCCCTGTCCCCCGAGCCCGTCGCCGAGGCCATCTGCTTCGCCCTCGGCCAGCCGGCCGACGTCGACCTCAACACCCTGACCATCCGGCCGGTCGGCCAGCCCGTCTGAGGCAGACCCTGTGGCGTCGCAGCCGGTCGTGAGCCGTGGTGTTCCTCTCGGCAGCGAGACAGCCACCCCGGCAGGTGGCCAGAGATCTCCTGGTCAAGTCCGCGTGCGAGACATGCGGGGTCCCCCTCGTGAGGAATGAGCTTCGGGCTTGTGCGAACACCGAGCTCATCTCACGGAGGGGGACCGTGCCCAAGCCCGGCAGGGAAATCTACGACGCCGCCGTACCGACGAGGTCTGTTAATCGCTACATAGCACGACCTGATGGGCATTTCCCGGTTCTCCACAGAGGCGCGGCAGCGGCGCAGTTCCGAGATGCGCGCATTCCTCCGGTCACGGCGAGCCCGCGTGACGCCCGCTGGCGTGGGCCTGCCGGCAGGCGAGGGCCACCGTACACCCGGGCTGCGGCGGGAGGAGGTGGCGGTGCTCGCCGGCGTAGGAGTGTCCTGGTACGAGCCGTCTACTGGACAGACCCCATGGACTCCCCGACGATGCCTTCGGCATGTGAGGAGCGGAACGGTTGCTGTACGGCGCTGCTGTATGGAGATCAAAAGGCCCCTTCCAAGTACCGGAAGGGGCCTTCGAGCTGCGAGCCGACGAGGGGAATCGAACCCCTGACCTTCTGTTTACAAGATTCCCAAAGGATCTCCAGGGTCGTTCAGGATCGTTCGCCTCGCTGGTCGACGGTCGTCGTTCCGTTCAGGTTCGTTCGGCTCAATTCGTGATCGTCCGTTCGGGTGGCTCCCAAGGTGGCTCCCAGAAGCTTGACGGATCGGCAGCTCGCAACCCTGTACGGCGGCATGCTGGATCGCAGGCTCCTCGTAAGCGCCCTGACCAACCGACCGGCGTCGCAGGTCGCCTTGCACGGCCCTGCTACGGTTGAACGGCAGTATGATCACGGCCCGTGGCAGCAACGTCGGTCGTGCTTAACCTGCGTATATGCGGCGCTTGTGCGGGATCGTGCTGGCAGTCATCGGGATTATGAGCGTTACGAGTTGCTCGCCTCCCACAGGCGGGTGATCCGGCGTCAGTGTCGACGCGCAGGGGCATCCCATCATCGTCTTGGCATGGTGCGAGGGAGCAGCTCCTGAGCGTGTGAGCATTGAACCGCGCCGGGTTTCGTGGAGACTCGGCTACTTGGTTTCTGCCGCGGTCGCTGCGGCTTGTTGGTGACGGTAGTGGATCGCTTCGTACTCTGCGGGTGGGATGTCGCCGCAGGCGGTGTGCAGCCGGCGA
>NZ_SMKQ01000096.1 GCF_004348995.1 Nonomuraea terrae
GTGGGTGGGTGGTGCCGGCCGGGGGCTCGTCGCGACCTGGAGGCAGCTCAGGAGGTTTGTGACGGAACTCCTGGAGCGCCCGATAAAGAACCGCCGCCACCGGGACGGCCACGGCCGCGCCCGCGATGCCGGCCAGGATGCCGCCGACGGCCAGCACGAGGATGATCGCCAGCGGGTGGAAGTGGAGCGCCCGGCCGACGATCAGCGGCTGGAGCACGTGGTTCTCCAGCTGCTGCTCCACGACCAGGATGGCCAGGAAGATCAGCGCGTAGACGAAGCCCTTGGCGCCCAGCGTGACCAGGGTCGCGACCGTGCCGGCGAAGAAGATGCCGACGATGGGGATGAAGCTGGCGAAGAAGATGAGCACGGCCAGCGGCGCCCACAGCGGCACCCCCATCCCGGCCAGCACGATGCCCATGACCAGGCCGTGCACGGCGGCCACCGCGACCGTGCCCTGGACGTAGTGGGAGAGCGTGGTCCACGCGGCCCGGCCCGCCCGGTCGACGCGCGGCGCCACCCCGCCGAACGCCTTCAGGAACCACGACCAGATCCGGTCGCCGTCCTTGAGCAGGAAGAACGTGACGAACAGCAGCAGCACGATGGACGCCAGCACCTCGACGGCCACCGCCCCGGCGGACAGGACGGTGCCGGTGATGGCCGTGCGCTGGGCGTTGACCAAGGCGACGATCTCGTCGACGTAGCCGGTGATCTGCGCTTCCTGCAGATGCAGCGGGCCGGTGATCAGCCACTCCTGCACGGACCTGGCGGTCTCCTGGACCTGGCTGACCAGGTTGGGGAACTCCTCGCTGGCCCGGGCGCCGACGAGCCAGCCGGTGCCGGTGAGCACGGCGAGAGCCACCAGCATGGTGAGCCAGGTCGCGTAGATCGGGCGCATGCCCGCGTTGCGCAGGCTCCTCGTCAGGGGGAACAGCAGGGCGGTGAGCAGCAGCGCGATCGCCACGGGCAGCACCACGAACGCGAGCCGGGCGACCACCTGGACGAAGTAGTTGACGACCACGCCGAGCAGGATCAGGCACCCGCTCCACGCGGCCATCTTGGCCAGCACAGGCGGCACGAGCTTGGTGGGGCGGTCGGTCAGCACGTGTTCAAGACTGGCACGTCCGCGCCCAGGATGCGCGCGGATAATCGACGGCTCATCTCACAGCGTCGAGCTGGGACCCTCACCCACAGCTCAGCAGCCGTGAACGTGCTCAGGCTCCGCGCTGCGACGCGGTGCGCGATCACCGGTGCTCCTCGGGATCCAGGCCGTGGCCTCGATCACGGTCGTACTCCCTCGGTACGCGTACGCGCGCCCCGGCAAGAAGCAGGCTCGACCAGCGCGCTGCTGGTGGCTCGCGTGATGGGCGCGGTGGGCGTGGTGGTTCACATCCGGAAGATCGGGTCTGTGCAACAGGGGGAACCCATGTCACCGTCAAGGTCATGAAGGCCGCAGCAGCAGTCCTCGTCGTGCTGGCGTCGCTCGTCGTCGCCCCCGCCCCCGCGTACGCCTCCCGCGCCGACCTGGCGGTCGAGGTGCTCTCCAGCCGTCCCGACCAGGTCAGCGGCGGCGACGCGCTGATCGAGATCCGGTGGCCCCGGGGCCACCGGGTGAAGGTGTTGCGCAACGGCGAGGACGTCACCTCGGCCTTCCACCGGACGAACGACGGCCTCCAGGGCCTGGTGACCGGCCTGGACGTCGGCGACAACACGATCACGGCGGTGGCCGGGCCGTACCGGAAGAGTCTCAGGGTGCGCAACCACCCGATCGAGGGCCCGATCTTCTCGGGCGCGCACCAGCAGCCGTTCGTGTGCAAGACCGAGCGTGGCGGCCTCGGCGCGCCCGTCGCGGACAACCAGGACGGGCAGGGCATGCGCGTGGAGGGCGGCTGGAGCAGGAACTGCTTCGCCCCCACGGTGACCGACCGCCTCTACCGCTCGACGGACGGCACGTTCAAGCCCATGCCCTCGCGGCGTCCCGCCGACATGTCCACGACCACGCTGCTGGACGGCCGTACGGTCGACTTCGTGGTACGGCGCGAGCGGGGCGTCGTCAACCGCTTCCTCTACTCGATCGCCATGGTCGAGGACGGCTGGAACGGCAGGGCGATCTACCGGTTCGACGGCGGCGTGGCCATCGGCCACGACCAGGGCACGCTCGGCGGCGGCGCCCTGGACCCGTACGGGCTGGGCAAGGGCTACGCGATCCTGCACTCGTCGGGCACCCGCACCTCCACCCACTACAACCTGATCCTGGGCGGGGAGACCGCGCTCATGGTCAAGGAGCGCTTCGTCGAACGGTACGGCGTGCCGCTCTACACGGTCGGCCTGGGCGGCTCGGGCGGCGGCATCCAGCAGTACATCTACGGCCAGAACCACGGGAACAGGGTGATCGACGCCGCCATCCCGCAGTACTCGTATCCCGACATGGTCACCCAGACCATCCATGTGGGCGACTGCGAGCTGCTCGAGCGCTACATGGACCACAACCCGCGCTGGGCCCGCTGGGAGGACCGTACGGCGCTGATCGGCATGAACGCCAGCGACACCGTGCCCAATCCCTACACCGGCGAACAGGGCTCCGACGAGTGCGTGAACGGCTGGCGCGGCCTGACCCCGCTGACCATGAACCCGCTCTGGACGTCCAACGACGACCCGGAGTGGGAGCGCATGGACCCGCCGGGCGTCAAGGACACCGTCGAGTGGACGCACTGGGACGACCTGCGCAAGGTCTACGGCGAGGACGAGAACGGCTACGCCCGCTCGACGTGGGGCAACGTGGGCGTCCAGTACGGCCTGAAGGCGCTGCGGGAGGGCGTGATCACGCCGGCGGAGTTCCTCGACGTCAACGCCAAGGTGGGCTCCTGGAAGGCCCCGGCCGACATGGTGCCGGAGGGCTGCCCGTTCGTCCGGACGGCGTGCCCGGCGGACTTCGACCCGTGGAGCGCCCGCAACGCCGACCTGGGCGACCCTGCGCCGAGGCGCGCGCCCGACCCGGTCGCGATCAGGAATGTGCAGCGCAGCGGCCTGGTGTTCCGCGGCGACATCGACATCCCGGTCATCGACTGGCGCCACTATCTGGAGGAGCAGCTCGACATGCACAACGCGCACCAGTCGTTCGCGACGCGCCGGCGCATGCTCGACCACGACGGGCAGGCGGGCAACCAGGTCATCTGGTTCACCGACGCCCGTCCCGCCGGGGAGGAGTTCGACCAGACGCCCGAGGCGCTGCGGGTGATCGACGCCTGGATGGCCAACATCCGGAAATATCCAAAACGCGGCGTTGTGGGCAACAAGCCCCCGCAGGCCGTCGACCGCTGCTTCGCCACCGACGGCACCGAGATCGCCGCCGGCCTCCACGTCTGGAGCGGCATCCTCGACGAGCGCGCCCCCGGCGCCTGCACCCGCCACTTCCCGCTCTACTCGACCTCCCGCATCGTGGCCGGCGGGCCCATCGAGGGCGGCGTGTACGCCTGCCGCCTGCAGCCGGTCGAGCGCGCCATCGCCAAGGGCCTGTACGGCTCCTGGCAGCCCACCCGCGAGGAGCGCGCCAGGCTGAAGGAGATCTTCCCCACGGGGGTCTGCGATTACTGAGAGACCTCGGTGACCGGCAGCTCGCGCATCGTCCGCAGGGGCGAGGCGAACACCCACAGGAACGCCACGCAGCCACCGACCGCGGCGACCAGCAGCGTGTTCCTGACCCCGATCACCTCGCCCAGCACGCCGCCGATCACGCCGCCGAGCGGCATCGTGCCCCAGACGACGAACCGCATGGTGGCGTTCATCCGGCCGAGCAGCGACTCGGGGGTGATCGCCTGGCGGAAGCTGAGCTGGGTGACGTTGTAGATCACCACTCCCGCGCCCAGGCAGAACTCCGCCAGCACGAACAGCACCAGCCGCCAGTCGGCCTCCAGCCACGGCAGGACGAACATCAGCGGCGCGGGCACCACGATGGCCAGCCACATCGTCGGGCCCTGCCCGAGCCACCGGGCGATCCTGGCGTTGACCAGCGCGCCGGCCAGGCCGCCGACGCCGCCCGCGGCCGTGAGCAGCCCGATGGCGCCCGCGGCCAGCCCGAGCTCCCTGGCCAGCAGGAGCAGGACCATCGGCTGGGCCATCGCGGTGAAGAGGTTCGCGGTGGCGGTGCAGCCCGCGATGCGGCGCAGCAGCCGGTGCCCGAAGACGAACCTGAGCCCTTCGGCGATCTCCCTGCCGAGGTGGCGGCCGTGCGCCTCCTGGCGCGGCTCGCGTTTGCGGATCGTCCCCAGGCACAGCGCCGACCAGGCGAACCCGGCCACGGTGGCGGCCAGCGCGAACGGCGCCGTGAGGAGCTGGATCAGGTAGCCGCCCGCGCCCGGCCCGCCGAGCTGCGCCACCGTGCGCACGATCTCCAGCGCGGAGTTGCCCTCCACGAGCCGCTCCCGCCCGACCAGATGCGGCAGGTAGCTCTGGTACGCCACGTCGAAGAAGACGGTGAACACCCCGAGCACGAGCGCCACGGCGTACAGCTGGTAGACCGTGAGCACGTCCAGCCACCACGCCAGCGGCACGGACACGAGGGCCGCCGCCCGCGCCCAGTCGGCGACGACCATGACGACGCGTTTGCGCATCCTGTCCACGATCGCGCCCGCGGGCAGCCCGATCAGCACGAACGCCAGCGTCTGGCACGCGGCGAGCAGCCCGACCTCGAACGGCGAGGCGTTCAGCGCCATCACCGCGACCAGGGGCAGAGCCAGCATGAGGACCTGGGTGCCGACCTGGCTGGCGGTGTCGGCGAGGAACAGGCGGCGGAAGTCATGGTCGCGTAAGACATTCACGCCCATACCTTCCACTACCGATTGGGATTAATCAACCGGTTATAGGGTGGCGGTTCATGGAAAGCCGCCGCCCCGCGACCGAAGCCGAGGCCCGCGCCCTGGCCTCCTCCGTACGCCTGCGCATCCTGCGGCTCTGCCTCGACCAGGCGCTCACCAACAAGGAGATCGCCGGCCGGCTCGACGCCAACCCGGCCACCACGCTGCACCACGTGCGCAAACTGGTCGACACCGGCTTCCTGGCCGCCGAGCCGAGCCGTCCCGGGCCGCGCGGCTCCACCGAGATCCCCTACCGCGCCACCGGCAAGTCGTGGGAGGTCAACGTCCGCGACAGCGGCGTGACGGGCGGCGGCGCGGCCATGGTCGACGCCTTCCTGCAGGAGGTGCGGCTGGCCGGCCTCGAGCGCGGGGAGTACATGCGGCTGGGGCTGAGGCTCACCGCCGAGGGCCATGCCGAGCTGTTCCGGCGGCTGCAGGAGCTGCTCGACGACTTCCGCTACCGGTCGCAGGGCGACGGAGAGGCCTATTCGCTCTTCGTCGCCCTGCACCACGACGTCACCCGAGAAAGCTGAGACGCCCGGTCAGCCCAGCTCGACCTCGACCTTCAAGTCCTCGCCGCGGTCGAGCACGAACTCCTCGACGTTGCCGGCCGCGCACACGTCATCCTGCGCCTTGCGGACGAGCCCGACGTCGGTCGTCCAGACGGTGAGCCGGGAGACCTCGGCCCGCATCGACTGCTTGGCCTCGGACTTCGCCTTGCGCACCTGCCTGAGCACCTCGGAGGCGACGGCCAGCACCGCCGGGTCGCCCGTGCCGCGCTCGGGCTCGGGCCAGGCGGCGCGGTGGACCGACCCCTCACGCCACCACGACCACACCTCCTCGGTCACGAACGGCAGGAACGGCGCGAACAGCCGCAGCAGCACGTCGAGCGCCTGCCGCAGCGCCGCGTGCGCCGACGCCGAGGCCCCCTCCGCCTCGTACGCGCGCGCCTTGACCAGCTCCAGGTAGTCGTCGCAGAACGCCCAGAAGAAGCGCTCGACGGCCTCCAGCGCCCTGGTGTGGTCGTAGGCCGCCAGCGCCTCGCCTGCCTCGCGTACGGCGTCGGACAGCGCGGCCAGCATGGACAGGTCGAGCGGCTCGGTGACCTCGCCGTCGCTCTCGGCCAGGCTGAGCACGAACTTGGACGCGTTGAGGATCTTGATGGCCAGCCGCCGCCCGACCTTGAGCTGGCCCGCGTCGAAGGCGGTGTCGACGCCGTAGCGGCCGCCCGCCGCCCAGTAGCGCACGGCGTCGGAGCCGTGCTGCTCCAGCAGGTCGACCGGGGTGACGACGTTGCCCTTCGACTTCGACATCTTCTTGCGGTCGGGGTCGAGGATCCAGCCCGAGATCGCCACGTCGCTCCACGGCAGCGTGCCGAACTCGTAGTGGGAGCGCACCACGGTCGAGAACAGCCAGGTGCGGATGATCTCGTGGGACTGCGGCCTCAGGTGGGCCGGGAAGACGCGCCCGAACAGGTCGTCGTCGGTGCCCCAGCGGCCGGCGATCTGCGGGGTCAGCGACGAGGTGGCCCAGGTGTCCATGACGTCGGGGTCGGCCATGAAGCCGCCGGGCACGCCCCGCTGCTCCTCGGTGTAGCCGGGCGGCACGTCGGAGGACGGGTCGACCGGCAGCATGTCCTCGGTCGGCAGGATCGGCGCGTCGTGCACGGGCTGCCCCGACTCGTCGATCGGATACCACACCGGGAACGGCACCCCGAAGAAGCGCTGGCGCGAGATCAGCCAGTCGCCGGCCAGGCCCTCGACCCAGTTGTCGTAGCGCACCCGCATGTGCGGCGGGTGCCAGGCCAGCTCGGCGCCCCGATCGAGCAGCCGGCGCCGCAGCTCCTCGTCACGCCCGCCGTTGCGGATGTACCACTGCCGGGTGGTGACGATCTCGAGCGGCCTGTCGCCCTTCTCGTAGAACTTCACCGGCCGCGAGACCGGCCGCGGCTCGCCGTCGAGGTCGCCGGACTCGCGCAGCAGCTCCACGATGCGCTCGCGGGCGCTGTGCACGGTCTTCCCGGCCAGCTCTTTGTACGGCTCCTCCTCCACGCCCTGCGGCGGCTCGGGCAGCAGCCGGCCGTCCCAGCCGATGACCGGCCGGGTCGGCAGGTCGAGCTCCCGCCACCAGGTGACGTCGGTGACGTCGCCGAACGTGCAGATCATCGCGATGCCGGTGCCCTTGTCGGGCTCGGCCAGGCGGTGGGCGAGCACCGGCACCTCGACGCCGAACAGCGGCGTCAGCACCGACGTGCCGAACAGGCCCTTGTAGCGCTCGTCGTCGGGGTGGGCGACCAGCGCCACGCAGGCCGGGATCAGCTCGGGCCTGGTCGTCTCGATCCAGACCGTCCCCTTCTCGCCGTAGAAGGAGATCTTGTGGAACGCGCCGGGCCACTCGCGGTCCTCCAGCTCGGCCTGGGCCACGGCGGTGCGGAAGGTGACGTCCCACAGCGTCGGCGCCTCGGCGAGGTAGGCCTCACCGCGCAGCAGGTTGCGCAGGAACGCCCGCTGCGACACCGCCCGCGACTCGTCGCTGATCGTGGTGTAGAGCAGCGACCAGTCGACCGACAGCCCGATCCGCCGCCACATGTCCTCGAACGCCTGCTCGTCGATCGCGGTCAACTGGTGGCACAGCTCCACGAAGTTGCGCCGGGAGATCGGGATCTCACGTTTGCCCGGCTTCTCCGGTGGAACGAAATCGGGGTCGTAGGGCAGCGACGGATCGCAGCGGACGCCGTAGACGTTCTGCACCCGGCGCTCCGTGGGCAGGCCGTTGTCGTCCCAGCCGAGGGGGTAGAAGACCGACTTGCCGATCATCCGCTGGTAGCGGGCCATGATGTCGGTGTGGGTGTAGGAGAAGACGTGACCGACGTGGAGCGAGCCGGACACCGTGGGCGGGGGCGTGTCGATGGCGTAGACCCGCTCGCGCGGCGCGGAGCGGTCGAAGCGGTAGACGCCTTCGTCTTCCCAGCGACCTACCCATACCTGCTCCAAGCCATCGAGCGAGGGCTTTTGGGGCATGGATGGACGGCGTAGGCGCTGTTGAGTCATGCCTCCTTATGGTACGGCTTCGCCGCCCGCCCGGCGGTGCAGACTAGTGTTCCTTACGAAGGGGAAGGAGATCGTCATGGCGGAGGACAAGCCCGATGTCGCCTGGCGGGTCATCGGCGGGCTCGTCGGCGTGGTGACCGCCTGGGCGGCGAGGAAGATCCTGGGGTTCGCCTGGGTGAAGGCGACCGGCAAGGAGCCGCCCATCGACACCGACTCGCCCGAGGTGAGCATGGGCGAGGCGATCGGCTACGCCGTGCTCATGGGGGTCGGCATGTCCGTGGCGCAGATCGTGGTCAACCGGACCGCCAAGAAGCGCTACGACGCGTGGAAGGCTGTGAAGCAGGTGACTCCAGGGCGTTGAGAAACTCGTTCGCCCAGCGGTCCACGTCGTAGGTGGCGACCCGGCGGCGCATGGTGCGCATCCGCCGGGCCAGCTCGTGCGGCGTGGCCCGCATCGCCGCCAGCATCTGCCGCTTGACGTCCTCCACGTCGTACGGATTGACCAGATAGGCCTGCCGCAGCTCGTCGGCCGCCCCGGCGAACTCACTGAGCACCAGCGCGCCCTGCAGGTCGTGGTGGCAGGAGATGTACTCCTTGGCCACCAGGTTCATCCCGTCGCGCAGCGGGGTCACGATCATCACGTCGGCGGCGAGATAGAGCGCCGCGAGCTCCTCCTGGCCGTACGACTGGTGGAAGTACTGCACCGGCTGGTAGCCGAGCTGGGCGTGCTCGCCGTTGATCCGCCCCACCTGCAGCTCGATGTCGTCACGCAGCCTGCGGTACTCGTCCACCCGCTCCCGGCTCGGGGTGGCGATCTGCACGAACACCGCCTCGTTGGGCTGCAACCGGCCGTCCTTCAGCAGCTCGCCGAACGCCTCCAGCCGCTGACCGATCCCCTTGGTGTAGTCGAGCCGGTCGACGCCGAGCAGCACGTGCTCGGGGTCGCCCAGGTCCATCCTGATCTCCTTGGCCCGGCTCACGATGTGCGGCTCGCGGACGAGGGAGTCGAGGTGCGCGAAGTCGACGGAGATGGGGAACGCCTGCGTGGTGACCACCCGGTCGTCCAGGAAGATCTCGTTCCCCTTGTACGGCAGGCCGAGCAGCCGCCGGCACAGCCGGCGGAAGTTGGAGGCGCCACCGGGCAGCTGGAAGCCCACCAGGTCGGCGCCGAGCAGCCCTTCGACGAGTTCCTTGCGCCACGGCAGCCGCCAGAACAGCTCGGTGGGCGGGAACGGGATGTGCAGGAAGAAACCGATGCGCAGGTCGGGCCGGATCCTGCGCAGCATCGCGGGCACGAGCTGCAGCTGGTAGTCCTGGACCCACACCACCGCGCCCTGCTCGGCCGCGTCCGCGGCGGCCTCGGCGAAGCGCATGTTGACGCTCCGGTAGGTCTCCCACATTGCCCTGTCGAACACCGGCGTCGCCACCACGTCGTGGTAGAGCGGCCACAGGGTGGCGTTCGAGAAACCCTCGTAGTAGAGCTCAACCTCGCGAGCCGACAACGGGATGGAGATGAGGTTCATCCCGTCCTGCTCGAACGGCTGCAGCTTCTCGTCGGGTGCTCCGTGCCAGCCGGCCCAGGCTCCGTGGCGGCGCTGCATCACGGGAGCTATCGCCGTGACGAGCCCGCCAGGACTCCTGCGCCACGAGGCCGTTCCGTCGGGTTCGATCGTCCTGTCCACCGGCAACCGGTTGGCGACGATCAGAAACGAGCTACGGCCAGTCACGCAGTCCTCCTATGGGGTCATGTGTCAGGAGAGCCGCCGAGAGCACGGCTCACAGCGGCCGCCACCGACTCAGGCCCCGCATGGGGGAGGATCGCGGCGACGTGGGAGTCGGGCCTGATGAGCCATGCCTCATCCGGACCGGCGCCGAGCCTCCCAGCGAGCGAGCCAGTCCCATCTATCTCCGCGAGCCCGCGAACGGCGAGCGGCGCCGTAATGACCTTGCCCAAGACCTGCACAAACAAACTCGAATCGCACATATCGCCCAGGAGAACGAGGAATCCGTCCCGGCACGACTCGCGCAATCTGCCCCCGGGAAGCGCCACGTCAGGGAGGATCACGCCCGGCGCGGGCTCGCACGACGCGCCCTTGGGCGGCCGGCCGCGGAACGGGCGTGACGGCTCGGGCGTGGTCAGCGGCGAGTCGACGTACCAGAACGGTTCGGCGAAGCGGCCGGAGTCGACCTCGGCGATCCGGCCGCCCTCCAGCACGGCCCGCCGGCGCATCCGCTCCTCGACGGTGCGCGGCACCAGGAAGCGCATGGTGGCCGCGGTGACCTCGATGTTCTCGCGCGCCGCCGCGTGCCGCTCGGCGTGGTACGACTCCAGCAGCCCCTCCCCCGCCCAGCCGTTGAGCACGAACGCCAGCTTCCAGGCCGCGTTCTCGGCGTCGGCCACGCCGGAGTTGAGGCCCCGCGCCCCGAACGGCGCCAGCAGGTGGGCGCAGTCGCCCGCCAGCAGCACCCGCCCGGAGCGCATCCGCGAGGCCAGGCGCGCGTGGAAGCGGTAGGTGCTGTGCCAGAGCAGCTCGTACGGCCGGTCTCCGATGATCTGCCGGACCTTCCGCGCGATGTCATCCTTTGTCGGGATGAAGTCGGGCGCGATCTGCCAGTCGATCCGGTACGTGCCCCCCGGACACGGATGGATGAGCACCTGCCGACCCGGGTTCCACACCGGATCGAAGTAGAAGCGCCGCTCGTCCTCCCAGCCGGGCAGCTCCGCCTTGATGTCGCAGATGAGGAACTGGTCGTCGAACGACTCCCCCGCGAAGGCCACCCCGGCCGCCGAGCGCACCCCCTGCGCCCGCGCCCCCGCGCAGGCCAGCACGTACGGCGCCCGCAACACCCGCTGGCCGCAGCGCACGCTGACCCCGGAGGAGTCCTGTGTCAGCCCGGTCACCTCGTGGTCCCAGCGGACCTCGATGAGCGGCTGTCCGGCGATGATCTCGTCGAGGATCTGTTCCGTACGGCTCTGCGAGATGTTCACGCACGCCGGCAGTGTGCCGTCGTCCTCGAACGACCAGGACGACAGCTCGCGGTCGCGGTAGTAGGTGCGGGCGGTGGTCCACGCCAGGCCCTCCTCGGCGATCTTGCCCGCGCCCGCGGCGGCCCAGATGTCGAGCACGTCGCGCTGCTGGCAGATCGACTTCGACCCGCTCCGGCCGCGGGCCGGCCGCTGGTCCAGCACCAGCACCTGGATCCCCCACCGGGCCAGCAGCAGCGCGGCGCTCTGCCCAACGGGCCCGGCCCCGATCACGATGACCTGGGCGTCGGTCTCGCGCCTCATGACTGCAGCTCGTTCCAGACCTGGCGGTCGCGTTCGGCCGTCCACACGCGCGGACGTTCGATCCCGTGCAGCTCGTCCCAGAGGCGGGAGACGTTGAACGGCAGGCAGTGCTCGAAGATCGGCCAGGAGCCGTAACGGGGCGCCAGGGCCCGGTGCGTGCGTGCGAACGCCTCCTTCAGCGAATCGGCCGCGCCGGCCTCGCGCAGCATCACCGTCAGGAAGTCGCGCGTCTGCCCGATGGCCGCCGCCACGCCGTCCTTCCCCCTGGCCACCGCTCCCCTGCCGCCGACCAGCGTCTCGGCCCCGAACGACGCCACCCGGTCGAGCGTCGCGGAGGCCCAGTCGCGGTGGAAGGCGTCGCCGGTGTAGAGGGCGGCCTGCGACTCGACCAGGTCACCGGCGAACAGGACGCGCCGCTCCGGCAGCCAGGCGACCAGGTCGCCCTCGGTGTGGCCGCGGCCGCAGTACTGCAGCACCAGGTCGCCGCGGCCGCCGCCCAGGTCGATGGTGAACCGGTCGCTGAACGTCGCCGTCGGCCACGTCAGCCCGGGGATCGACCCGGGCTCCTTGAACAGGCGTGGCATGCGGGCGTACTCGCTGGCCCAGTCCTGCTCGCCGCGCTCGGCGATCAGCTCGCGGGTCTTCTCGTGCGCCACGATCACGTCGGCGCCGAACGCCGAGGCGCCGAGCACCCTGACCGCGTGGTAGTGCGACAGCACCAGATACCGGACCGGCTTGCCGGTGTGCTCGCGCAGCCTGGCCAGCCACGCCCGCGCGGCCACCGGTGTGGCGAGCGCCTCGAAGCAGACGAGGAAGTCCTCGCCCTCGATCGCGCCCACGTTGGGGTCGCCCTCGGCCGTGAGCGCGTAGACGCCGTCGGCGAGCACCTCCAGGGACTGCCGCTTCTCGCTGAGATCCGCCGACGAGGCGAACGGCTTGGCCATCGCTCCTCCTCTCTGCCCGATGATCAGAACGTGCTCACCATGCGTAGAATCCCTTGCCGCTCTTGCGCCCCAGCTCGCCGGCGGCCACCTTCTCGCGCAGCAGCCCGGGCGGCTCGAACCGGGGCCCGAGCTTGGCGTGCAGGTATTCGGCGATGGCCAGCCGGACGTCGAGCCCGACCAGGTCGCCGAGCCTGAGCGGGCCCATCGGGTGGCCGTAGCCGAGGGTCATGGCCGTGTCGATGTCCTCGGCGGAGGCCACGCCCTCCTCCACCATGCGGATCGCCTCCAGGCCGAGCAGCACGCCGAGCCGGCTGGTGGTGAACCCGGGCGAGTCGTTGACCACGACGCCCGTCTTGCCGAGGCCGGCCACGACCCGCCGCGCCCGTTCCAGCACGTCGGGCGGCGTGGCGGCGGTGACGACGATCTCCACCAGGCGCTGGACGGGCACCGGGTTGAAGAAGTGCAGCCCGATGAGGCGTTCCGGGCGGTCGAGCGCGGCGGCCAGCTCGGCGATGGACAGCGAGCTGGTGTTGCTGGCCAGCAGGGCGTCACGGGAAAGGCGCGCCTCGGCCTCGGCCAGGATGCGGATCTTGAGCGCGGCGTCCTCGGGCACCGCTTCGACCACCAGCTCGGCGTCGGCGGGCACGGCGTCCATGGTGAGCCTGGCCAGGGCCTCGTCAGGGTCGGCCAGGCCCTTGGACGCGGCGACGGCCAGCCCGTCGGCGATGCGCCGCCGCGCCTGCTCCGCGAGCGGCTCCTGGACGGTGACATGGTCGCCCCTGACGAGGAAGACCTGCGCGATCCCGGAGCCCATGCGGCCACCGCCGATGACCGCTACCTTCATGAGCGCCTCCTCCTCAGGCCGGTCGCCGGGACTGCACCACGTGGAAACGGCCCGCGACGTAGCCGGGGTCGGTGAGCGAGGCCGTGGCGGCGGGGTTCGCGCCCGTGCCGTGGTAGTCGCTGAACGCGGCCGACTGGTTGACGTAGACGCCGCCGGTGAGGTTGCACGACAGGTTGACGCCCGCGTCGAGCGCGGCGCGTTCGGCCTCGTCGAGCACGCCGGCGGAGGTGGAGTAGACGGAGGCGGTGAGCGCGCCGCGGGCGGTGATCGTGCGGCGGAGCACGTCGAGGCTCTCCTGGGTCGATCCGGTGGGGATGAGGAACGAGATCGGCCCGAAATGCTCGCGTCCGTAAATATCGGATTTTTCTTGATCCACCCGCACAATCACCGGTGTCCGGATCACCGCGTCCGGGAACTCCGGGTGCTTGACCGCCCGCGACTCCAGCACCACCTCGCCCAGCGACGGCGCGCCCTCCACCCGGGCGAGCACGCCGGGATTGACCAGGGCGCCGGTCAGCTCGACCGCGCGGGCGTCGTCGCCGAGCAGCCGGCCGACCGCGGCGGCGAGCCCGGAGGCCACCTCGTCGAAGCTCTTGTGCCCCTCGTCGGTCTCGATGCCGCCGGCGGGGACGAGGACGTTCTGTGGCGCGGTGCACATCTGGCCGCTGTAGAGCGACAGCGAGAACGCCAGATTGCCGAGCATGCCCCGCCAGGAGTCGGTGGAGTCGATGACGACCGTGTTCACCCCGGCCTTCTCGGTGTGCACCAGGGCCTGGCGGGCGTGGTGCTCCAGCCACTCGCCGTACTCGGTGGAGCCGGTGAAGTCGACGACGCGGACGGCGGGATGGGTGGCGAGCGCGGTGGCCAGGCCCTGCCCCTCCTCGGCGGCCAGCGACACGAGCGAGGGGTCGAATCCGGCCTCCGCCAGCGTCTCGCGGGCGACCTGGACGGTGATGGCGAGCGGCAGCACGGCCCGCGGGTGCGGTTTGACGATCACCGGGTTGCCGGTGACCAGGGAGGCGAACAGTCCCGGGTAGGCGTTCCAGGTCGGGAACGTGTTGCAGCCGACCACCAGCGCGACCCCGCGCGGCACCACCGTGAAGCGTTTGTCCATGACCAGCGGCTCGCCCTTGGCCGGTTTCTCCCAGCGGGCGGCGTCGGCCGAGGCGGTCATGGCGGCGTAGCCGTACGCGACGGCCTCCAGGGCGCGGTCCTGCGCGTGCGGCCCACCGGCCTGGAAGGCCATGACGAACGCCTGCCCGGTCGTGTGCCGCACCGCGTCGGCCAGCTCGAAGCTGCGCCGGTTGATCCGCTGGACGATCTCGACGCAGGTGAGCGCGCGGGCCCGCGGCCCGGCGTCGCGCCAGGCCGGCATCGCCGCCCGCGCCGCCGCGACCAGCTCCTCCACCGCCGGCTCGGGATAGGTGACGCCCAGGTCCATCCCGTACGGCGAGCGCTCGGCCCCGATCCACGCGCCCGCGCCCGGCTGGTCGAGCGGGAACCGCCTGCCGAGCAGCGCCTCGAACGCCTCCCTGCCCCGCTCGGCGGCCCCCTCGCCGTAGACGCGCGGGCTCGGCGACTCGGGGAAGGCGCTCCAGTGGCCGCGCTCGGCGATGGCCGCCAGCGCCTTCTCCAGGGTCTCGCGGTGCTGCTCGAACATCATCTTCACCCTCTTGACAGGGATCGTCCGGACGTTGAAGTGTTTACCGAACATTCGGTCAGTAGACAAGGGAGACCTGCGCCGCGGAGCGCGCGTCGCATCTCGCGGTCGCAGGGAACCGGGACGAGGGTGGAGATGAGACTCGGCGATCCCCCCGCGCCGCAGGAGCTCGACCCGGTCGAGCGCGTGTCCCGCGACGAGCTCACGGCGCTGCAGCTCGAACGCCTCCAGCGCACGCTCGCGCACGCCTACGCCAACGTGCCGCTCTACCGGCGCACGTTCGACGAGGCGGGCGTGCACCCGTCGGACTGCCGGTCGCTCGGCGACCTGGCGTCGTTCCCGTTCACCACGAAGGAGGACTTACGCGGCTGCTACCCGTACGGGATGTTCGCCGTGCCGCGGGAGCGGGTGATGCGCATCCACGCCTCCAGCGGCACCACCGGCACCCCCACCGTGGTCGGCTACACGAAGCGGGACATCGACGTCTGGGCGGACCTGGTGGCCCGCTCGATCCGCGCCTCCGGCGGGCGGCCCGGCGACATCGTGCACGTGGCCTACGGCTACGGGCTGTTCACCGGGGGGCTCGGCGCGCACTACGGGGCCGAGCGGCTGGGCTGCACGGTGGTGCCGGTCTCGGGCGGCATGACGCCCCGGCAGGTGCGCCTCATCGCCGACCTGCGGCCCGACATCGTGATGATGACGCCGTCGTACCTGCTGGCCCTGCTGGAGGAGTTCGCCGCGCAGGGGCTCGACCCTCGGGAGTCGTCCCCGCGCATCGGGATCTTCGGGGCCGAGCCGTGGACGGAGGAGATGCGCGCGGAGATCGAGGAGAGCTTCGACCTGCACGCCGTCGACATCTACGGCCTGTCGGAGGTGATGGGCCCCGGCGTGGCGAGCGAGTGCGTCGAGACCAAGGACGGCCTGCACGTCTGGGAGGACCACTTCTACCCGGAGACCGTCGACCCGTTCACCGGGGAGCCCGCGGACGGAGGGGAACTGGTGCTGACGAGCCTCACCAAGGAGGCGATGCCGGTCATCCGCTACCGCACGCGCGACCTGACCAGGCTGCTGCCCGGCACCGCCCGGCCGGCGTTCCGGCGCATGGCGCGGGTGACCGGGCGTACCGACGACGTGATCATCCTGCGCGGCGTGAACGTGTTCCCGACGCAGGTCGAGGAGCTGGTGCTGCGCACGGAGGGGCTGTCGCCGCACTTCCAGCTCCATCTGACGCGCCCGGGGCGGCTCGACGTGATGACGGTACGCGTGGAGGCGCGCCCCGGCTTCCGCGGCGACCGGATCGCGGCGGGCGAGGCGCTGCGCCGGACGGTCAAGGAGAACGTCGGTGTGAGCGTCGAGGTCGAGGTGGTGGACCCGGAGACGCTGGAGCGGTCGGTGGGCAAGCTCAAACGAGTCATCGACAAGCGGGATAATTGACGACATGGCCACCCCAACCCCCACCCGTCACCGCAAGCGGGGGCACGACCCGGAGTCGGTGCTCTCCATCGCCGTGGGCGTCTTCAACGAGCGCGGCTACGACGGGACGAGCATGGAGGACCTGGCCAGGGCGCTCGGCGTGACCAAGTCGGCGATCTACTACCACGTGCCGGGCAAGGAGCAGCTGCTCGCGCGGGCCCTCGACCGGGCGCTGGACGGGCTGTTCGAGCTGATGGCCGACGAGCGCGCGGCCACGGGCTCGGCCATCGAACGCCTGGAGTGGGTGGTCCGGCAGAGCGTGCGCATCCTCGTCGACCGGCTGCCGTACGTCACGCTGCTGCTGCGGGTGCGCGGCAACAGCGGCACCGAGCAGGCGGCGCTGGAGCGGCGGCGGGAGTTCGACCGGTTCATCGGCCGCCTGGTCACCGAGGCGGCCGCGGAGGGCGGCATCCGGCCTGACGTGGATCCGGCGCTGGTGACGCGGCTGCTGTTCGGCGCCGTCACCTCGATCAGCGAGTGGTACCAGCCGGCGCGCGGGGCCTCGGCCGACGACCTGGCCGACGCGCTGCTGAAGATGGCCTTCGGCGGGCTGCGGGTCTAACCGGGCTCGACCTCGGGGCGGCTCGCCGCCGGCGGCAGCTTGACGCGCAGGTCGTCGCGGACCGCCTGCGCCAGTTTCTTGGTGGCCATGCGGTTGAGCGCGCCGCCCGCGACGGCGCCGGTGAGGAACGGGCCGAACGTGGTCAGGTGGCGGCCCAGCGTCCGCATCAGGCGGTTGCGCACGGCGGTCTTGGTGGCGGCGCCGAGGGCGAGGGAGACGGACGCGGGAGCGAGCGGGTCGATGCCGCGCTGCTTGGCCCAGGCGGAGGCGAAGACGATCGCGCGCTGGGTGCCGGTGCCGTCGACGCGGACACCGTAGACCTCGTGCAGCTCGGCCAGGAGCTTGACCTCGATGGCGGCGACGACGATGGTCTCGGCGACGAGCTGGGCGGGGGCGGAGAGCAGGAGGGGTGGCGCCGCGAACTCGGCCGCGGCCAGCGCTCCGCCGAGGGCGCCGACGGTCATCGTGCCTCTCTGGGCGGTGCGCACCAGGTCGTCGGCGAGTTGCTCGCCGGTGAGCCCGTGGTGGTGCTCGGAGAGCGTGTGCAAGTCTCTGATGGGGATGCGCGGCGCGATGTTGAGGAAGACGTCGGCCAGCCAGCGTCCGCGTCCGGCGCCGTTCTGCCGGGCCCTCTTCGCGCCCTCGGACAGCGTCTGGGCTAGTCGGCCGAGCAGCCTGCGCCGCTCGGCCGGCTCGAGCTCGCCGGGCTCGGCAAGCCTGCCTACGAGCTCGCCGACCTCGCGATCGGGGTCGGCGATCTCATTGCCCGTCTGGTGGTCTTTGCCTGGTTCCGCCACGCGATGCCTCCGTCCTGTGGTCGCGATCGCTCAGGGCTTTGCGGCCCCGAGCTCCTTCGCCCCATCGTCAGGCGGCGCACTCCCGGCAGACCTGCTGACCGTTCTTCTCGGAGGCCAGCTGGCTCCGGTGATGCACCAGGAAGCAGCGCGCGCAGGTGAACTCGTCGGCCTGACGGGGGATCACCCGCAGGGAGAGCTCTTCGTTCGACAGATCCGCACCGGGCAGCTCCAGCGACTCGGCCAGGTCGGTCTCGTCGATGTCGATGCTGCCGGACGACTTGTCGGTGCGCCGCGCCTGCAGCTCCTGCAGGCTGTCCTCACCCAGGTCGTCGTCTGTCTTGCGCGGGCTGTCGTAGTCGGTAGCCATTGTGCTTACTCCATCCCCCTCATCTATATGTCGTCGCGCTCGTCGCGCGTCTTCTAACGTCCGGGAGACCCGTCTTGTGCCCGTTCCGCCACGGAGATTTCCCATCGGTACCCCGCGGGAACGGACAACGAACCTCCCAACACGTCAGCGCGTGCCGCCGATGGCAATGGTTAGCCAAATATGGCGAAACCCACAGCCTTGGCGTCATGCTCCACCGTGTTCGACGGCACATCCAACCACATGTGCGGCGAGAACGAGACGCCCCCCGTACATCAACACGCAGACGAAGCACCAGCGGTATCCATGTCAGCGGCTCGGCAGCCTCATGGTCACGACAAGCCCTCCCCCGTCACGTGGCACCGCGGCCACATTTCCACCGTGTGCCTGCACCACCGCACGGACGATGGACAACCCCAGCCCCGCTCCCTTGGCCGAATCCACGCGGTCCGCATGGAGCCTCCTGAACGGCTCGAAGAGGCTGTTCACCTCGTACGCCGGAACGTGTTGTCCCGTGTTGGCCACCTGAACAACCAAGGCACCGTCCGCCATTCCCGTACGGATCCAGACTTTTCCGTTTTCGGGAATGTTGTACTTCACCGCGTTCTCAAGGAGGTTGCTGACGGAGCGCTCCAAGAGCACCGGATCGCCTATGGTAGGCGCGCTGACCAGATCGGTGGTCAGCGTGACGCCGTGTTCCTCGGCGAAGGGCAGCACCTGTTCCACCGCCGTCTGGGCGACCTCGCGGACGTCGAGCGGCTTGCGCACGGCGAGCTCGCGTTCGCTCCTGGCGAGCAGCAGCAGACCCTCGATGAGCTTCTCGTTGCGCGCGTTGACCTCGAGCAGGGTACGGCCGAGCGCCTTGAGGTCCTCCGACGCCTGCGGATCGGACAGCGCGATCTCCAGCACCGTCCGGTTGATGGTGAGGGGGGTGCGCAGCTCGTGGGAGGCGTTGGCCACGAACCTGCGCTGGGTGTCGAAGGCGACGTTGAGCCGGGTGAGCATGGCGTCGAAGGTGTCGGCCAGCTCCTTCAGCTCGTCGTTGGGGCCTTCGAGGGCGATGCGCTGGTGGGCGAGCGTGCTCTCGGAGAGCTTGCGCGCCGCGGAGGTCATCTGCGCCACGGGCCGCATCGCGCGGTCGGCCACGATGTAGCCGATGATGAGCGCCAGGATCCCGACTCCGAGCAGCGCGAGAAAGCTGTTCTGCAGGAGCACGTCACGCGCCTTGACGACCGTCAACTGCTTGGCGTCGGCCCATTGGGCCTGCATGATCGCCGCGTCGATGGGATCGATGCCCCGCGTCGCGAGATCGGGCCAGACGGTGCCGATCGTGTTGCCGACGACGAAGTACATGACGAATATCAGCGCCCCCGCGGCCACGAACACCAGCGCGCCGTAGGTCACGGTGAGCCGCCACCGGATGCTGACCTTCCCGGGCAGCTCCTTGACCCGTTCCATCGCCGTGCGCTGCGGCAGCCTTCCCGGCGGGGGCGGACCGTCCCAGGCGGGCGGGCCGCTGGGCGGCGGCGGTTCCTGCACGCGGGTCGCCTTCCTGGCCGAATGCGGGCTGATCATCGGATGGGTCGGCCCGGCCTGTCGTTCTGGCCCCTGACTCACAACTGACTCACAACTTGTACCCCACGCCGGGCACCGTCTCGATCACCTGAGGTTCGCCCAGCTTCTTCCGCAACGTCATCATCGTCACCCGCACCACGTTGGTGAAGGGGTCGATGTTCTCGTCCCATGCCTTGTCGAGCAGGTCCTCCTGGCTGACGACGGCGCCTTCCGCGCGCATCAGCTCCTCCAGGACCGCGAACTCCTTCTTGGTGAGCACGATCTCCTTGCCGTCGCGCTCCACGAGCCGCTTGCCCGGGTCGAGCCGGATCCCGGCCCGCTCCAGGACGGGCGGCAGCGGGGGCGCGGAGCGGCGGCCGAGCGCCCGGATCCGTGCGACCAGCTCGATGAACACGAACGGCTTGGCCAGGTAGTCGTCGGCCCCCAGGCCGAGCCCCTCCACCTTGTCGTCCACGTCGCCGGAGGCGGTCAGCATGAGGATCCGAGAGGCGGAGCGCTGCTCCACCAGCCGCCGGCACACCTCGTCGCCGTGCACCACCGGCAGGTCGCGGTCCAGCACGATCACGTCGTAGTCGATGTACGAGGTCCGCTCAAGGGCGCCCCCGCCGTCGTACGCCACGTCGACCGCCATGGCCTCACGCCGCAGACCCGTCGCGATCGCGTCGGCGAGCACCCGCTCATCCTCCACCACCAGCACGCGCACGCCTGGAACACCTCTCTCCGATTCTGGTGACTCATTGTGGCCACAGCGCCGATAAGCGCACGGTAAGGCATGTCCACGGGTGGGTGACGCGACGGTGAGGCAGACGGCGCGGAAATTCATGTTTCGGGGGGCGAGCACCCGGGGTATGCCTGCGGAACACCCATCGGCCGGGCATGATCCGGCAATGGGGATGACTTCGCCCCCATACGGAACGACCCGGAGAGAGTAGGTGAGATGGGCGAGTTCACGACCACGATCGAACACCGCCTCGACCAGGCTTACAAGGGCCTCCGAGAGGCCCGTAGCACCGGCGACGACTATCTCGCCGACACGCTCACCGCCGAGATCGAGGACCTGCGACGGCTGGCCGACGATCACGGTATTCCGTTGCCCCGCTGACCACACGAGAAACGGCCGGAGCCCTCCTCGGCTCCGGCCGTTTGCGCTGTCTGCGCGGGTCAGGCGTCGCGTTCGGGGTCGAGCGAGGCCAGCAGGTCGTGCAGCTGCTCGAACAACCCGGGGGCGGCGCACACCGCGAACGACGGGCTGACCGGCCTGCCGTGCAACCCGCCGAGCCGGGCCCCCGCCTCGGTGGCGACCAGGCCGGCCGCGGCGTAGTCCCACGGGTTGATGCCGCGCTCGTAGTAGGCGTCCACCCGGCCGGCCGCGAGCGAGCACAGGTCGATGGCGCACGAGCCGCCGCGCCTGATGTCGCGCACGCGGGTCAGCACCTTCGCCACCACCTCGCCCTGCACCGCGCGCCGGGTCGCGGAGTAGCCGAACCCGGTCGCGACCAGCGCGCGGTCGAGCGGCACCCCGGTGTTGCAGTGCAGCCGGGTGTCGCCGAGCCAGGCGCCCCGGCCGAGCGCCGCGGTGTAGACCTCGCCGCGGGCCGGCACGTTGACGACTCCGGCGACGACCTCGCCCTTCACCTCGACGGCGATCGACACCGCCCATTCGGGCAGGCCGTACAGGAAGTTGACGGTGCCGTCGATGGGGTCGACGACCCAGCGGACATCGGAGTCGCCGGGCTCCTCGCCCCCTTCCTCGCCGAGGATGCGGTCGCCGGGGCGGGCGGCCAGGACGCGTTCGCGGATGAGCTCTTCCGAGGCCTTGTCCAGCGCGGTGACGACGTCGGTCGGGCTGGACTTGGTCTCGATCTCCCGGGACATCGTGGGCCGCTTGGCGAGCAGCATGTCTCCCGCCTCACGGGCGATGTCCTCGGCCAGGCTCAGGAAATCCGTCATCAGGCCACCGAGTCCGGGCGCTTCCACTCCTGGCCGAGCACGTGCCGGCCGAGGAAGGCGAGAACGGTCTCGTACCAGGCGACGATGTTGCCGGGCTTGAGGATCCAGTGGTTCTCGTCGGGGAAGTAGAGGAACTTCGCGTCGACCTCGGTGCGCCGCAGGTCCCACCACAACCGCAGCGCCTCGCCGATCGGCACGCGGTAGTCCTTGTCGCCGTGGATGACGAGCAGCGGGGTGGTGATCTTGTCGAGCGACTGGTGCGGGGACAGCAGCGCGTACCGCTCCGAGCCTGGCGCGCCGAACTCGCGCTGCCAGAACATCGCGGCGTCGGTGGTGCCGGCGAACTGGTCGAGGTTCCACAGCGAGGCGTGGGTGACGATGCACTTGTAGCGGTCGGTGTGGCCGGCGAACCAGTTGGCCATGTAGCCGCCGAACGAGCCGCCCATCGCGGCGATGCGCTCGCTGTCGATGTCGTCCCTGGCCAGGGCCGCGTCGACGATCGCGTCGAGATCGGCCTGGGTGCGCGGGCCCCAGTTTCCCCAGCCGCGGTCGATCATCTCCTGGCCGTAGCCGGTGGACAGGCACGGATCGGGCAGCAGGACGGCGTACCCGTGCTGGGCCAGGATCCACGACTGCCAGCGCCACTGCCAGTCGTTCCACGAGCCGATCGGGCCGCCGTGGATGAACAGCACGAACGGCGCCGGGTCGGCGGCCGAGGCGCCCTCCGGCAGGGCGAGCCAGCCGCGCACGGTGGCGCCGTCGTCGGTGGTGACGGAGATCTCGGTGAGCGTGCCGGGCACCTGCGGGCGCGGCGCGGGCGAGGGCAGGTCGGTGATCTCGCCGTCGGCCACGTCGATGCGGGCCGGGCCGGGGGCCAGGTCGACGGCGCTGCGCAGGGCGTAGACGAAGCGGCCGTCGGGAGAGGCGCCGAGGCCGAGGTAGGCGCCGTGGTCGCCGGTGAGCCTGCGCACCTCGCCGCCGTCCAGCGGCACGTGGAAGACGGGGCGGCGGCCCTGGTGGTCGGCCGCGAGGTAGACGGACGAGGAGTCAGGCGCCCACGTGACGTCCGACGGGAACAGGTCGGGCGCGTACGCGGCGCCCTCCCCGGTGGCGAGGTCGGCGATCCACAGCTCGCTGCGCGTGGAGACCTCCAGGCCGGTACGGCGGTCGCGGGCGCAGGCGAGCCTGGCCCCGTCGGGCGAGACGGCCAGCGGGCCCTCGAAGTCGTGGGCCTCGTCGGTGAGCAGCACCCGCCGCTCGCCGGTGGCCATGTCGATGAGCACCAGGTCGGTGCGCCACTCGCCCTTCGGCAGGTACGTACGCCACGTGGCGATCACGGTGGAGCCGTCGGGTGTCAGCTCGAACGAGCCCTCGCGCAGCGCGTCTCCCGCGTCGGGCGTCAGGTCGCGCACGTCCTCCAGCCGGTCGTCGCCGAGGCGGGCGGCGAACAGCCGGGGCCGGCCGGGCCCGAGGTCGTGGTCCCAGTAGCGCACCGGGTAACCCTCGTGCAGGATCGCGCTGATCCCGGCGTCCTTGCGGGCCTTGCGCTTGTCCGCCTCGGCCGCCTCCTCGCCGTCGAGCACATCCGAGACGAACACCACCACGTCACCGGCGGTGCGCACGGCCCCGATGCCGCCGGGCCTGGTCGCCACCTGGCGGGCCTCACCGCCGGCGCGCGGCAGCAACCACAGGGAGAGCACCTCGTCGGAGGAGTCCTTGGCGGTGGGGTCGGGGCGCGCCGAGGTGAACAGCACGTCACCGGCGGCGGTGAACACGGCCGCCGACTCACCCTTCGCGGAGCGCGTCAGCCGGTACGGCTCGGCGTCGACGGGCACGGCCCACAGGGCGGTGCCGTACGACTTGCCGTCGGGGTTCAGGGACTGGACGGTCGAGATCAGCCTGGAGCCATCGGGCGAGAGCCGCAGTGAGAGGACCCGGGGGATGGCCACGTAGTCACGAATGTCGTTGAATGCGCTCACTCGACCGAACCTACCGCGCGCTACAGACCGGCCGCATCGCCTGGCCTCCTCCTCGCTGCGGGAACCGTGCCCTCGCGCGAATAGGGTGGTCACGTGGGAAATTACGACGCCTTGCTGGTCCTGTCGTTCGGCGGCCCCGAGGGCCCCGACGACGTGATGCCCTTCCTGGAGAACGTCGTGCGCGGGCGCGGCGTGCCGCGCGAGCGGCTGCTCGACGTGGCCGAGCACTACCTGGGCTTCGGCGGGATCAGCCCGATCAACCAGCAGAACCGCGACCTCGTGGAGGCGCTGCGCCCGGTGGCCGGCGTCCCGGTCTACTGGGGCAACCGCAACTGGCATCCCTTCGGGGAGGACACCGTCCGCCGGATGAAGGCCGACGGTGTCAGGAAGGCCGCGGTCTTCGCCACCTCGGCGTTCGCCGGCTACTCCAGCTGCCGCCAGTACTACGAGGACATCGCGCGGATCTCCGTCGAGGGCGGTCCCGAGCTGGTCAAGATGCGCCACTACGGCGACCACCCCGGCTTCGTGGCCGCGATGGCCGACCACACCCGCGCCGCGCTGGAGCGGCTCGGCCGCGACGACGCCCGGCTGGTGTTCACCGCCCACAGCATCCCCGTCTCCATGGCCGAGACCGCCGGCCCGTCCGGCGGCCTGTACGAAGCGCAGCTGCGCAGGAGCTGCGAGCTGGTCAACCAGGCGCTCGGCCGCACCGAGCCGTGGGACCTGGTGTGGCAGTCGCGCAGCGGCCCGCCGCAGGTGCCGTGGCTGGAGCCCGACGTCTGCGACCATCTGCGCAAGGTCAGCGCTCAGTCCGTGGTGCTGGTGCCGATCGGCTTCGTCTCCGACCACATGGAGGTCGTCTACGACCTCGACACCGAGGCCAGGGCGGTGGCCGACGAGCTCGGCCTGCCGATGGAGCGCGCGGCGACGGCCGGCACGCACCCGCGGTTCGTCCAGATGGTGCGCGAGCTGATGGACGAGCCGGAGCCGGTGCCGTGTCCCCTCACCTGCTGCCCGCCGCCCCGCCGCCGCCCTCAGGCGTAGGTACGCGCGTACGCGTCGGCGATGCCCATCACCTTGTTCACGTAGTCCCAGGAGTGGTTGTAGAACCAGATCGCCTTGCGCAGGCGCTCGCCGCCCTCGCCCGCCTTGTTGGCGCACAGATAGTTGGCGGCGCCGGGCACGGCGTCGTACGGGCTCCAGATGTCCTTCTTGCCGTCCCCGTCACCGTCGACGCCGTAGTGCTTCCAGGTGGCGGGCATGAACTGCATCGGCCCGAGCGCGCCCGCGCTCGACGGGCCGTTGTTGCGCCCGTGGCTGCTCTCGACCTGCCCGATCGCGGCCAGCACCGTCCATGACAGGCCGGGGCAGCGGGTGGCGGCGGCCTTGTACAGGTCCAGGTAACTGGACGGGCGGCCCACGCTGACCTGAGGCTGCTGAGGTTGCCGCTGCTTGGCGGCGCGCTCGGAAGCGTCCAGCATGACGACCTGGGCGCCCTTGCCGAGCAGCTTGCGCACCTTGGCCTCGCTGATCGCGCCGGGCTTGCCGTGCAGCAGCACCGCGACGTCCGGCGCGAACCCGAGCGACCTGCCGAGGTCGGCGCTGATCACGCCGTCCACGCCGGGCAGCCCGAGCGGCGCAGAGGCGGCGGCGCGCAGCCGGGGGCCGCCGTCCACCTGGTACATCGCGCCGAGGATCAGCCCGAACCTGCGCATCGCGGAGGTGTCGGCCACCAGCTCGCCCCGGGCCAGCGCGCTCCACACGGCGGGCTCGTCGGCGACCGGCTGCGGCGTCCAGGAGCGGAACTCGGCCGGGTCGACGGCCAGCAGGTTCAGGGCCGTGCCCGACATCTTGACCGCGCCCGCGTCCACCACGACCGCCTTCTGGACGTGCGTCAGCTGCGCGAGCCGGTGCCTGGTCTGCTCGGGCACCGTGCCGCCGGCGACGGCGAGCACGCGCGGCGGCGTCACGGTGACCCCGGGACCGCCCTGACCGAAGTCCTGCACCGGCTGGGCGGTCGGCACGATCTGGTCGAGCCTGGGGGACGCCGGCTGCTGGGCGCGGGGTTGCCTGCGCACGTTCTCCTGGGCGGTGTTGACCATGTCGTCGCCCAGGAGGACGACCACGCCTCCCGCCGCCGCCGTGACCGCGAGCACCGCGAGCACCATGAGCATGACCGCTCGGAACGAGGGAAGACCGGACACTCGGGACACGTTAACCCACAGCCCTGCTTATCGACTTGCCTTCCGGACATACGGTGCGCCAAGGTTGGGTCGCTGACGTAAGGAGGAACTTGGGTGGTCGGGCCTTACCGGGGGTTGTTCGACGGGCCCGGCATCAAGGGCTTCGTGCTGGCCGGCTTCTTCGGCCGGATGCCGATGTCCATGCAGGGCATCGGCATCATCCTGCTGATCTCGACGCTGACGGGTTCGTACGCCGCCGCGGGCGCGGTCGCCGCCGTCACCAACGTGGCCTTCGCCGTGGCCGGCCCCCTCACCGGCAGGCTCGTGGACCGGTTCGGGCAGAGCCGGGTGATCCCGCCGTTCGCCGTGGTCAACGCGCTGTCGCTGGTCTCCCTCATGCTGTGCGCCGGTCTCGGCGCGCCCGGCTGGACGTTGTACGTCACCGGCCTGCTGGTCGGCGCCAGCTCGCTGTCGCTCGGCTCGATGGTGCGCGCCCGCTGGACGCACATCCACAGCGGCTCGGCCAAGCTGCACACCGCGTTCGCGTTCGAGTCGGTGATCGACGAGGTCATCTTCGTCACCGGGCCCGCGCTGGTCACGGTGCTGGCCACCGGCGTGAACCCGTACGCGGGGCTGGCCGTCGCGACCGTCTCGATGTTCATCGGCTCGCTGGCGCTGGCGGCGCAGCGCAGTACGCAGCCGCCCGCCCGGGGCGTCAGGTCCGTCTCCGGCACGCCCATCCTCATCCCCGGCATCGCCCTGCTGGCCTGCGTCTACCTGGGGCTCGGCGCGGTGTTCGGGTCGGTCGACCTCATCACCGTGGCCTTCGCCGAGGAGGAGGGGGCGAAGTCGGCCGCCGGGTTCCTGGTGGCGGCGTTCGCGGGCGGGTCGATGGTGTCGGGGCTGTGGTTCGGCTCGCGGCACTGGAAGATCTCGCTGCGCGGCCGGTTCGTCCGGGCGCTCGGCGTGTTCGCCGCGGGGCTGGCGCCGCTCGTGTTCATCAGCGACCTCAAGATCATGGCGGGCGCGCTGTTCCTGGCCGGTTTCGCCATCTCGCCCACCCTCATCACCGGCTTCTCGCTCACCGAGCGCCTGGTGCCGCCGTCGCTGCTCACCGAGGGCATGGCGTGGATATCGACGGCGATCGGGTTCGGCGTGGCGATCGGCGCGTGGGCGGGCGGCCGGCTCACCGAGGCCGTCGGCGCGTCCGACGCCTTCGCCTTCTCGCTGGGCGCGGCGCTGCTCGCGGTGGTCGTGGGCATCGGAGGTTCGAGTTTGCTGAGACTTCCCGAGGCTTCTTCACCGGCGAAGAGCTGATCCGCTACCGTCGGGACATCCCTCGCAACACCCATCACACTGGAAGCACTAGTTATGTCCCGACAAATCAGTTCACTTCTAGCTATTGCGGCTGTTTGCGTCACCCTCGCGCCGGCGCCCGCCTTCGCCCAGGCACCCAAGAAAGAGCCGGTCGACTGCAGCCAGGTCAAGTGCCTCGCCCTGACGTTCGACGACGGCCCCGGCCAGTATGCCGGGACGCTGCTCGACACGCTGAAGAAGTACGACGCCAAGGCGACGTTCTTCCTCGAGGGCCAGTATGCGAAGAGCCGCCCGCAGTTCGTCAAGCGCATGGCGGCCGAGGGGCACGAGCTCGGCAACCACAGCTACAAGCACCCCGACTTCACCAAGAGCAGTGAAGCGACGATCAAGGACGAGATCCAGAAGACCCAGGACGCGGTGAAGGCGGCGGCGGGCGTCGAGCCCAAGCTGCTGCGGCCGCCGTACGGCATGACGGACGTCAGGGTCTCGGAGATCGCCGAGCAGTTCGACATGCCGCAGATCCTGTGGACCGCCGGCTCCAAGGACTGGAGCCTCAAGAACGTCGACGCCATCCAGAAGCAGACGCTGGCCGTCGCCGAGCCGAACGGCATCATCCTCATGCACGACTGGGTGAAGCAGACGGTCGACGGCATGCCCGCGCTCATCAAGACCCTGCAGAACAAGGGCTACCACCTCGTGACCGTCTCCGACGTGATCAAGGACGAGAAACTCGAGCCCGGCGACGCCTTCCCCCTCCCGGAGGGCTGGGAGCAGTGAGTATCGTCGGTCTCTGACCGAACGATGCTCTGGAGGTGCCCGTGGCGTTCGTGAACTGGTCGCGCAACCAGTCGGGCACCCCCGCCGAGGTGCGCACGCCGTCCTCCGTCGAGGACGTCGTACGCGCCGTACGCGACGCCGCCGCCTCCGGGCGGCGGGTCCGCATGGTCGGCACGGGCCACTCCTTCACCGGGGTGGCCCTCACCGACGGCCTCATGCTCCGCCCCGACGCGCTGACCGGCCTCAGGTCGTGCGCGGACGACCGCGTCACCGTGCCGGCCGGCACGCCGCTGCGGATGCTGAACGACCTGCTCGCCGAACGCGGCCTGGCCCTGGCGAACATGGGCGACATCGCCGAGCAGACCGTCGCCGGCGCCATCCAGACGGGCACCCACGGCACCGGGCGCGACAGCGGCGGCCTCGCCGACCAGGTGGCCGAGCTGGAGTTGGTGCTCGCCGACGGCTCCGTGGCGACCGCCGCGCCGGGCGACCACCTCTTCGACGCCGCCCGCGTGGGGCTGGGCGCGCTGGGCGTGCTGACAGCCGTGACCTTCCGGGTGGAGCCCGCGTTCCTGCTGCGGCACCGGCGGCGCAGGATGGCCCTCGGCGAGATCCTCGCCTCACTGGACGAGCTGACCTCCACCCACGAGCACCTCGACTTCTTCTGGCTGCCGCACACCGACGCGTGCCTGGTCAAGACCGCCGACCGGCACCCGGGGCCGGCCCGGCCGCCGGGGGCGTTCGCGCACTGGCGCGACACCGTCTTCCTGGAGAACACCGTCTTCGGCGCCGCCTGCGCCCTCGGCGCCCGATTACCGGGCCTGATCCCCCACATCAACGCCGTCAGCGCCGCCGCGCTCGGCGACTCCGCGTGGGCGGACGCCTCGTACAAGGTCTTCACCTCCCGGCGCGACGTGCGCTTCCTCGAGATGGAGTACGCCATCCCGCGTGAACACCTCGGCCAGGCCCTGCGCGAGACGCGCGACCTGATCGACCGGATGGACTGGAAGATCAGCTTCCCGGTGGAGGTCCGCGTCACGCCGCCCTCCGGCGCCTGGCTGTCCACCGCGTACGGGCGGCCGTCGGCGTACGTCGCCTGCCACGTCTACCGGCCGACGCCCCACCCGGCGTACTTCGCGGGCGTCGAGGAGATCATGACCCGGCTGGACGGCCGCCCGCACTGGGGCAAGCTGCACACCCGGGACGCCGCGTACCTGGCCGGGGTGTATCCCCGCTTCGCCGACTTCACCACCCTGCGCGACCGCCTCGACCCTGACCGCCTGTTCGGGAACGCGTACCTGGAGGCGGTGCTCGGTTAGCGCTGGGGTGTGCCGGGGCCGGTCTGCTCCTCCTGCGGCACGGACGGCGCGGTGGGCGTCGGCGCCTCTTCCATGTCGCCGGGCCGTTCTTCCAGCGGCGGCGGGCTCGTGGCCTCGTGCGACGGCTCCACCACGTCGTCGCTCCGCTGCGGCTCCGGCTCCTCCGTGGGCCGGCCGCTCGGCGGCGGGGTCTCCCCCGCGTCCGCGCTCCTGCTGGGAGTGGGCGTCGGCGTGGGTGACGGCTTCGACGGCCCGTACGTGACGGTCGGCTGCGGTGTGTCGTGCGACGGCACGCGAACCTCCTGCCGGGACGGCGGCTCGTGCTGCACCCGCGCCTGGTGCGGGACCTTGCCGGTGACCTGCTCGTGCAGGGTCTGCCGGGTGATGCCCTGGTAGGCGAGGATGCCGCCCATGCTGACCGCGAACACGATCACCGCGGCGCCCGCCACCTTCACCCACGAGACCCTGCGCCGCGGCTGCTCGGCGACCGGCATCACGAGCGTCGTCTCCCTGCTACCGCCCTCCGTCGTGGCGTCGGGCGTCGGGGCGTCGGGCGTCGGGGCGTCGGGCGTCGGGGCGTCGGTGGTCGCGGAGTCCGGCGTTCCGGCGCCGGGCGTCGCGGCGTCGGGTTTCTGCTCGCCGGGCGCCGGCTCGTGGGGCTGCCAGCGGATGACCAGCGTGCGCTGCTTGACCCGTTCTTCGGTGCGCTTGAGGTAGTGCGTGTACACGGCGGTGGCGACGGTGCTCGCGATGCTGACCACCGCGGCGCCGATCACCGTGCCGGCCACGCCGAGGTAGGAGGCGGCCACGGCGGCGGTCACCGCCGCCAGGGCGCTGCCCACGATCTGCGGGATGCTCAGCTCGAACTTCCGCGGCTCGCCGCTCATCCCCCGGATCAGTCCTCTCTCGTCATGCGTTGGGTAAAGAGTGGTCTCGTGAATAGACGCGAGGGCGTGTCCCGTTGTTCCTGTGAGCTGTGCGACAGCCACCCTTGCACCTCGTGCCCCGACGTCTCGGCCTACCCTCCCTGTACTTCGCCGCGGCCATGGCGACGGCCGCCACGACGGCCGTCCCACTCGCCATGTCGCCCGCCTCGGGACTCGCGCTGCGG
>NZ_SMKQ01000097.1 GCF_004348995.1 Nonomuraea terrae
TCGTAGGGGTGGCGGGCTGCGACCAGGGCGCGCAGCGGGGCGGCCCCCGGGTAGTAGGTGAGGTCGGCGTCGATGACCGTGCCGGTCACCAGGGAGGCGTCGAGCGGCTGCCCCTGCGGCGCGAACGACAGGATCAGGGCGGGCCTGCCGGTGTGACGGCCCCGGAGCCAGACGCGGCGCGCGGTCAGTTTGTCCTGCTCCTCGTCGCGCCGGCCGAGGACGTGCCAGTGGTCGCGCACCGGGGGCCCGGCCAGCACCTCTTCACGGGTGACCGGGAAGCCGGCGCGGATGAGCACCGTACGGGCCAGCGGGCCCGGCAGCTCGGCGCGCCGCCGGTAGGCGACGGCGAGCAGGTTGACGAGGGCGTACTCCTCCAGCAGCCGGCCCGGCCAGTCGTCCTCGCGGCGCACGCGCGCCAGCCGGGACACCAGGCCGGCCACGCCGGGGGCCTGGGCGTCGACGAGCCGCTTGGCCAGGCCCTCCCAGTCGTGCTCGGCCGCGCCCGCCAGGCCCTGGCGCACCTGGTCGGCCAGCCACCGCTCCAGCTCGGCCAGCCCCGCGGCGACCCGCCCATGACGGACGGACTCACTCGCGGCCCCCCGCCGCGCGCCATCAGGAGCAGCGCCGCCAGAGCCGGACCCGTGGGCCCCAGCACCGTCTGGGGCCCACGGGCCATCAGACCCAGCGTCGCCACGAGCCGCCGCGTCGGCACCCGATGAGGGCTGGGCGGCCTTGGCGGCCTCGGCGCCGGCGGCTTCGACGCGGGCCGCGGCCTTGGCGGCGCGTCCGGCGCGGGCCTCGACCCACTCGGTCACCCACTCCGGCGCGGCCTCCTCCTCGGGCGCCCCGTCGGCCGACCACAGGAGCAGCAGGCCGAGCGCGTGTTTGCAGGGGAACTTCCGGCTGGGGCAGCTGCACCGGTACGCGGGCTCGCTCACATCGACGCAGGCCAGGTAGGGCTTGGCCCCGCTGCCCTTGCACGCGCCGTAGAGCACCGTGCCCGTCGTGCCGCGCAACGACCACTTGGCGGGCGCCGCCACCCCCTGGGCGGCCTTCTGGGACGAGGCGTCGGGGGCGAGGGCGAGCACCTGGTCACGGCTCCACCGTTCGATCACCTGCCGCAGACTAGCCAGGTCGACCGACATTTCGCGCCGGGTCCGGGACATCTCGGACCTGGCGGGATCATTCTGCGCTTACCTCCGCCACGGACGCGTACGAGCCGCCGCTGGAACGCGTGGACTCCAGCCGGACGTAACGGGCGTCCACCGGGTCGAACGAGGCCGTCTTCTGGCGCGCGTCCGTCGCCCACGTGCCGGTCGCGACCTGGGTGAAGGTCTCACCGTCGGTGCTGACGTACACCCGGTAGTCCAGAATCGTGCCGTTGAGGTTGCCGTCGAACCGCGGCTGGTAGTTCACCTCGCTCACCTGCTTGACCTCGCCCAGGTTGAGCGTGATCGACTGCGGCAGCGGGTGCGGCGGGGAGTACTCCGAGTGCCAGAAGGTGGCGATGTCGCCGTCCACGGCGAACTCCGGCTCGCGCCCGGGGTGGAAGCTGGTGGCGAACACCGCGGGCTCCGTGCACGTCTCGGTGACGGTGACCGGCACCTTCGTGGCCTCGTCGCCGACCCGCACCGTGATCTCGTGCTCGCCGGGAGGCGTGTCGCGGGGCGCGGTGACCGTGACGGTGCCGGTCGCCCCCTGGCCGGCGGGGACGTCCAGGGAGCTCTCGGCCGGGTTCGCGGTGAGCGGCGCGGCGGCCGTCACCGTGACGGGCCTCGAGACGGCCTCTCCGGTGTTGTTGACGACCCGGACGGCCATCTCGGCGCGCCGGGTGGCCAGCTCGCAGTGGTCCAGCGCGATCCGGCCGGGCGTCACCGTCTGCTGCACCGGCCGGCCCGGCGCGAGCAGGGCCCACCCGAACGGCACGTCGGCGTAGTACGCCGTACGGCACTCACCGGGCGCCGAGCGGGGTCGCCCCGCGTCGAAGGCCGCCTTGCAGGCCGCCCGGTCGGGCAGGTCGGCGTCGTAGGCGGTGTCCAGCCCGGCCGCCAGCGCGTCGGCGCGGGCGAACACGTACCCGCTGTGGCTGCGGCTCTGCGTGTCCGACTTGTCGAACAAAGCGTCGCTGTACGCCTTGGCCCCGGTCAGCTCGGCCCAGAACGCCTGGGGGGCGCAGCCGACGGCCTGGTCGTCGGCCGGCACGGCGCACCGGGCGTTCCTGAAGTCGCCGCCCAGCACGGTCACCTGCGCCTGGCCGGGAACCTGCGGGAACCTGGCCGCGGCCAGCGCGGTGAACGCCGGGGTCGCGGTGGCCGGGTCGGCGCCCGGGTGCACGGCGAGCAGCGGCACCCGCAGCGACCCGTCCCGCCTGGCGGCACCGGTGTACGCCTGGTCCTCGTCCTGGACGCGCTCGTAGCCGGACGGCCCGGCCGCGGTCATGGTGTCGGAGTTCAGGATGATCGCCGTCTCGCGTGCGGAGCCGTCGGGCTGGAACGCCGTGCGCTCGCCCGACACCTCCGCCCGGTACCGGTAGCCGGTCGCCTTGCTCAGGCTGCCGGCCAGGCGGCGGGCGCCCGGCCCGAGGATTTCGTTGAGCACGAGCGCGTCAGGTGCGGCGGGCAGCTTCGCGGCCAGCCGCTCGGCGAAGTTGTCCAGGTCGGTGGTGTCGGCGGCGTCGGCCGGGCGTACCGAGTCCTGGAGGTTGGCGTGCACCACGAGCACCTGGCCGGCGGGCGTCCTGGGCAGCTCACGGGAGCTGGTGGCGGCGGCCGCGGGCACGAGGCCGAGCGGGAGGAGCGCCGCCGCGGCGGCGAGGATCACGGATCGTTTCATGGGAGCCTCACGCGTCCTGGAGGGCGGGCCGGCCCGACTCGACGACGAACGACCTGCGCACCGACGCGGTGCCCCCGGGCGTGGTGACCTTGTCCACGACCACGTAGTCGGCCCGCATGGTGTCCTTGGCGACGCGGCAGCGGATGTAGCCGCGCTGGCTGTTGAAGAACTTCAGGTGCGGGTTGGACGCCAGCCACTCGGTGCCGCCCGCCGTCATGTCGGAGCCGTCGCCGCCCGAGGTGATCGAGGTGCCGAGGAACTCGACGCCCACGGGCGGCGCGTCGGGGTTCGCGTAGTCGGCCTTGAGCTCGGCGGCGCAGTTGACGTGCGCGTCGCCGGTGATGACGACCGGGTTGGAGACCCCGCGCTCGGCGATGCCGGCCCACAGGCGGTCGCGGCCGGCGGCGTAGCCGTCCCAGGTGTCGGGGTTGAGCTGCTGCAGGCCGGGGTCGGTGAGCCGGTCGAGCTGGAACATCATCACCTGGTTGGCCATGATGTTCCAGGTGCTGCGGGAGCGGCCCAGGCCGTCCAGCAGCCAGGCCTCCTGCTGCGCGCCGAGCATGGTGCGGGCCGGGTCCAGGCGGGCGTTGATGTCGGCCGGGCTGCGGAACTGCCGCTCGTCCAGCACGTGGAACGTGGCCAGGCCGCCGTACTGGATGCGCTGGTAGATCGACATGTCGGGGCCGGTGGGCAGGGTCGAGGGCCGCATGGGCTGGTTCTCGAACGCGGCGCGGAAGGCGGCGGCGCGGCGGCGCAGGAAGTTCTCCGGGGAGCCGCCGGTCGGCGACAGGTCGCTGCCCCAGTTGTCCTCGACGTCGTGGTCGTCCAGCGTCACGAACCACGGCGCGGCTGCGCGGGCCGCCTGCAGGTCGGGGTCGGAGTTGGTGAGCGCGTAGCGCAGACGGTACTGCGACAGCGTCATCGTGGGCGCGTTGTGCGCGGCCGACAGCTGCGTCCGGCGCACGCCGCCGGTGGCGCCGATGCCCAGCTCGTAGATGTAGTCGCCGAGGTGGCCGACCAGGTCGAGGTCCTGGGCCGCCATGTCGCGGTAGGCGGTGTAGAAGCCGGACTCCCACTGCTGGCAGGAGGCGTACGCGAAGGCCACCTCGGTGTTCCAGCGGGGGTCGGGCGCGGTCTTGGTGCGGCCGGTCACGCTGGTCTCGCCGCCTGCCATGAAGCGGTACCAGTACTCACGTCCCGCACGCAGCCCCTTCACCTCCACGTGCACGGAGTGGGCCAGCTCGGGACGGGCGGTGGCCACGCCCTTGCGGACGACGCGGCGCATGCGGTCGTCCTCGGCGATCTCCCACCGGACCGGCACGGGCTCCGGCGGCATGCCGCCGGAGCCGTCGTCGGCCAGCGGCTCGGTGGCCAGCCTGGTCCACAACACGATGCCGTCGGGCCGGGGGTCTCCTGAGGAGACGCCTAAGGTGAACGGGTTCGCGCGCAGCGGGGGCGCCGGGTCGTTCGCGGAGCCTGGCACCTGGGCCAGCGCCACGACCCCGGCGACGCCCGCCGCGTACGCGAAGAGTTGTCGCCTGGAGGCGGCGCTGCTGAGCAGCGGCCGCCACAGTTCGGGTTTCACCTGGTCTTGCCTCATTCGTTCGGTCGGATCGCCGGACATCCACTCATGGGGCGATGAACGGGTAAAAACCAGTGATCGTACGACAGGTGAATGCATCCGGCCAGGGACCCCGGACGCGCTCGTGCCGGCTCTGTCGCCGTACAATCCCGGACGTGGAATTGCGGATCTACCCCGACGGGCCGTCCATCCAGGTAGCGGACGAGGCGGCGGCGCTGGCCGGCACGCTGGAGGGCCAGCTCGTCCTCGACGGCCGGTTCCTGCGCAGGGATGTCACCGGCAAGCCGGTCGCGTTCGTCGAGCGCCCGCCGGTCGCCGAGGCCCTCGACCTGCTGCCCCACCCGGAGGGCGGCTGGTTCCGCGAGACCTGGAGGTCGCCGGTGACCTTCCAGCCCGACGGGTACCCGGGCCCGCGCGCCAGCGCCACCGCCATCTACTTCCTGCTCAACCCGGGCGAGGAGTCCGTCCCGCACACGGTGCGCTCGACGGAGCTGTGGTTGTGGCACCGCGGCGGCCCGCTGAGCCTGACCATCGGCGGCGCCACCGTCACCCTCGGCCAGGACGTGGAGCACGGCGAGGTGCCGCAGGCCATCGTCCCCGCCGGTGTCTGGCAGTCAGCCCGCCCCGCCGCGGACGAACCCGTCCTGGTCAGCTGCATTGTCTCCCCCGGCTTCGACTTCGCCGACTTCACCGCCTGACCCGTCCCCCTTCCTCCGTCATGGCGGCGCTTGCCGGGCGCCCGGTTCGGGCCGGTCAGAAGGCGTACGGGCCGAAGCGGCCCCAGGCGACGACAACGGCCGCCACGAACAGCACCACGTTGACGGCGATGGCCGGCGGTTCTGCGCGGCGGGCGTGTGTGACGGCGGCTCCGATCATGGTGATGGCCAGACCGGCGGCGGCCAGCGGGGTGAGGACCGGGGCGACGCCCGTGGCGGCGGGGAGGATCAGGCCGAGCGCGGCGAGCAGTTCCACCACACCGATCAGCCGGACCTGGGCGGGGCTGAAGTCCTCCACCCAGGCCAGCACGGGGCGTAGCCGCTCCCTGGGCTGGGTGGACTTCATCGCCCCGGCCAGGCCGAAGACGGCCGCGAGGACGGCTTGAAGCACCCACAGAAGCGCATTCACGTCGATCTTCCTTTGCTACGGGCGGCCGAGAGTGCCGCGGCGGCGGGCAAGGCGTTCGAACCGGTTGAACAGCACCACTCCGGCGGCCGTGATGAGCAGCGGCTGGGCCAGCAGCCACCCGAGCCCCCAGCCGGTCGGCAGAGAGACGAGCGCATGCCCGCCGAGCAGGATGTCGCGCATCGCCTCGATGCCGGGCGCGATGGGAACCACCAGCCGGCTGAGGAAGGCGACCGCGTCGGGCATGGCGGCCAGCGGGACGAGCGTGCCACCGGCGATGGCGTAGACCGCCACCGACAGCTGGGTGATGATCTCGATGCGTCTGAACACGAGGGCCAGCCCGCACAGGATCAGAGCCAGTCCGCAGGTGCCCAGCACGATGGCGGCCAGCGGCACGATCACCTGCGCGTCGACGGGCATCCGCCCGCCCTGGACGGCGATGGCGGTGGCGCCGGTGGCCAGCACGGCCAGCGCGGTGGGAAGGGCCGAGACGGCCGCGGCGACCTGCCGGCCGAGGATGAGCGACGCCGAAGGCAGCGGGGTCAGGTACGTCTGTTCCAGCACGCCGGACTGGATGTCGCCCAGGTAGCTCCAGAACACCCGGTTGACCTGCTCGTGGATGAAGGTCAACGCCACCATCCCGAGCAGCACCGGCGCCAGCAGGTCCGCGCGCAGCTGCCCGCCTCCCATGAACAGGACGATGAGCAGGTAGAACAGCGGAAAGGTGACCATCTGGATGAGGACTTCGCGCCATCCGGCGGCGAGGTCGAGCAGGCCCTTGCGGACTTCCGCGGCGAATCCGCGGGCGAAGGTCATGACGACTCCAGGGCTCGGCGGTGGTTGCGGGCGAACAGCAGGCCGGCGCAGGCCGTGAGTGCGAGGGTGTGGGCGAGCAGCCACGGCAGGGTGCCGCCGTTCCAGAGCTCGCCCACGGTCCGGCCCTCGAAGAGCGTCTGGGTGAGCGCCTCCGTGCCCAGCGTGGTGGGCAGGACCCTGGCCAGGACGGCCAGCCAGTCCGGGTAGAGGGCCAGTGGCAGGAACGATCCGTTGAGCAGCAGCACCAGCGCGGTGAACAGCGACTGCAAGGCCCCGATCACCGGCGAGACGAGGGCCAGGGAGGCCAGCAGGAACGTGAAGGCCAGCACGTTCACTCCCAGCAGCGCGGCCGGCAGGAGCGCCGCCCAGCGCAGCGGGATCGCGATCCCGGCCACCAGCATCGGGACGAGTGCGGCCACGGTGGCCACGGCCAGGCCGAACACCGAGGCGCTGATCAGCCGGCCGAGCATCGGCAACCATGGCGGCGCCGTGGTCAGCTGGGACTGGGCGAAGGTCCCGGCGCGTTTGTCCTCGATGAGGTCGGCCACCATCACCAGGCCGGCGTACTGCAGGAACCAGTAGCCGCCGATCGCGACCAGGGTCTGCGGCAGCAGGTCCTCGCGCAGCGCGCCCTGGCCCAGGACGAACTGCAGGCCGAGGTACATCATGGTGCTGATCAGCAGCGTGATGACGTGGCCCGCCGGGTGGGCCAGCTGGATGCGCAGGCCCTTGCCGATCTCCGCGCGCAGGACGTCACGCAGCATGGGACGGCTCGTTCAGCAGGGAGACGAACACGTCCTCCAGGCCCGGCTGCACCTGGGTCAGCGACTCGATGACGGCCCCATGGGCGCGCAGGCGCTCCACCACCTCGTACACCTCGATCGGGTCGCTCACCCGCACGCTGATGGTGGTGACGCCGTCCCGGGCGACGGCGTCGAAGCCGGGCGGCGCCGCTCCCTCGACGCGGATCTCGTACCTGTCGCGTTCGCGGAAGCGGGCCAGCAGCTCCCGCGTGGGCAGGTCGGCCACGAGCCGCCCCTGGCGCATGACGGCCACCCGGTCGCACAGCTCCTGCGCCACGTCCAGCTGATGGGTGGTGAGCAGGATGGTCGTGCCGAGCTCGCGGGCCTGCTCGACGATCCAGTTCTTGACGGTACGGGTGGCCTCGACGTCCAGGCCGAGCGTCGGCTCGTCCAGCAGCACGATCGGCGGCCCGGCGATCAGGGCGGCGGCGATGGCGACCTTCTGCTGCATGCCGCGCGAGAAGCCGCCGACCTTGTCGTCGCGCCGCTCCCACAGGCCCAGGTCGGTCAGCAGGTCCTCGGCGCGCTCCGCCACCTGGGCCTTGCGCAGGCCCTTGAGCCGGCCGAAGTACATCAGGTTCTGCCAGGCCGACAGGCTCCAGTAGACGTTGCGCGAGCCCTCCAGCACCGCGCCGAACTGCGCCATCGCGGCCGAACGCTGCCGGGCCACGTCGTAGCCGCCCAGCCGGACCCGGCCCGAGTCGGGGGTGATCAGTCCGGCCAGCATCTTGATGGTGGTGGTCTTCCCCGCGCCGTTGGGGCCCAGGAAGCCGAAGACCGATCCTCGGGGAACGTACAGGGACACCTCGTCGACGGCCGGTGCCCGCGCCGGCCCGTACACCTTCGTCAACGCTTCGATCTCGATCATGTCATCTCCTCGGGTGGGGAGTCCCGGCCCTGGTGAGGGCCGGGACCGCGGGTCAGTGCTCGTCCAGGACCTCGATGTCCTCCACCGCGGCGTCGCGGGTCAGCGAGAAGGCCGCGGCGGCCTCGGCGTTCCCTGGCACGGCCGCGCGAGCCGCCCGCAGGTCGGCGGCCGAATCCCAGCGCCATACGCCCATCCAGGTGTCGTCGTCGATCCGCCCGAGCCGGGCCTCGGTCAGTCCGGGAACGACCGCCCTCGTGGCGGCGACCAGGGCGGTGTGCCGGGCGCGGAGCCGGTCGGCGTCGGCGGGGTCGGCGTGGAAGCGGGTGACGGTGATGACCGACATTGCTAGACCTCGTCTCTAGAGTTCGCTTCTAGTGAATGAATCTAGAGATAGACTCTAGCCATGATCGATGTCAAGCGGCCGAACAGACGGGCGCAGAAGGCGCAGGAGACGCGGCGACGCATCAGGGAGGCGGCACTCGAACTGTTCCTGCGGGACGGCTACGGCGCGACGAACCTTCAGGACATCGCCGGCCGAGCCGGGGTCGCGGTGCAGACGATCTACTTCGTCTTCGGCAACAAGCGGGCCCTGCTGAAGGAGCTGGTCGACGTCACGATCGCGGGCGACGACGAGCCGGTCGCCACGATGGACCGGCCGTGGTACGTCGACGCCCTGGCCGCCGGCACCGCCCAGGACATGCTGACCGCCTACGTCGCCGGCACGACGTCGGTCCTGGAACGGGTCGCCCCGATCGGCAAGGTGCTGAACGCGGCGGCCGCGAGCGATCCGGAGGTCGCCGCGCTGTGGCCGCACGACGTCGATCCGCGCTACGTCGTCCAGCAAAGGGCGGCCGAAGCTCTCACCGGCAAGCCAGGCGCGCGGGCGGAGGTGTCGGCGGAGGAAGCCGCCGACCTGCTGTACGGCCTGCTCAGCCCGGAGCTGTTCCTGCTGCTCGTCCACGAGCGCAAGTGGCCGCGCGAGCGCTGGCAACGCTGGGCCTGCCAGACGCTGCGCACCCAGCTCTGCTCGGACTAGAGGCCGGGGCCGAGATGCGGGCGCATCCACTCGGGGAAGACCCGGAACCCGGGCATCTCACGGTGGGGCAGCCGCCGGTAGAAAGGCTCGGCCTCAGGGGTCGACAGCAGATCGATCCGCTCGGCCCCGGTGGCCTCGAACGCCTCCTCGACCAAGCGCCGCCCGATCCCGTCCCGGCGCCTGCCGGCCGAGACGGCGAGGAAGGTCAGATAGCCGTGGTGCCCGTCGGTCAGCAGATGGGCGGCGCCCACGACGTCGACGTGATGCACAGCGACCAGGCCCACCACGCCGGGAGCGGCGAACAGACGACGTACGCGGTCGGGATCGGAGAACGTCGGCCAGCCTTCCGCCCGCGCGAGCGCCGACACACCGTCCGCGTGCGGGGAGTCGAACGGCACGATGTCGAGAGCGTCCCTGACCGTCACGGTCAAAGCCTGCGCGCGCCCACGCCGGAAGGCAACGCGATATCACCATGACCTTCCGCCGACTTCACCACCTGGCCGGCCGCTCTCCGCAACAGTCGCGGATGGGCGGCTGGTCCGTAAGACCGTCAAGGTCGTACGCGAGTGACGCCGTCGGGGCCGATCGTCCAGATGTTGCCGGCATTGCGTCCGCCGCGACGCATCACCGGGCCGAGCAACGCGGTGAGGCCGGCCTCCACCTCGGTGAGCAGGTCGGCGCCGAAGACGCACAACGACTCCTCCCACGGGTGGCCGAACGTGCCGAGGCGCAGGTCGGCGGTCACGTACAGGTGGTAGTCGCCGTCCGGGTACGCCGTGCCCGGCCAGAAGGGCCGGCCGGGGCCGCCCACGCGAAGGGGGTCGAAGCGGTAGCCCTGGTGGTTCCAGTCGAGGAAGTAGAGGGGCTCGTCCGGGCGGACGCAGGCGAGCAGGCCGCGCCTGACGAGGCGGTCCAGCTCGCCGGCGATGGCGTGGCCGGTGCCGAGGTGCCAGGTGACCGACGCCGGCGGCTCCGTGACGCCCGGATAGGTGTCGATGCTCGGCTGGAAGCGGAACCGTTCGTAGAAGCGATCCCACAGGTCGTCGTGCTCGGGTTCGAAGATCAGCTGCCGTACCGCCCGCTCGCGGGCGGGCGCGCAGGGCGGCGTCCGGTGGTACGAGCGGACGGTGGCGATCTCGCGGAAGCCGGCGCCCGTGAGGACGTCCCGCATCTCTCCGGCGGCCTCGGCAAGAAGGTGGCGCAGGTCGAGATCGACCGGCCGACAGGCGGGCGCCCAGTGGGGCCGGTATCCGGCACAGCGCGCCCACTCGCCCAGGAACTCCGGATGAAAGCCGGTCATCCCTCCGACGGCCAGGAAGCCGGTGTCGCCGACCCGCTCGGCCCAGGCCGCGTCCAGGATCCGAGCGTCGGACTCCACGACGTGAATCCGGCTCTCGACGGCCGTGAGGCCGCCGTCGGCCTCCATCTCGGGGAACGGCCTGCGGTGCGGCCCGGTGCGGGCGGCCAGTCGCCGGACCCGCTCGACGCTTCTGGTCTCCGCGGCGCCCAGCAGGCGGATCCGGTGGCCGGGGAGCCGCACGTCGCGGACCTGGTCGAGGTCCATGACGAGGACCGAGCGTTCCCATCCGGCCGTGAACCCCGCCTCGGCCAGGCCCGTGTCGGTGTCGTGCACGCGCCACTCCACCGGCTCGCACCGCGCCGCGAACGCCTCCAGCTGCCGCCGGACGAGATCCTCCAGGTCCGCGTCGCCGAGGTCGCCGTGGTCCACGCTCCCGTGGGTGCCGTAGTGGGTCCTGGCCACCGGGCCGTCGCGCTCGATGACCGCGCCGAGCGGCGGATGGCGGGGGACCCGGCCACGCACCCGCGTCTCGTACTCTTCCACGCCCGGCAACCTAGCCGCCGTACGCGGGTTTAGCGGCCGCCGGGCGGGCAGCCTGCTGGAAAGGGGGTGGTGGACATGCAGGCCAAGGAATGGACGGTACGCGTCCACCTCGACGAGGACGGTGACGACACCCGGGCGCGAGCCACGCTGACCACGGGCAAGGACCGCGTGATCGGCACCGGCCATGCCAAGCGGAACCCGGCCGATCCGTCAGTGCCGGAGATCGGCGACGAGCTTGCCGTCTCGCGGGCGCTGGCCGATCTGGCGGGCAAGCTGGCGGTCATCACGAAACACGACATCGCCGAATCCGCCGAATTCGACGTCCGTTCATGGTGACCCAATTATACCACAAAAAGCGAAATTCCGCATTTCATGAATAAGGCAGCGGAATTTCGCTATTTTTATGCATATGGCGATTAGCGAAGGGAAATTCATCACCTCGGGGAATCTGCGGCTGTGGACGGAGAGATTCGGCCACCCCGCCGATCCGGTGGTGCTGTTGATCATGGGCACGTCCACGCCCGGCATCGGCTGGCCGGACGAACTCGTCGAGACCCTCGTGGCCGGCGGCCGGCAGGTGATGCGCTACGACCACCGCGACACCGGCCGCTCCGACTGCGTCGACTTCGCCGCACACCCGTACACGCTGGGCGACCTGGCGGGTGACGCCCTCGCGGTGCTCGACGCGTACGGCGTCGCCTCCGCTCACATCGCCGGGGTGTCGCTGGGCGGCGCGATCGCCCAGTGGCTGGCCGCGCACCGCCCGGAGCGGGTCGCCACGCTGACCGCGATCATGACCGGGCCGATGGGCGCCGACGCCGGGCCGGCCTGGGCGCGAGCGATGGCCGGCGAGGAGCCCGACCCGGACGACCTGCCGCCGCCCGCGCCGTACCTGCTCCAGCACTTCCTGCGTGCCGCCGCGACGCCGCCGGCCACCCGCGAGGAGGCCGTCGCGGCGGGAGTGGAGACCTGGCGAGCGCTGCACGGCGGCGTCCTGCCGTTCGACGAGCGGGCGGCGCGGCGCCTGGCCGAGGAGGGCCACGACCGCACGGCGAACCCCGCGGCGGCGGCCAACCACGACCTGGCCGGGCGGAAGATGACCGAGGACCGGCTGGTGCCGCTGTCCTCGATCAAGGCCCCGGCCCTGGTCGTCCACGGGACGGCCGACCCGCTGCGCCCTCTCCCCCACGGCGAGGCGCTCGCCGCCGCGATCCCGCAGGCGCGCCTGGAGCCGATCGACGGCATGGGCCACTCGCTGCTGTCCCCCGGTCTGCCCCGCCGGGTCGCCGAACTGATCCTGCGCCACACAGGCTGACGCCGGGGAACAGACGCCGCGGAAGAGCGCATCCCGCGCCAGAGCCGGTAATTCGTTTGACGTCACAGGTCAGCAGCCGATGGCATTGCTCTCGCTTCGATGACGAGAAAGGCATCCATGGGCACCATGCACGCCGGCGAGGCCGTCATCGAGACCGGCCTCGTCCGCCGGCTCCTGACGGCGCAATTCCCCCAATGGGCGGATCTGCCCATCGAGCCGTGTCCCTCCCCCGGCACGGTCAACGCGGTATTCCGGCTCGGCGACGACCTGTCCGTCCGCCTGCCGCGCGTCGAGTGGGGCGTCGCGGACGTCGGCAAGGAGCAGAGCTGGCTCGCCCGGCTGGCGCCGCTGCTGCCGGTGCCCATCCCCGAGGTGCTCGGCGCGGGAGCGCCGGGCGAGGGCTTCCCGTGGCCGTGGTCGGTGTGCCGGTGGATCGACGGCGAGAACCCCGAGGAAGGCCAGGTGGCCGACCCGGAGGGCCTCGCGGCTGATCTGGCCGCGTTCGTCGCGGCGTTCCGGCGGATCGACCTTCCCGACGCTCCCCCGGCCTACCGCGGCGGCCCGCTGGCCAACCTCGACGCGGGCACCAGAAAGGCCATCGTCGAGCTGGACGGGCTGATCGACACGGCGGCGGCGACCGAGGCGTGGGAGTCGGCCCTGCGCGCCCCCGTCTGGGACGGCCCGCCCGTGTGGGTGCACGCCGACCTCATGCCGGGAAACCTGCTGGTCGCGGGCGGGCGGCTGACCGGGGTGATCGACTTCGCGACCGCGGGCGTGGGCGACCCCGCCTGCGACCTCATCGTCGCGTGGAACCTGCTCCCGCCGCGGGGCCGCGAGGTCTTCCGCACGGCGCTCGGCGCCGACGACGCCATGTGGGAACGCGGGCGCGGCCGGGCCCTGTCGATCGCCCTCATCGCGCTGCCCTACTACCAGGAGACCAACCCGGCGTTCGCGGCCAACGCCCGCCACGTCATCGACGCCGTGCTGACGTCCTGACGCAGCGGTCTTCTTGGGTTTTCTCCGGCAGGATGGTTGTCTGTCCGAAGGAACTATGAGGAGGACACCGGTGAGCCGTCAGATCGTTTCCATCGTGGGTGGCAAGGACGCGGAGGCCGCGGCCACGTACGAATCCGTCAATCCCGCCCGCACGGGCGAGGTCGTGGCGCGGGTCGGGCTGGCGGACGCTGACACGTTCGCCGCCGCCTGCCGTACGGCCAAGGAGGCGCAGCGCGAGTGGGCCAAGGTGCCCGCGCCGGTGCGCGGCCGGGTGATCGCCTCCATCGGCCGGCTGGTCGAGGCGAACGCCGAGCGGCTGGCCCGGCTGGTGACCGAGGAGATCGGCAAGCCGTACGCCGAGGCGCTCGGCGAGGTACGCGAGATCGTGGACACCTGCGACTTCTTCCTCGGCGAGGGCCGCCGCCTGTACGGGCAGACGGTCCCGTCGGAGATGCCCGACAAGAACCTGTTCACCTTCCGCACCCCGGTCGGCGTCGCGGCGGTCGTGACCGCGGGCAACTTCCCGGTGGCCGTGCCGTCGTGGTACCTGGTCCCGGCCCTGCTGTGCGGGAACGCCGTCGTCTGGAAGCCCGCCGAGTACGCCGCGGCCTCCGCGCACGCCATGTTCCGGCTGTTCACCGCGGCGGGCCTGCCCGACGGCGTACTGAACATCGTCTTCGCCGACGGGGCCGAGACGTTCGGCGGCCTGGACAAGGCACTGGGCGAGGGCAGCGTACAGAAGGTCGGCTTCACCGGCTCCAGCGAGGTCGGCCGCAAGATCGGCGAGCTGACCGGGCGTCACCTGCAGTCGGCCTGCCTGGAGCTGGGCGGCAAGAACCCGATGGTGATCATGCCGGACGCCGACCTCGACCTGGCCGTCGAGGGCGCGCTGTTCTCCGGCTTCGGCACGGCCGGGCAGCGCTGCACGAGCCTCGGCACGGTCATCGTGCACGAAAGCGTCCGCGACGCGTTCCTGGAACGGTTCGCGCGGGCGGTGCGCGAGGCCAAGATCGGCGACCCCACGCAGGACGTGCTGGCCGGGCCGCTGCTCGACCAGAAGTTCGCCGAGCGGTACGAGGAGTACCTGACCTGGATCCAGCCCCACCACACGGTCATGACCGGCAACGTCGGGCGCATCACGAAGGACAACCCGCGCGGCGGCTTCGACGGTGGCGAGGGACTGTACTACCACCCGGTCGTCGTCGAAGGTGTCCGGCCCGGCGACCGGATCTTCATGGAGGAGACGTTCGGCCCGATCGTGGGCGTCACCGCGTTCCGGACTCTCGACGAGGCGATCGAGCTGGCCAACCTGCCCGGCTACGGCCTGTCGAGCTCCATCTACACGACCGACGCCAAGAACGCCTTCCGCTTCCGTGAGGGCGTCTCGGCCGGCATGGTCAGCGTCAACAACTCCACCTCGGGCGCGGAGGCGCACCTGCCGTTCGGCGGCAACGGCAAGTCGGGCAACGGCAGCCGCCAGTCGGGCATGTGGGTGCTCGACCAGTTCACCCGCTGGCAGGCGATGAACTGGGACCACTCCGGGCGCCTGCAGAAGGCGCAGATGGACGTCGCGGAGATCGTCCCGGACCTGGACTTCCGCCTGGCATGACGCAAGAACGGGGCCCCGCGCGGGGGCCCCGTTCTCCTGACGCTCTGGATCAGACCTGGCCGGCCTTCTCCAGCGCCGCGCAACACGTGTTCACCAGCAGGCGGGTGACGACGTACGGGTCGACGTTGGCGTTGGGACGGCGGTCTTCGATGTAGCCCTTCTTGTCCACCTCGACCTGCCACGGGATGCGCACCGAGGCGCCGCGGTGGGAGACGCCGTAGCTGTACTTGTTCCACGGGGCGGTCTCGTGGGCGCCGGTGAGGCGGGACTCGACGCCGACGCCGTACTGGGTGATGTGCTCCGTCGGCTTGTCGCCCTCACCGAGCGCCTCGCAGGCGGTGATGATGGCGTCGTAGCCCTCGCGCATGGCGCGGGTGGAGAAGTTGGTGTGCGCGCCGGCGCCGTTCCAGTCGCCGCGGGCGGGCTTGGGGTCGAGGGTGGCCTCGACGCCGAACTCCTCGGCGGTCCGGTAGAGCAGGTAGCGGGCGACCCACAGGTGGTCGGCGACCTCGAGCGGGCCGGCCGGGCCGACCTGGAACTCCCACTGGCCGGGCATGACCTCGGCGTTGATGCCGGAGAGCTTGAGGCCGGCGGCGAGGCAGCGGTCGAGGTGGAGCTCGACGATCTCGCGGCCGAAGATGGCGTCGGCGCCGACACCGCAGTAGTAGGGGCCCTGCGGGGCGGGGAAGCCGCCGTCGGGGAAGCCGAGCGGGCGGCTGCCCTTGAAGAACGTGTACTCCTGCTCGATGCCGAACCACGAGTCCTGCTCGGCGTACTGCTCGGCGATCGGACGCAGCAGGGCGCGGGTGTTGCTGACGTGGGGGTCGCCGTTGATCTCCTCGACCTCGCACAGGACGAGGACGTTGTCACCGCCGCGGATCGGGTCGGGGCAGGTGAAGACCGGGCGGAGCACGCGGTCCGACGAGTGCCCCACGGCCTGGTTGGTGCTGGAGCCGTCGAAGCCCCACACCGGAGGCTCGGCTCCGTCGGCCAGGATCTTGGTCTTCGAGCGCAGCAGAGCCGTGGGCTCGGTGCCGTCGATCCAGATGTACTCAGCCTTGTACACGGCGGTCCTTTCAGCGTCCTTCTCAGCCACGCCGAGTCTTATGGACAGCCGTTTCCCAGCTTTTGCTCGGATGTGAACGCCGTGTTAAGGACGGCCGGGAAAGGTTTCCGGCAGGTCACGGCGCGAAGGGGGCCAGCTCGGCCGGAGTCTCGCCGTCGAGGATCGCGCGCGCCAGGGCGTCGCCCGTGATGGGCGCCATGGTCAGGCCCGCCGCCCCGAACCCGGTCACCACGTGCACCCCCGGCATCCGCGGCAGCGCGCCCACGACGGGCAGCCCGCCGGAGGGCAGCGGCCGCAGCCCGACCCGGGTCTCGATCAGCGTGGCGTCGGCCAGGCCGGGCGCGATGCTGAACGCGTCCGACAGCACCTCCCACTGGCCGCGGGCCGTCACCCGGGGGTCGAACCCGCTGCCCGTCTCCCTGGTCGCCCCGACCGCCACCCGCGAGTCGTCGAAGGCCACCAGGTAGTGGTGGGACAGCGGCAAGACCGACGGCCAGCCGCTCGTGTCGACACCCTCGACGCGCAGGTGGGTGATCTGGCCGCGCTGCGGCTCGACCGCCGGGCGCAGGCCCAGGGGTGCCAGCAGGTCGCCGGCCCAGGCGCCCGCGGCCACCACCACGTCGTCGGCCTCCAGGACCTGCGAGCCTGCCTCGACGCGGGGCGCGCCGTGCGGGCGCGGCAGCAGGCGGGCCCGGCCGGGCAGCCGCCGCGCGCCGTGGCGCTCGGCCCCCGCGAGCAGCGCGTCGCGCATCGTCCGCCCGTCCACCCGGGCGCCGCCCGAGATGAACACGCCTTCCAGCTCGGGCGCCAGCACCGGCACCAGCGCGCGGACGTCGTCGCCGCCGAGACGGCTCACCTCGCCCGCGACGTCGCCGGCCGCGCGGGCGCGCGCCTCGGCGCGGGCCTGCTCCTCGTCGAGCCGGGCGGGGTCGGCGTGCACGATCAGGGCGCCGGTGCGGCGGTAGTCGGTACGCTCCACGCCCGCCTCCGCCAGCAGGGCGATGACCTGCGGATAGTAGGCCGCGCCTGCCGCGTACAGGTCGTAGAAGGGGCCCTCCGACGAGGAGGCCCACGGCGCGATGATGCCCGCGCTCGCCTGTGTGGCCTGCCCGTCCAGGCCGGGGTCGGCGATCGTGACGTCCGCTCCGCGGCGGGCCAGGGCGAACGCGGCGCTCGCGCCCGCGATGCCGGCTCCGATGACGATGACGCGGTGGCGTGACACGACGGCCCTCCTGTGATCTCCCCGGTGACGCGGCCCACTGTAACCGGCGAGCCGGGCGGCCGGCCGCTTGGGGCCTTGCAGACGGGGTACCACCTGCGACGACAACCGTCGGCAACGAGTGAGCGCCGCCAGCAGTCGCCACCCCCACGACGGCTCGCGCATGGAGCCTGGAGTGGACGTATCCGCCGCCGTGTGGGCGCTGACGATCCTGGCGATCGTCGGCCTGCTGCTGTTCGACTTCGTCTTCCACGTACGCAAGGCGCACGTGCCCACGCTGCGCGAGGCGTCGGTCTGGTCCGCGCTCTACGTGGGCCTCGCGCTGCTGTTCGGCGTGGGCGTCTGGTGGTTCGGCGGCCACACCCCGGGCGCGGAGTATTTCGCCGGGTACGTGACGGAGAAGGCGCTGTCGGTGGACAACCTGTTCGTCTTCCTCGTCATCATCTCCAGTTTCAAGGTCCCGCGCGCCGAACAGCAGAAGGTGCTGCTGTTCGGCATCACGCTGGCGCTGCTGGCGCGGACGGCGTTCATCCTGATCGGGGCGGCGCTGATCAGCCTGTTCTCGTGGGTGTTCTACCTCTTCGGCCTCGTCCTGCTGATCACGGCGGGCAACCTGTTCAAACCGGAGAGCGAGGAGAGCCACACCCCCGACAACTTCCTGATCCGCTTCGCCCGCAAGCGGCTGCGCACCACCGACGAGTACGACGGCGACCGGCTGTCCACCCTGGTGAACGGCAGGCGGGTGATGACGCCGATGCCGCTCGTCATGATCGCCATCGGCGGCACCGACATCATGTTCGCCCTCGACTCGATCCCGGCCATCTTCGGCCTGACCCAGAACGTCTACCTCGTCTTCACCGCCACCGCCTTCTCGCTGCTCGGGCTCCGGCAGCTCTACTTCCTCATCGACGGGCTGCTGGACCGGCTGATCTACCTGACGTACGGACTGGCGATCATCCTGGGCTTCATCGGGGTCAAGCTGATCCTGCACGCGCTGCACGAGAACAACGTGCCGTTCATCAACGACGGCGACCCCGTGCCGGTCATCGAGATCAGCACCGGCCTGTCCCTGCTGGTGATTCTCTCGGTGCTGGTGATCACCGTGGTGGGCTCGCTGGTCAGCGCCAAGGGCCGGGCGCAGAACACGGTGTCGGCGGCGCGCCGGCACGCCCAGGAGTACCTGGACGTGGAGCGCGACCCGGAAGTGCGCGAGGAGATCTTCCGCCGGCTGCTCGCCGAGGAGGCCCAGCTGCGCCGGCTGCCGGAGAAGTACCGGCGGCGCATCCGTGAGGAGGAGAAGCTGATGGCCCTGCTCCGCCGCGCTCACGAGGAGCACGACCGCAACCACGCGTGAGGCGTACCGACCGAGTGGTTCTGTCGTGTTTCACGATGAATCCGCGCCAGGTAAAGTGGTGAATCTTGCCCAAATCTCGGCTCCACCTTGGTTTCGCTCGTTCCACACGGGGTTCTGCGTACGCGCCGAGGTCCGTGGTGCTCCGCCACAACCTTCATGCAACCTCCATGAGGTCAACTCAAGGGGTAGCGAAAGATATGAGCGTCCCTTCCGATAACCGGAGCGAACAATGACAGAACCCGCCATGGAGACCGTCGACTCCTTCGGCATCACGGCCGAGCGCCTTTTCGCCGACGTGTGGTCGCGGTCGGTGCTGACGGTCAGGGAACGCCGCCTGCTCCTCATCGGGCTGCTGGTCGGACAGGGACTCCACGAGCTCACCGACGTCCAGCTCGACACGGCGCTGCGAGCCGGCGAGCTGACCGAGACCGAGCTGCGGGAGGTGGTGGTCTTCCTCACCCACTACGCCGGCTGGGCGCGGGGCTCGAAGCTGAACGACCAGGTGGAGACGCTGCTCGAGCGGGTCAGGCGGGCTCGATCCGATACAGCGGACCCTGCAGGCTGAGCGCGTAGATCTCGCCGTCGGGCCCCTCGCCGAACGACGAGAGCTGCTCGACCTCGCCGGCCTCGGCCGCGTCCGCGATGTCGTCGACGGGCGCGGCCCTGATCCAGCCGGCGCAGAAGTCGCCGTACAGGAAGTGTCCGCGCAGCCAGGGGATCTGGCGGCCGCGGTAGACGGGGCCGGCGATCACGGAGCAGTTGCCGCCCTCGCCCAGCGGGTAGGTGATCACCGGGTCGACCAGGTCACGGCCCTCGCCGCCGCGGTAGGGGCGCTCGCCCTCGCGCAGGTTCCAGCCGTAGTTCTCGCCGCCCTCGGACCCGGCGGGCTGGCGGTTGACCTCTTCCCATGCGTTCTGGCCGACGTCGCCGATCCACAGATCGCCGCTCTCGCGGTCGAAGGTGAACCGCCAGGGGTTGCGCAGCCCGTACGCCCAGATCTCCGGGCGCGCCCCCTCCCGTCCGACGAACGGGTTGTCCTCGGGGATCTCGTACGGCTCGCCGCGCGGGTCGATGCGCAGGATCTTGCCGAGCAGCGTGCCGAGGTCCTGGGCGTTGCCCTGCGGGTCGCCCGCGCTGCCGCCGTCGCCGAGGGCGATGTAGAGGTGGCCGTCAGGGCCGAAAGCCAGCTGGCCGCCGTTGTGGTTGGCGTACGGCTGCTCCTGGGTGAGCACGTCGCGCCGGGCGGTCGCCCTGGTGCCGTCGTAGGCCCACTCGGTGACGTGGGTGTGGCCCTGGGCATCGGTCCAGTCGAGGTAGACCCAGCGGCCGGTCGGGTGGAAGGCGACGCCGAGCAGCCCCTGCTCGTTGCCGGTGCTGACCTCCCCGGACAGGTCGATCACGGTGTCGCCCTCGGAGGTGCGCAGCCGCCCGGTCTGCTCGGCGACGTAGAGGCGGTCGTCGCCCTCGCGCACGGCGAAGGCCACGGGCTGCTCCAACCGGGCGATCTCGCGGAAGCGCAGCCGGCCGCGCTCGGGCGGGGCGCTCCCGGTGGGAGTCGCGGCAGCACTCGCCGACGGGGCAGGGCTCGCCGACGCGGCGGATGGCCGGTCGGGGGAACAGGCGGTGAGGGCCACGAGAAGCAGCACGGCCGCGGTGAGGCGCACACCGGTCATCCCGCCATCCTGCCATGAACGTTAAGGTGCGAACATGCCTACCGCACTGATCACCGGCGCGACCGCCGGTCTCGGCGCCGCCTTCGCCCGGCGCCTGGCCGCCGACGCGTTCTCCCTCGTCCTCGTGGCACGCGAGGAGTCCCGCCTGGAAGGAGCCGCCGAGCAGCTCAAGCTCCGGTACGGCGTGAGCGTGGAGGTGCTGCCCGCCGACCTGGCCACCGAGGAGGGCCTGGCCGCGGTCGAGGCGCGGCTGCGCGACGGCGTCGACCTGCTGGTGAACAACGCCGGCTTCGGCCACCCCGGCCGCTTCCCCGACGTGCCCGTCGCCGACGAGCAGCGCATGCTGAAGGTTCACTGCGAGGCCGTGCTGCGGCTGACGCTGGCGGTGCTGCCCGGCATGCGCCGGCGCGGCCGGGGCGCGATCGTCAACGTGGCGTCGGTGGCGGCGTTCTTCCCGCGCGGCACCTACAGCGCCTCGAAGGCGTGGGTGGTCAACTTCAGCGAGTCGGCCGCCGCCGGGATCCGCAACCCGCGCATCCGGATCATGGCGCTCTGCCCGGGTTTCGTGCGCACCGAGTTCCACGAGCGGGCCGCCATCGACTCCTCCTCCATCCCCGGTTTCCTCTGGCTGGAGGCCGACGACGTCGTACGCGCCGCGATGCGCGACCTGGCGGTGGGCAAGCGGGTGTCGATCCCCGACCCGCGCTACAAGGCCGTCGTCGCCGTCGGCCGTTTCGTGCCGCGCCGGTTGCAGGCCCTGGTGGCGTCGCGGATCGGCCGCTGAGCCCCAGCAGAAGGAAGGGCCCCCGCCGCGGGAGGGGGTCGCGGTGGGGGCCCGGGCGGCCGTGAGCGGGGCTCACGGCCGGGAACCAGGGGTCAGCGGTTGGCCTCGTGGCCGATGGCCAGGCCGCTCTCCGGGTCGAAGAAGTGCAGGTTGTGCGTGTCGAGGACCAGGTCGATGTTCTGGCCGGGGCGCACGTGGCTGCGGGCGTTGACGCGGGCGGTCCACAGCGACTTGTCGCCCGTCAGCGGCAGCGCCGCCTCCTCGTCGTCGCCCGTGTCGGCGGCGGCGACGGTGTCCTTGTGCTCGACCGGCGGGGCGTCGACGAGGAACAGCACGTTGATCTCGGAGCCCAGCTCCTCGGTGACCTCCGCCTTGACCGGCAGGGTGGCCCAGCCGTTGGCGTTGCTGCCGGCCGAGCCGGCGTCCTCGAAGTCGGACGGGCGGATGCCGAGGATGACCTTCTTGCCGATGTACTGCTCGAGGCCCGGCTTGTCGGTGAGGGTCGACTCGGGGATCGGCAGCTTGATGTCGGCGAAGCTCACCGCGGGGCCGTCGTCGCGGACCAGCTCGGCGGTGACGAAGTTCATCGCGGGCGAGCCCATGAAGCCGGCGACGAACAGGTTGACCGGCTTGTCGAACAGGTTCTGCGGGGTGTCGACCTGCTGCAGGATGCCGTCGCGCAGCACGCAGACACGGTCGCCCAGGGTCATGGCCTCGACCTGGTCGTGGGTGACGTACACGGTGGTGACGCCGAGGCGCTCGTGCAGCGTGTTGAGCGAGGCGCGCATCGAGACGCGGAGCTTGGCGTCGAGGTTGGACAGCGGCTCGTCCATGAGGAAGGCCTGCGGCTCGCGGACGATGGCGCGGCCCATGGCGACGCGCTGGCGCTGACCACCGGACAGGGCGGCCGGCTTGCGCTTGAGGTAGGCCTCGAGGCCGAGCATCTTGGCGGCGTCGTTGACGCGCTTCTGGATCTCCGGCTTCGGCATCTTGCGGAGCTTGAGGCCGAAGGCGAGGTTCTCCTCCACCGTCATGTGGGGGTAGAGCGCGTAGTTCTGGAAGACCATGGCGATGTCGCGGTCCTTCGGCGGCAGGTGGTTGACCACCTTCTCGCCGATGGAGATCTCGCCGCCGCTGATGTCCTCCAGGCCCGCGATCATCCGGAGCGCGGTGGACTTACCGCAACCCGAAGGACCGACCAGCACCATGAACTCGCCGTCCTTGATCTCAAGGTTGAGCCCGTTCACGGCCTTCACGCCACCGGCGTAGATCTTGTCGACGTTCGTCAGAACGATGGATGCCATGACATTCCTTCGCGATCCTGGGCTGTGGCCCGGCGTTGCTTACCCTGCCCCACTCACGTGGATACGTTTTCAAGCATCTCACCGGAAACGGACATGGGTGTCAAGAGTTCATATGTGACCAGCCGTTGTGACGCTGTTTGCTTCTCGTTTCCGCGGAACCATGATGGAATCGTTTCCATGAGCAGGCGTGTGACGATCAAGGATGTGGCGCAGGCGGCCGGCGTGGGGGTCGCCACCGTCTCCCGCGTGCTGTCGGGCGGCTCGGCCAGCCCGCAGACCAGGGAGCGCGTCCTGGCCGTCGCGGCCCAGCTCGACTACCGGCCCAGCGCGCTGGGGCGCAATCTGCGCCAGCGCCGTACGGGCGGCATGGGGCTGCTCGTCCCCGACCTGACCGACACCTTCTACGGGCAGCTGGCCGAGGGCGTGCTGGCCTGCGCCCGCGCGGCCGGCGAGCCGGTCGTGCTCGGCTCCACGGGCGGCGACCCCGAGCAGGAGGCCGAGCTCATCGGCATGCTGCTGGAGCAGAGCGTCGACCGGCTGATCGCCGTGCCGTCGGGCGACGCGGAGACCTGGTCACCGGCGCTGCGCGCGGGCATGACGGTGGTCTTCGCCGACCGCCTGCCGCCCTCCGTGCCGTCGGCCGAGGAGGAGGACGGCGCGGCACACGCGGTCGACGACCTCCTGCTGCTCGACGGCCTGCCGCCCGTGCCGCAGTCGCGCCCGCTCGACGTGCCGTCCGTGGTGGCCGACGACCGGGCCGGCATCCGTACGGCCGTCCGCTACCTGCGGGGTCTCGGTCACCGGCGCATCGCGTTCCTGGGCGGGCCCGGTCACGACCGGCGGGCGGCGGCGTTCCGCGAGGCGGTGGGCGAGCCGGTGGACGAGGAGCTGGTCGTGTTCGGCACGGGCAGCCGCGACTCGGCGTACGCGGCCGCCTCCGGGCTGTTCCAGAGCAGCCCCGACCTGTCGGCGGTGCTCGCCGGCGGCAACGTGCTCGGCGAGGCGGCGGTGCTCGCCGCCCGCGAGCTCGACCTGCGGGTGCCGCAGGACGTGTCGCTGATCATGTACGACGACGTGCCGTGGGCGGAGCTGTGCTCCCCGCCGCTGACCGTGATCGCCCAGCCGGGTCGCGACATGGGCTACCGGGCGGCCGAGCTGGTGCTGCGGTCGGGCGGCCGGCGCCCGCGCGGCGTGGTGCTGCCCACGGAGCTGATCGTCCGGGGCAGCTGCGGCCCACGCCGCTCCTGGTGACCCGCCGCCGATCAGTTCACCAGCACGATCTTTCCCCGAGCGTGCCTGGTCTCGCTCAGCTCGTGTGCGGCCGCGGCCTCGGTCAGCGGGAACGCCGCCGCGACCGGAACCCGCAGCCGGCCCTGCTCGGCGAGCGCGACCGCGATGCCGAGGCCGTGCAGCGCCGGCGGGTCGGCGGTGGCCCCGATGGCCGCGCCCGACTCGTCGGCCAGCGCCGTCTGCGACATGTGCACGCCGTGGGCCGCGGCGGCGAAGTCGGCGATCGTCACCACGCGCGACGGGTCCCCGGCGATGGCGATCAGGTCGGGCAGCGCCCCTCCGGCGCAGTCGAACACCGCGTCCACCCCCTCAGGAGCGAGCGCGCGGACCCGTTCTGCCAGCCCCGGCCCGTACGTCGTCGGCTCCGCGCCGAGGGAACGCAGGAAGTCGTGGTTGTGCTCGCCGGCCGTGCCGATGACGGTGGCGCCGCGGGCGACCGCCATCTGGACGGCGACCGTGCCCACCCCACCTGCCGCGCCCTGCACCAGCACGGTGTGCCCGGCGCCGACCGCGAGCCGGTCGAGGACCCGGGTGGCCGTCTCGACGCCGCCCGCGGCGCCGCCGGCCTCCTCCCAGCTCCACGCGGCCGGTTTGGGCGCCCAGGCGGCCAGGACCGCATGGTCGGCGTTGGCGCCGCGCGCGCTCAGGTCCGTCAGGCCGAACACCTCGTCACCGACGCCGACGCCCGTCACACCCTCGCCGACCTCGTCCACCACGCCCGCCGCTTCGACCCCGGTCCGGTACGGGAACGTCGTCGGCACCACGTCACGCAGCATCCCGGAGCGGAAGTATGTCTCCCCCGCCGAGATCCCGGACGCCCGTACGGCGACGCGGATCCTCCCCGCTCCGGCGTGCGGCTCCTCGACCTCGGCGACATGCACGACGCCGGGCGGTCCGTACTCGGAAAACTGAACAGCTCTCATGCGCCGCACCGTAGCGGAACACCCCGTCCGTTTGACTAAAGTGAGAGCGGTGACGGCCGAAGTGAGTCAACAGCTGCGCTCCGACGCCCGCGACAACCGCGCGCGCATCCTCGCGGTCGCCCGCGCGGCCTTCGCCGCCGAGGGTCTCGATGTGCCGATCAGGGAGATCGCCCGGCGCGCGCAGGTGGGCCCCGCGACCGTCTACCGGCACTTCCCCACCAAGGAAGCGCTGTTCAGCGCGGCCTTCGCCGAGTCGATGGCCACCTGCTCGGCGAGCATCGAGGAGGGCCTGGCGGCGGCCGACCCGTGGCGCGGGTTCTGCCAGGTGATCGAGAAACTCATGGAGGCGAACGCCCTCGACCAGGGCTTCTCCCGTGCCTTCACCTCGCGGCTTCCCCCGGCGGTCGACTACTTCACCGCCGATCGCGACCGGGCGCTGCGGCTGCTGGTCGTGCTCGTCCGGCGGGCGAAGGAGGCGGGCGGCCTGAGGGCGGATTTCGTGCTGGAGGACATGATCCTGGCGATGATGGCCAACGACGGCATCCGCGCCGAGTCCCCCGAGATGAGAGTGGCGGCCTCGCGTCGCCTCGCCGCCCTGATGATCCAGTCGTTCCGGGCGGACCCCGTCCCTGAGCCGCTTCCGCCGGCCGTCCGGCTGCCGCTCTCCGCCCGCTAGCTCAGCGGGCGCCGGTGTAGCGGCGGGGCAGGATCATGACCGGGTTGTCGTCGAGGATCACCTCGGGCGGGCCGAAACCGGCCGCGACCTCGCGGATCTCCGGCTCGTCCAGGAGGAGCAGGCGGCCGTGCTCGATGAACACCTCGCCGTCGGCGATCACGGTGGGCCGGTCCACCTGGCAGTCGCAGTGCGCGAAGCCGGGCCCCGTCGTGACCGGCTCACCATCGGTCAGGCCGTCGAGGCCGCAGTAGAACGCTCCGGCGTGCTTCTCGCGCTCGAACTGGGTGCCGCCCGCGAGGCGGACCTTCGGGTTCAGCCCGATCAGGCCGTGCCGCATGTAGAAGCCGCTCGGCGCGTACCTGCGCAGCTGGGCGGCGGCGGCCCCGCCCTCGATCTTGCGGACCAGGTTGCCTTCGAGCGTGATGCGCAGGGGCTCCTCCGGCACGCCGGTCACCGTGGAGTCCTCCACGACGAGCACGCCCTCGGTGTCGGACGGCCAGAAGTTGGCGCCCCCGTACGGAAAGGGCCGCCAGTCGCCGGGGCGCATGGCGCCGGGGTCGGGGTCGAAGGTGAAACCCGAGAACGTCACGTCGGTGCCCCGCGCGGACGTCACCCGGATCTCCCGCGCCGCCGACAGCTGCCGCAGGGTCCGCTCCAGCAGCGCGTAGAAGACCTCGGCGGGCAGCCGGCCGCCGGTCAGCAGCGCGCCGGCGGTGGCGGTCATGTGCAGCGACAGGAAGCGGGACGAGCGCGACTTGATCTGGTCGAAGAACAGCGGCGCGGTGTGCACCTCGCCCCACCAGGTGCCGCTGATCACGACGTCGGCCTCGTGGAAGGCGGCCGTCTCGATCGCGTACGACGCCTCGCGGTCCCACCCGCCCGGGCTGAACGGCGGCACGGACAGGATGCGCACGTCGGCGTCGCGCAGGGCCGCCGCCGCCGCGATGGCCTGCACGACGACCGGGTCGACGGTGTGCTCCACCATCAGCAGCACCCGCTCGCCGGGGGCCAGCCGGACGTACTCGCACAGGTTGCGCACGCCGGGCATCAGCTCGACGATCGAGTACGGCGCCACGGCGGGCTCGGCGACGTAGCTGAAGGGCGATCCTGCGTACGGGTTGATCGACATCGCACTCCCTGGCTTCGGAGACCGGCGCCAGCACCGATACCCCCGAATGGCTACGCTGTGCACTTTCTCGGCTACTCCGCGCGGCGATTTGACTCTGGTGGATGCGGCTTACCCTCCGCGAGAAAAGCGGTTTACCGTCACGTCGGTGGACTTTTGTCCGACTCGTCCCCCTAGAGTTTCCTTCTGTGCTGTACGGCAGAGAGACGGAGATCGCCGCCATCGACGAGCTGATCTCCCGGGCGCGGGACGGCGCGGGCGGCGCGCTGGTGTTGCGGGGCGAGGCGGGCGTGGGGAAGACGGCGCTGCTGGATCTGGCGGCGTCCCGGGGCGGGCCGATGAAAGTGCTCGGCGCCACCGGGGTCGAGGCCGAGTCGGATCTGGCCTTCGCCGCCCTCCACCAGGTGCTGCGGCCGGTGGCCGGGCTGCTGGACGCGCTGCCGGAGCCGCAGCGCGAGGCGGTGCGCGGCGCGCTGGGGCTGGCCGGCTCCGGAGATCGGTTCCTGCTGGCGGCCGGGGTGCTGTCGCTGCTGGCCGAGGCCGCCGCGCCCGGCGGGCTGGTCTGCGTGGTGGACGACTTCCAGTGGGTGGACCGCGCCTCGGCCGACGCGCTGCTGTTCGCCGCCCGGCGGCTGGGCACGGAGCGGATCGCGATGCTGCTGACCGTACGCGGGGGCCAGCCCGTCAAGGGCGTGCCGTCGCTGGAGGTCGGCGGCCTGCCGGAGGCGGCGGCGGCCGAGCTGCTGGACGCCGGCGCGACGATCGCGGCCGGGGTGAAGCAGCGGCTGGTGGCGCTGACCGCGGGCAACCCCCTGGCCCTGCGCGAGACCGTACGGCGGCTGAGCCCCGCCCAGCTCGACGGGCGCGAGCCGCTGCCTGACCCGCTGCCGGGCGGCAGCCGGCTCTTCGGCGAGCAGGTGGCCGCGCTGCCGGGACCGGCCCGGCAGGTGGCGCTGCTCGCGGCGCTGGACGGCGATCTCGGCCTGGTGCTGCGCGCCGGCGGCCGCCTGGGCGCGGGCCAGGAGGCGCTGGACGAGCTGGAGGCCGCCGGGCTGGCCCGCGTCACGGGCACGTCCGTGCGCTTCCGCCACCCTCTCGTCCGGTCGGCGGTGTACGAGTCGGCCACGCCCGCCGTCCGCCGCGACGCCCACGCGGCGCTGGCCGCGGTGGCCGAGGGCGACCGTCGCGCGCGGCATCTGGCGGCGGCGGCGCTCGGCCCCGACGAGGCCGTCGCCGGCGCGCTCGTGCGTGCCGCCGCCCGGGCCCGCGACCGCGGCGGGTACGGCGACGCCGCCACCGCCCTGACCAGGGCCGCCGAGCTCACCCCCGAACCGCTCACCCGCGCCGCGCGGCTGACGGACGCCGCCGTCGCCGCCTGGCTCGGCGGGTTGCCCGGGCAGGCCGAGTCGCTGCTGGCCGAGGCCCGCGAGCACGCCGCGGACGACGCCGCCCTCGGCACGGAGATCGCCCAGTTGCGCGGCCGGTTGGAGCTGAACTCCGGCAGCGCCGCCGAGGCCGTGCGCATCCTGTCGGCGGGCGGCAGCCTCGGCATGCTGGCCGACGCCTCGGAGGCGGCCTCGTACGTGGGCGACACGGCGGCCATGATCGAGCTTGGGCGGCGCGCGGAGGCGTACCCGGAGGGGTTCCTGCGTGACGTGGTCGCCGGGATCGGCGCGATGCTCGGCGGGCACGGTGACGGGCACGGCTTGCTGAGGCGGGCGCTCGCGCGCACCGGGGAGCTGCGGGAGGCGGCCGAGTTCCTGTGGGCGACGGCCGCGGCCAGCTACCTGGGCGAGGCCGACCTGTCGGCCGAGCTGGCCGCGCGGGCCGGGCGGGTGGCCAGGGTGTCGGGCATGACCGGGCAGCTGCCGGTGGTGCTGGAGTTCGTCGCCACGGCCGAGCGCATCGCGGGGCGGCCGGCGGAAAGCCAGGCGATCTCGGAGGAGGGGCTGGAGCTGGCCCGCGAGGCCGGGTACGCCAACACGGTGGCCGCCCACCTGGCCAACCTCGCCGTGTGCGCGGCGCTGCGGGGTGAGGAGGAGACGTGTCGGCGGCACGCCCAGGAGGCGCTGGCCATCGCCCTCCCCCACCGGGTGGGGCTGCGCGTGAGCGTGGCGGCGTACGCGCTGGGGATGCTCGACCTGGGGCTGGGGCGGTACGCCGCGGCGCACGACCGGTTCACCGCGCTCGTGGCCACGGGCCCGGGAGCCGGGCATCCGACGACGGTGTGGCGCACGACCCCCGACCGGATCGAGGCCGCCGTCGGCGCGGGCGACACGGACGGCGCGCGGGCGGCGCTGGAGGCGTACGAACGGTGGTCGGCGCACGCGGCGACGGCGGAGTCGCGCGCCCTGCTCGCCCGCTGCCGCGCCCTCGTGTCCGCGTCGGAGGAAGGTTCGCAGGAGGGGTTCGCGGAGGCGCTGCGGCTGCACGCCAACCCGTACGAGGCGGCCAGGACCGGGCTGCTGCTGGGCGAGCGGCTGCGCCGCGCGCACCGGCCCGCCGAGGCGCGCCCGCATCTGCGGGCGGCGCTGGAGACGTTCCGGCAGGCGGGGGCGGAGCCGTGGGCGCGGCGCGCGCACGCCGAGCTGCGCGCGGCCGGCGAGAGCGCCGAGGCCCCGGCCGGGTCCGCGCTGGACGCGCTGACCCCGCAGGAGCTGCGCATCGCCGGCCTGGTCGCCGACGGCCTGTCCAGCAAGGAGATCGCCGCCCGGCTCTTCCTCAGCCCGCGCACGGTCGAGTACCACCTGTACAAGATCTATCCGAAGCTCGGCATCGGTACCCGTACGGAACTGGCGCGGCTGGTAGTTCTACGGAAGGCACCGGCGGCCGGCGTCGGCAAGCTGTGAGTCATGCAAATCAACGTGTGGAGCGAAGAGTTCGGCGCCGTCACGGACACGCCGATCCTGCTGGTCATGGGGTCGATGTCGCAGGGGGTCCTGTGGCCGGACGAGTTCGCCGGCAGGCTCGCGGCGGGCGGCCGGCGGGTGATCCGGTACGACCACCGCGACACCGGCAAGTCGGACACCGTCGACTTCGACCGGGACCCGTACACCTGGGACGACATCAAGGACGACGTGCTGCGCGTGATGGACGCGCACGGCCTGGAGAGCGCACACCTGGTGTGCCACTCGGCAGGCGGGCTGCTCGGGCAGCTGCTCGCGGTGGAGCGGCCCGAGCGGGTGCGCACGCTCACCGTCATCGGCTCCTCACCGCTCGGCGGCGGTGAGGGCGCGGTGATCATGCGGGCGTTGATGGGAGAGCCACAGCCGGAGGACAGCCTGCCGGAGCCCACCCCCGAGTTCGTGGACTTCTTCCGGCGGCTCATCACCTCGCCGCCCCCCGCCGGCCGGCGCGAGCGCATCGACCTCATGATCGCCGAGCAGCGGGTGCTGCACGGCACCGGGCTGCCGTTCGACGAGGACGCCGCCCGCCGCCTGCAGGAACGCATCCATGACCGGGCCCGCGACCTCGACGCCGCGGCCAACCACCGCCGGGCCGCGGCGGCCCGGCCTGATTTCGAGCCGGTGGGCGTGCTGCACCAGGTCAAGGCGCCCACCCTGGTGATCGAGGGCACCCACGAGCCCGCCAAGCCGGGCCACAGCGCGCTCATCGCCGAGCAGATCCCCGGGGCGCGGCTCCTGATGATCGACGGCATGGGCCACACCCTGCCGCCCGAGGTCCACGAGACCCTAA
>NZ_SMKQ01000098.1 GCF_004348995.1 Nonomuraea terrae
GCCTGGGACCACGACGCCGCCGGAGGGGACTGGCCGGTGATGCACCCGGTGTCCGACCTGCCCGTGCGCTCGCCGGGGCGGGGCTACTCGGTGCCCATGCGGGTCCACGACGACCGGCCCTCCTACCGGTCGCCGCAGTGGCCGCCGTACCGCGCGGCGCGGGTCGGGAGTGACCCCGCGCCCGAGCACTGGGACCGCCGCGAGGACCGCGTGGAGCACGGCCACGGGATTCACGTGACGCACAGGAACGACGCCGCCTCGGGACCGAAGATGTCACCAAACGGCTGGCACTGATGATCAGCGACGGGGTAGGCATGCTCGCATGACGACTTCCCGTACGGCGCCGTCCGAGGTGGTCCCCGGGCGGCGCCGCAGGTGGCGATACCTGGCCGGGCTCCTGGTCCTGGCGGTCCTGCTCGTGGTGGGCGGCCGGCTGGCCTGGACGTGGCTCAACCCGCTCGGCGAACAGACCATCGACCGCAGCCAGCCGGTGCTGCTGGAGTCCATCAAGGACCTGAGCCGCTTCGAGGCGGCGACGGGGAACTTCCAGGTCGTGGTCGACCTGGAGAAGGACGCCAACTTCCTGCCCGACGCGATCAAGGGCAGCCGCACGCTGTTCGTCGGGGCGGGCGGGGTGGACGCGTACATCGACTTCTCGGGCATGGCGGCGAACGGCGTGACGGTGTCGGAGGACCGTAGGGAGGCGACGATCCGCGTACCGCGCGCCCAGCTGGAGAAGCCCAACCTGGACAACAGCCGTTCGTACGTGTTCGCCCAGGAGCGGGGGCTGTTCGACCGGGTGCAGGACTTCCTGTCGGGCTCGCCGGGCGACCAGCGGGAGCTCTACCTCCTGGCGGAGAAGAAGATCCTGGAGGCGGCCGTGGCGAGCGATCTGCGGGCCAGGGCCGACGCCAACACCAAGACGATGTTGTCGGGCATGCTCAAGTCGCTCGGCTTCACCAAGGTCACCGTGAAGTTCACCGACGAGCCGTGAATCCGCTGGTCAGGCGGACCTTAGGTAGCCCCCGCACCTTCCTAGGCACCTCCTTATCCCGCCTTATGCCGGGAGATAGGGCATACGCCCGATGTGCCGGAGGGGGCCTTAGCCGGAGTCTTGAGAGTGCAGGGAAACGCACTCCAAGGGAGCCACTCGGATGAACGCCGAACTCGAATACTCGGTCATGCAGTACCACGCCTCCGAACTGCGGCGGGCCGCCGCGGAGCACCGGCGGGCGAACGAGGCACGTGAGGGCCGCGCCGCCGAGCGCCGCCACCGGTCGCTGTTCGCCCGGTTCCTCGCCTCATGACCGCCCACGAACAGCCCGGCCGCACCCTCCCTCGCGGCCGGGCTGAAATGCCCCCTTAGGGGGCAGCGCGCGAGGCCCGGAATCCTGGCCGGGCCCCGGGCGCGGTGTGGCGACGCCCCGGTCCATTCCTGGTCGGACCGGGGCTTCGCCCTGTCCGGCCCCGCCTCATGAGCCGGGGCGTAGGAGCGGGACCGTGAGGTAGGCAAGGGCGGCCGCGAGGAACGCGGCCGGTCCGGAACCGCCCGCCACGATCACCCCCATCACGACGGCCTGTGCCGGCCCCACGACGCGCCCTGTGCGGGAACCACCGGGGACGTTCCTTCTGCGGCGCGACGAGCACCTGCCGGAGCGCCCGCTCAGCACGGCGGCGCCCGCGAGCGCGATGCCCGCAGCCAGGCCGCCGCCGCGCGGTCGAGCCCATCACGACGGCCGGACATCCGATCGCGAACGCCGTGCTCGCCGCCGTCAGCCGCACCAGCCTGGCAGGGGCCGCTCGTGCGCGGCCCGCAGCGCATGGCCTCGGGGCAGGGCCCTCCGGACGGTGATGACGTCAGGAAGCGGTCGGACGGCCGCCTCAGGCTACGCAGCCGACAGACCGCTGCGAGGTCAGGGCTTCGGAACGGTGATGAGCAGGGCGTCGCCCTGGCCGCCGCCGCCGCACAGCCCCGCGGCGCCCAGCCCGCCGCCCCTGCGCCTCAGCTCGTACGCGAGCGTCAGCACGATGCGCGCCCCCGACGCCCCGATCGGGTGCCCGAGCGCGATGCCGCCGCCGTTGACGTTGATCTTGTCCAGCGGGACGCCGAGCTCCTTGGCCGACTGCAGCACCACGCTGGCGAACGCCTCGTTGATCTCCACCAGGGCGAGGTCGGCGGCCGTGACGCCCTGCTTGGCCATGGCCTGCTTGATGGCGTTGGCCGGCTGCGACTGCAGTGAGGCGTCGGGGCCGGCGACGTTGCCGTGCCGGCCGATCTCGGCCAGCCACTCCAGGCCCAGCTCCTCGGCCTTGGTCTTCGACATGACGACCACGGCGCAGGCGCCGTCGGAGATCTGCGAGGCCGAGCCGGCCGTGATGGTGCCGTCGGCGGCGAAGGCGGGGCGGAGCTTGGCCAGGGTCTCCGCGGTGGTGTCGCCGCGTACGCCCTCGTCCTCCTTGACGACCAGGGGCTCGCCGCGGCGCTGCGGGATCTCGACCGGGACGATCTCGTCCTCGAAGACGCCGTTCTTGATGGCGGCGGCGGCGAGCTGGTGGGAGCGCGCCGACAGGGCGTCCTGATCCTCGCGGCCGATGCCGAGGCGGGCGTTGTAGCGCTCGGTCGACTCGCCCATCGCGCACTGGTCGAACGCGCAGAACAGGCCGTCGTGGGCCATCGAGTCGACCACCTGCGAGCCGCCGTACTTGACGCCCTTGCGCAGGCCGGGCAGCAGGTGGGGGGCGTTGGTCATCGACTCCATGCCGCCGGCCACCACGATGTCGAACTCGCCGGCCCTGATCAGCTGGTCGGCCAGGGCGATGGCGTCGAGACCCGACAGGCACACCTTGTTGATCGTGATGGAGGGGACGGTCATCGGGATGCCGGCCTTGACCGCGGCCTGGCGGGACGGGATCTGACCCGCGCCGGCCTGGAGGACCTGGCCCATGATGACGTACTCGACGGCCTCCGGCGCGACCCGCGCCCGCTCCAGAGCGGCCTTGATCGCGATGCCGCCGAGGTCGACGGCCTGCAGGCCGGACAGTGCGCCGAGGAGCTTGCCGATCGGGGTGCGAGCTCCGGCCACGATGACGGAACTGGACATGACAACGGCCTCCTGTGCTCACGCGTCGGGTCTTTGACACCATACCCACGGGTAGGACGTCGCTCCCAGGGAGGTAGGCCACACATGTTCATGCGGATCGACCACATCGGAATCGCCTGTCACGACCTGGAGGAGAAGATCGAGCTGTTCTCCCGGACGTTCGAGCTGACGGTCGTCGCACGGGAGGTGAACGAGGAACAGGGCGTCAAGGAGGCCATGCTGCACATCGCCGACGGCGAAGGCGGGGGCTCCTACATTCAGCTTCTCGAGCCCCTCTCGGAAGAGTCACCTGTGGGAAAATTTCTCGCCAGGCGGGGCGAGGGTGTGCATCACGTGGCATTCGGTGTCCCGGATGTCGCCGACGCGATGCATAAGATCAAGGAGAAGGGCGTGAGACTGCTGGACGAACGTCCCCGGCATGGGTCGATGGGCTCAGAAATCGCATTCCTGCATCCCAAAGATGTGGGTGGAATGCTGACGGAGTTGGTCCAAGCGGTCACGCCCGTACAAAACGTAAAAAAGGTTCATATGTAACTAGTCACGCAGAAAGTCGGACGGGGCTTCGCAGGTGGCACCGGCGGAGTACGCTTGGCCTTCCACCGGACATGGAGCTCGCTGCCCGGAGCGGGCTCCAGGCTCGGGTGCCCCGAACCCCCCGTCCGGCCCGTGTAGCCGTCTCGACAACCCAGGATCGAGCCTCCATGCAGTCCGACATCGACGCCCAGCTCAACAACTTCTTCGAGGACGCCCCAGCGCGCGAGTTCGACGTGGTGCTCCGTGGTTACGACCGGCACCAGGTTCACGATCATCTCAAGCAGCTCGACGGTGATCTACGTCAGGCGCGCGAGCAGGTTGTCAGCCTCCAGCGCGATTTGGCCGACTCCCAGCGGCAGTTGCAGGAGCAGGAACGTCCCACCTACTCGGGTCTCGGGGCCCGTATCGAGCAATTGCTCCGCCTGGCCGAGGAGCAGGCCACGGAGCTGGTCCAGGCGGCCAGGTCCGAGGCCAACGAGATCAAGGCCGCGGCCAAGGTCGAGGCCGCCGACCTGCGCGCCGCCGCGGAGGCCGAGGCCGCTGACAAGCGCGCCCAGGCCACCCGCGAGAGCGAGGAGATGCGCACGACCGCCGAGCGGGAGGCCGAGGACATCCGCTCGACCGCGCGCCGCGAGGCCGACGAGCTCACCCAGACCACCGAGCGCGAGGCCGCCAAGCTGCGCGCCACCGCCGACCACGAGGTCGCCGAGAAGCGCGCCGACGCCGAGCGTGAGATCGCCAAGCTGCGCACGACGACCGAGCGCGAGGTGGCGCAGCTGCGCGCCTCCACCAAGCGCGAGCGCGACGAGGTGCTGACGGCCGCCAAGCGGCAGGCCGACGAGATGCGCGCCCAGGCCCAGCGGGTGCTGGAGGAGTCCGAGGCCAAGCGAGCCCAGGACGAGGCCGAGTTCGAGATCCAGCTCGCCGCCCGCCGCGAGGAGGCCGAGCGCCAGGAGGCCGAGCGCCACGCCACCGCGCAGGCCGCCACGCAGAAGCTGGTCGCCGAGGCCGAGCAGCGCGCCGCCACCGCCGAGTCGCGGGCCACGAAGGCCACGCAGCAGGCCGACCAGACCCGGCGTGAGGCCGACCTGCACGCCAAGCAGCTCGTCGCGAACGCCCGCAAGAACGCCGAGACCATCGTGGCCGAGGCCAAGACGAGCGCCGACACGATCGTCACCGAGGCGAAGACCGAGGCCGAGCGCACCCGTACGGCGATGCAGCGTCAGGTCGACGAGCTGACCCGGCAGCGCGACAGCATCACCAGCCACCTGGCCCAGCTGCGCCAGCTGCTCGGCGGCGCCGCCCTGCCGGGCCTCGACCCGGAGCCCGCGGTCACCGCGGCCCCGCCCAAGCCCGCGCTCGCCGCGGGGGAGCCCGTCGCCGCGGTCGCGGCTCCGGTGCCGGCCCCGGTCACCACGCCGGCGCCGAAGGTGGAGGGCAAGGGCGACGACGACGCTGAATGGTGGCAGGAGTAGGGGGCTCGCACACCGCGTACACGGGGGCTGAATGACGGCGGAGAGAGCCTGGCGATCGCAGGGTCGCTAGGCTCTCTCTTTGTCGTCGGACGGGTACGCAGGGATACGCGTCCGTCATGCTTGGTCACCGATCCCCCGGGAGCACCCACTTGACCGCAGAAGCCAAGCCCGCAGCCGGGCGGGAGAAGGCCGAGGAGACCGCCGAGAAACGCGACGAGCAGCCGTACGGGCTGCCGGGCAAGCCGCTCGCCCGGGGCCCGTTCCTGTTCGGGCTGGTCGGCGGGCTGGGCGTGCTGACGGCGATCGCGCTCGCGCAGATGGTCGTGCAATCGATGAGCACGATCATCCTGGTCGTCGTGGCGATGTTCCTGGCGGTCGGGCTGAATCCCGCGGTCGAGGCGCTGCAGCGCCGCGGGCTGGCCAGGCGGGCCGCGATCTCGATCGTGTTCGCCGGGGTGATCGTGGCGTTCGCGCTGTTCGGCCTGGCCGTGGTGCCACCGGTCAGCCAGCAGTTGACGGAGTTCGTCGACGCCGTCCCTGGCTACCTCACCGAGCTGAGCAACCATCCGACGCTGCGCCGGCTCGACGCCGACTACCAGATCCTCACGCAGATGCGGACGTTCGTGACGAACACCCTGGGGCCGTCACTGGCGACCGGGATCATGGGCGCCGGGCTGGTGGTGCTCAACGGCGTGTTCACCACGGTCACGCTGCTGGTGCTGATGTTGTACTTCCTCGGCTCCCTGCACACGATCAAGGACTACCTGCTCAAGCTCGTCCCGGCCTCGCGCCGGCCGCGCACGCGCGCGATCGCCGAGCAGGTCCTCACCGGCATCGGCGGCTACGTCGCGGGCAACGTGCTGATCTCGGTGATCGCGGGCGTGCTGACGTGGATCTTCCTGTCGATCGCCGGCGTCCAGTACGCGCTCGCGCTGGCCCTGGTCGTGGCCCTGACCGACCTGATCCCGCTGGTGGGCGCGACGATCGGGGCGGTGCTGGTGACCGGCGTGGCGCTGCTGCAGTCGGTGCCGGCCGGCATCGCGTGCGCGATCTTCTTCGTCGTCTACCAGCAGGTCGAGAACTACGTCATCTATCCCCGGGTGATGAAGCACTCGGTCGACGTGACGCCCGCCGTGACGGTGATCGCGGCGTTGTTCGGCGGCGCGCTGCTGGGCATCGTCGGCGCGCTGCTGGCGATCCCGGTGGCGGCCGCGATCGCGCTGATCATCCGCGAGATCGTGTTCCCCCGGCAGGAGCACGCCTAGCGCGCCGCGCCCAGCTCCGTACGGAGGAAGTCCGCGACCGCGGCGTTGAACGCCTCGGGCTGCTCGACGGCGCTGAGATGCCCGGCCTTGGGGATGATCTCCAGCTTGCCGTCGGGCACCGCTCGCGCCATGGCCTCGGCGTCGGAGACCGGCGACAACTCGTCCTCCTCGCCCACCACGACGAGCAGCGGCACCTTGAGCGCTCCCAGCGTCTCGAACGAGTCGGGCCGCGCGGCCATCGCCCGCTGCGCCCAGGCGACGGCGCCCGGCGGTGCGGACTGCACGAGCCCCTTGACCCGGCCGAACACCATGGCTCGCCGCTCCTTGGTCGTCGGCCCGATGAGGGCGGGAAGCACCTCCTCGACCAGGACGTCGCTGCCGTCGGACAGCACGGCCTGCGCGATGCGTTCCCTGTTGGCCTTGGCCGGGGACGGATCGGGGGCCGCCTTGGTGTCGGCGAGGATCACGCCGAGCACACGGTCGGGGTGCCGGCGGCAGAACGCCATGGCGACATAGCCGCCCATCGACAGCCCGCCGACCACCGCCTTGTCGATGCCCTCCGCGTCGAGCAGCTCGGCGACGTCGTCGGCCATCGATTCGATGGACGGCTCGTCGTCACCCAGCCGCGAGCCGCCGAATCCGCGCAGGTCAGGTGTGATGACCCGGCAGACGTTGGCCAGCCCCTCCCGCTGCGCCAGCCACATGGCCGACGACAGTGGGAACGCGTGAAGCAGCACAACCGGGATCCCGGTCCCGGCAGATCTCGTGTAGAGCTGCACGGTCCACACGGTAACCCGGTTCACGCCGACAATCACTCCATGACCGAGGCCGGTTATCCCGAGCCGCTCCCGCAAAAGCGATATTTCATGCTTTTCCGCTATAAATCCGGCATTGCGTGGTGCGAGATTACCGCGCACAATCCAGGGACACCGACCGTGCATCCGAGGTGACCCCATGTCAGGATCCCGGCCCGCGCTCCCCGACGCCACCAACGGCGCCTTCCTCCTCCAGGCGCTCCAGGAGGCCAACGCCCGCCGGGCCGCACACCACGTGCCGCCCCTGGCCATGGACCCCCTGCTGGTCGAGTACGCCAGGGCGAGGGCCGCCGCCCGCTCCGAGCACGAGGGCCTGCCGGCCCGGCATGACGGCCCGCGGGCGGGCACGGCCGAGAGCCTGTTCTGGAGCGAGGGCGAGCCGATGAGGGACGCCGCCGACGCGGTGGCCTCCTGGGACGCTGAACCCGGTGCTCTCGACCGGCTGGTCGCCGCGGTCAGCACCCGCATGGGCGCCGCCCGCGCGGCGGGTCAGGGCTCGCGGGCGTACGAGACGTACGTGGTCTTCGTGTTCGAGCCGCTGTGACCGGGCGGGTCAGACCTCCGTCGGGAGCGGCCACGCCGCCGGGTTGACCCGCTTGACGATCTCGTCGAGGACGATGCGGACGTACGGCTCCCCCACCCACAGGTGTTTGGCGCCCTCCACCCCGATGACCTCGGCGTGCGGCACCCGCGCGAACCGCTTGCGCGCCTCGTCGGGCCGCAGGTAGTCGTCGAACTCGGGCACCAGCGCCACCAGCGGGCGCCCGAACCGCGACCAGGCGTCGAGATCGTCGTCGGTGGCCCTGTGGAGCGGCGGCGACAGCAGGATCGCGCCCTCCACCAGCGGGTCGTGCGCCCACTTCAGCGTCAGCTCGGTGCCGAACGACCAGCCGACCACCCACACGTGCGGCAGGTCGTGGAACTCGGCGTACTCCAGCGCCGCCGCCACGTCGAACCGCTCGCCCTCGCCCCCGTCGAACGCCCCCTGCGACGTGCCGCGATCGGAGGACGTGCCGCGGGTGTTGAAGCGCAGCACGGCGAGGTCGGCGAGAGCCGGCAGCCGGTTGGCGGCCTTCTTGTAGACGTGGCTGTCCATGAACCCGCCGTGGGTGGGCAGCGGGTGCAGGGTGACCAGCGTCGCGACCGGGGGACGGTCGAGGGGCTGGGCCAGCTCGCCGACCAGCGTCAGGCCGTCGGCGGTGTGCAGCTCGATCGGCTCACGACGGGCGGGCAGCACGGTCGCCGCGCGAATCTCCACCATGGATCCCTTCAGTAACGGCTGCGGCCGGGGCCGCGATCAAGTCTCTTACGCCAGCAGGCGGTGTGCCAGTGGCGGCGTTCCTCGTCACCGCCCGGCCAGTTGGGCCAGGCCACGAGGTGGGGCTGCCCGGCGCGGATCTCATGGTCGCAGCCGGGGCACCGGTAGGTCTTGGTCGAGGAGGCGCCGGTGAGCGTCCGGACCTTCCACTCGCCGTCGGGCCACTCCTCCACCTTGTCGATGCCCGTGGGGAAGCCGAAGGGACGGGAGGACTCTCTCCGGCGGGCGCGGCGTGGGCTCATCGGCGGGGGAACTCCGCGGCGCCGGAGGTGACGAGCTGGTCGAGCAGGGGCGCGGGCGCGAAGGCGGGGTCGCGGTATTCGGCGTAGAGGGCGCGCAGGCCGTCGCGTGCCCGGGCCAGCCCGATGGACTCCAGCATCTCGAACGGCCCGGCCGGGTAGCCGCAGCCCAGGCGCATGGCCGCGTCGATGTCGTCGGCCGAGGCGTAGCCCGCGTCGTGCATGCGTACGGCGTCGTTGAGGTAGGGCAGCAGCAGGGCGTCCACGACGAAGCCGGCGCGGTCCTTGCACGGCACCGGCGCCCGGCCGGCCACCTTCATCAGGTCGATGGCCGCCCCCGCCGCCGTGTCGGAGGTCAGCGCGGTGCGGGCGAGCTCGGCCACCTCTTCGCCGACGAGGTGCACGCCGACCATCCTGGACGGGTCGGACAGGCGTACGGCGTGCTCCACCACCGGCCGGTCGGAGAACCTGAGCACCACGTCGGGGTCGTCGCCGGCCCGCGTGAACCCCGCGGCGCCCAGCCGCTCGGCCAGCTCGTCGGCGCCCGGCCCGGCCACGTCGAACGTGATCACGCCCGACCGCCCGGGCCCCTGCGGGCGCGCCTGCTCCGCGCCGTAGAAGCCACGCCCGCTCTTGCGGCCCAGCCGGCCGGCGGTGACCAGCTCGCGCAGCAGCGGCGCGGGCGCGTGCCGGCGGTCGCGCGTCTCGTCGAACAGCACCTCCATGACCTCGTACGCGGTGTCGAGCCCGATGAGGTCGAGCAGCGCGAACGGGCCCATCGGCAGCCCGGCGCCGCGCGTCATCGCGACGTCGATGTCGTCGCGCCCGGCGATGCCCTGCTCCACGAGCAGGGCGGCGTGGTTGAGACAGGGCAGCAGCAGCCGGTTGACCACGAACCCGGCGCGGTCGCCCACCGTCACGGGTGTCTTCCCGAGCCGCGTCGCCAATGCCGTGATTTCCGCCACGACGTCGGTGTCGGACATCACCGTCCGCACGACCTCGACCAGCCGCATGACCGGCGCCGGGTTGAAGAAGTGCATCCCGACCACCCGCCCCGGACGCCCGGTCGCGGCCGCGAGGGCCGTCACCGGCAACGACGAGGTGTTGGTCGCCAGCACCGTCTCGGGTTTGCAGACGCCGTCGAGATCGCGGAACAGGGAGATCTTGTAGTCGAGGATCTCGGGGATCGCCTCGACGACCAGGTCGGCCTCGCGCAGGTCGTCGCGCGAGGTGGTCAGCGTCACACGGCCGAGGATCTCCTCACGCCGCTCGGCGGACAGCCTCCCCTTGTCGACGGCACGGGCGGTGGAGCGCTCGAGGAGGCCGCGCCCCCTGGCCAGCGCCTCGGCGTCGGCCTCGACGCCGATCACCCGCAGGCCGGCTCGCGCGAACACCTCCGCTATCCCCGCTCCCATCGTGCCGAGCCCGACGACTCCCACCCGTTCGAACGCCATGCCTCCAGTTTTCCAGAGCCGCTAAGGTGGACGGTCATGCGGCTGGTCATCGCGCGATGCAGCGTGGATTACATCGGACGGCTCACGGCACACCTGCCGATGGCGCCGAGACTCGTGCTCATCAAGGCCGACGGCAGCGTGAGCATCCACGCCGACGACCGTGCCTTCAAACCGCTCAACTGGATGAACCCGCCGTGCAAGCTCAAGGAAGACGGCGAGACCTGGACGGTCACCCACGGCAAGACCGGCGAGAAGCTGGTTCTGACCATGGCGGAGATCCTCCACGACTCCAGCCACGAGCTCGGCGTCGACCCCGGCCTGATCAAGGACGGCGTGGAGGCTCACCTGCAGGAGCTGCTCGCCGAGCACATCGCGACCCTGGGCGAGGGTTACTCCCTGATCCGGCGCGAGTACATGACGGCCATCGGCCCGGTCGACATCCTGTGCAGGGACGCCGTGGGCGCGACGGTGGCGGTGGAGATCAAGCGACGTGGCGAGATCGACGGGGTGGAGCAGCTGACCCGCTATCTGGAGCTGCTCAACCGCGACCCGCTGCTCTTTCCCGTGCGGGGGGTGTTCGCGGCCCAGGAGATCAAACCTCAGGCCCGCGTGCTCGCCGCCGACCGCGGCATCACGTGCGTCACCCTCGACTACGACGCCCTGCGCGGCATCGAGCCGGAAAACCCCACCCTCTTCTGATCTCTTACGGCTCAGCCGTGGCCGGCCACCCGCCGCCACGGGCTGCCGGCCCTCCAGGGAAACGCCCGCTGACCCTTCAGTGGTGACCCGCCGCAACGGGGCGCCCCGTGGGCCGGCTCCGTGCTCACCCCCGGCCGCTTGGCAGACGCTCCTTGGGTGCCCTGGTCGCGAAGTGGTAAGCGGTCGATTACCCGTCTATCGTGACCGCATGACGACGCTGACGTTCGAATCGCTCAACCCCGCGACCGGCGACGTGATCGGCAGGCACCCCCAGCACACCGCCGCCGACGTCCGCGAGGCCGTGGGGAGCGCCGGTGAGGCCGCCCGGTGGTGGGCCGCCCTCCCGCCGGCCGAGCGCAGGCGGCGCCTGCTCGACTACAAGGCCGTCCTGACCCGGCACATCAGGGAGCTCGCCCGGCTGATCCACGACGAGACCGGCAAACCGGTGGGCGACGCCACCCTGGAGATGGTGCTGGTCGTCACCCACCTCGACTGGGCGGCGCGCAACGCCCAGAAGGTGCTCGGCCGCCGCCGGGTCAACCCGGGCATGATCGGCCTCAACCTGGCCGCCACCCTCGAATACCTGCCGCTCGGCGTCGTCGCCGTCATCGGCCCGTGGAACTACCCGGCCTTCACCCCCATGGGCTCCATCTCCTACGCGCTGGCCGCCGGCAACGCGGTCGTCTTCAAGCCGAGCGAGCTCACCCCCGGCGTCGGCGTACGGCTGGCGGAGCTGTTCGCCGAGTCCGTCCCCGAGCACCCGGTGTTCCAGACGGTCACGGGCCTGGGCGAGACGGGCGCGGCGCTGGCGGCCGACCCGAGGGTGAAGAAGGTCGCCTTCACCGGCTCGGCCGCCACGGCCAAGCGCGTCATGGCGGCCTGCGCCGACAACCTCACGCCGCTCGTGGCCGAGTGCGGCGGCAAGGACGCGTTCATCGTCGACGCGGACGCCGACGTGGCGGCGGCGGCCGACGCGTGCCTGTGGGGCGCCCTGTCGAACGCCGGCCAGACGTGCGCGGGCGTCGAGCGGGTCTACGTGGCCGACGCCGTCTACGAGCCGTTCATGCGCGAGCTGTCCGAGCTGGCCGCCAAGGTGAAGGCGGGCGAGGACTACGGCCCGATCACGATGCCCGGCCAGCTCGACGTCATCAAGCGGCACATCGACGACGCCGTCAAGTCGGGCAGGGTCGTGGCGGGCGGCTCCGGCGCGGTGCGGGCGCCGTACGTCGACCCGGTTATCGTCGAGGACGTGCCGGAGGACTCCCCCGCGGTGCGCGAGGAGACGTTCGGCCCGACCATCACCGTGCGCCGCGTCCGCGACGCACAGGAGGCGCTCGGCCTCGCCAACGCCTCGGCGTACGCGCTGGGCGGCACGATCTTCAGCCGCGACGCCCGCCGCGCCGCCGAGCTCGCGCGCAGGTTGCGCAGCGGGATGACCGCGATCAACTCGATCATCTCGTTCGCCGGAGTGCCGGCTCTGCCGTTCGGCGGCGAGGGCGAGTCGGGGTTCGGCCGGATCCACGGCGCCGACGGGCTGCGCGAGTTCGCCAGGGCCAAGGCCGTCACCCGGCAGCGCTTCCCCATGCCCGGGATGAACATCACGTCGTTCAGAAGAGGCCCCGCCGATCTTGAGCGGCTGGTCAGACTTGTGACGTTCTTGCACGGAAGACGAAAAAGGTAATCTTCTTACCCTTTCCAGAAAACGGATCATCAGTCCATAATTGTGTGCTCTGGGGGCCACGATCATGCTGGACGGGTGAATGTGAACCGGTCTTACCGGGGAATGACGGCTGAACAAAGGCTGGCGGACCGGCGCGAGCGGCTGATGACGGCCGCGTACACGCTATACGCCAAGCCGGGATTCATGTCGACGACGATCGAAAGGCTGTGCTCGGAGGCCAGGATCTCCAACCGCGCCTTCTACGAATGTTTCGGCGGGCGCGAGGAGCTCTTGCAGGCGTTGCACGAGCGCTGCGTGGAGGAAAGCCTCGCCGTCGTGGCCAAAGCGTTACAGGAGGCGCCGAGCACGCTTGGCGGCAGAGTCAAGGCGGGGATTCGCGCGTACATCGAATTCGCCACGGCCGACTGGCGGCGGGCCCGCATCATGCACGTCGAGGTCCGCAGGTCCGGGGACGTCCTGACACTCTCGCGCCAGCGCGCGGTGGAGGCGTTCGCCCGGCTCATCCAGGACGCCGCCGAGGATTTCCCGAAGGCGCCCGCGTTGAATCGGCGGCTGCTTGCACTCGGTGTCATTGGCGCGTTACAAGAGTTGCTCATCGAATGGCTGCTCTCGGACGACCAGCCGGACATCGAGGAACTCGTCGCGGTGGCGGTGCACATCTTCACCCGCAGCCTCGACCCCGGTTGATCGCGATATCAATCGCATTCCACGGGATTAGCCGATCGGCCGGCCGAAATCTTGGATTGTCCAAGTGTCGAAAAGAGCGGGCGACGGCTGATCGTCACCCGCTCCGATATCTCAGTTCAGGCCACCGCGGCCTCGGGAACCTCGACGTTCAGGACCCGATTCAGCCGGGTCACCGCGAGCACCCGCATGATCCGCGGTGGCACCCCCCGGAGAACGAGGCGGCGTTGCACGCTCATCGCGCGCCGATGCGAGCCCACGAGAACTCCGAGACCGGTGGCGTCGATCATCTCCAGCTTGGACAGATCGAGGATCAGATCGCCGTCGCCGGAGTCGAGAGCTTTGTGCACCCTCTCGCGCACCCCGGCCGATGTCCCGGCGTCGAGCCGGGCTCCGATCCGCACCACCTGGGCCCTCGGATTGCCCCGGACTCGCATGCCACCTCCTCAGTCACGCACACCCCGTGCGTCGTCAAATCTCGGCGCAGAACGCCTGAGGGGCGTAGCCCCGTAGTCCTCCCCTACCCAGCCAGCGGCAATGACACGACTGCGGTCAGCAGGAACTCTCCATCGCTTGCCGGCTGGGCCGTCACCCTGCCGCCCACGGCGTCGAGCCGCTCACGCATGCCGGCCAGGCCGCTGCCCAGATCGAGGGCCGTACGCCGGACCACACCGTCGTTGCGGACGGACAGCTCGGCCTCGTGCTCGGTGAACCTGATCGTGATGTCGCAGTAGGTGGCGGTGCTGTGCTTGAGCACGTTGGTCACCGCCTCGCGGACCGCGTACGCGAACACCGGGGCCACCCCGTCGGGCAGCTCACGGTAGGGAAGGCGCACCTCGCAGCGGACCCCGGCCGCCTCGAGCACTCCCTTTACGCTATTCAGCTCGGCTGCCAAGTCAAGCTCGCGGTACCCGCGGATGGCCTCCCGCAGCTCCCTGAGCGCCTTCCTGGTCAGCGCGTTGACCTCGGCCATCTCGGCCTTCGCCCTGCCCGCGTCCACGTCCGACAGGCGCGTGGCCAGCTCGGTCTTGACCGCGATGGCCGACAGCTGGTGCCCTACGAGGTCGTGCAGGTCGCGGGCGAACCGCAGCCGCTCCTCGGCCACCGCCAGCCTGGTGTGCGCCTCCCGGCCGGCGTGTGCCTCCTCGGCGAGCCACCAGATCCACACCCACAACCGGGTGGTGGGCGGCATCAGCGCGCACCAGAGGGCGTAGATCAGCGTGTAGGTGACAAGCCCTTCCCCCACACCCATGTCGGCGTCCATGCCGCTCCTCCCCGTCGCCAGGGAGAGCATGGCGAGCCCGATGGCGACCACGCCGGTGCCGGCCGAGATCAGGACTGCGATGCGCTTGGGGACGTGCAGCGTGGCGATCGAGAGCCAGGCCACGAGGGCGTAGCCCCAGCCCGTCGGCTCGGCCCCGCCCACCCCGGCCGCCACGACGGCGAGGACCGCCGCCAGCACCACCTGCCTGGTGGGGTACCGCCGGTCCATCACCCGGGTGATGAGGCGCAAGCCGACCCAGGTGAGCCCGGCGGCGGCCGCCAGCGCGGGCCCCACGCTCCACCAGGACAGCCTGTCACCGGCGAAGGCGGCGAGGCAGGCGACGGCGATCAGTAGCCACATCAGCGCGAACACGGCGGCCAGCATCATCCAGGTCAGCCGGCGTGCCCGCTTGAGCGATTCCACGGATCTACTTGGCGCGCAGCACGTCGGTGAGCTTGAGCCTGGCCCCCGTCCGCAGCACGGCCCTGGCGTACACCTTGGCGCCGATGGCCAGCACCACGGCCACGGCCAGCAGCATGGCCGCCATGGACACGCCCACCTGCCACAGCGGCACCTCGGTCGCCGCCATCCGCACCGGCATGACCATGGACGAGAACGGCGGCACGAACGACATCACCGTGGCCAGCGTGCCCGTGGGGTCGGTCGTGATGTAGAAGCTCACGAAGTACGTCAGCATGACCGTCATGGTCAGCGGCGTCAGCACGGTGTTCACCTCCTCCTGGCGCGAGACCAGCGAGGCGAGCGCGGCCGACAGCGTGGCGAAGAAGACGTACCCGAGCACGAACCAGACCAGCACGCCGGCGACCAGCCCGGCGATCCCGGGCGGGAAGTCCGCGGCCAGGCCCGACGCGCTCGCCGCGAGCAGACCGGCCGCGAGGATCGCGACCATGTTGATCAGGCCGACCACGCCGAGACCGGCGACCTTGCCGCCGAGCAGCTGCCAGGGCCGCAGCGACGAGAGCAGGATCTCCACGATCCGGCTGCCCTTCTCCTCCACCACGCCCATGGCGACCATCGTGACCTGCCCCATGAGGAGCATGAAGAGTACGAGGACCAGCACCACGGCGATGCCCGTGCGCGCGCCCTCGTACTGCGCGTCGGCGCCGACGGACTGCACCTGCAGCGGCGGGATGTTCACGCCGGCGGCGCCGAGCTTGACCTCGCGGTTGACGCTCTGCATGAGCACGCCGAGCTCGGAGTCGATCTCCCCGTCGGTGAGCACCCTGGTGTTGTCGACGAGCACCGCGTCCACGTCGCCGTCGAGCACGGCCTGCTTGGCCGCCTCCTCGTCGGGGAACGTCCGCCACTCGAACTCCGTGTCCGGCGCGGCCTGCCGCAGCGGCAGCTGCTGGGAGTTGACCGTGCCCAGCGTGTACGAGTCGCCGCCCATGATCATGGGCAGGAAGGAGACCGCGGCCACCAGCAGAACGGTGACCAAAAGGCCGATCACGAACCCCTTGGTCCGCACCTGGGTGACGATCTCCCGCCGCGCGACCAGCATCAGTCCGTTCACGCCACGGCCTCCTTGAAGATCTCGGTGAGGGTCGGCTGCTCGACCCCGAAGTATTCGACGTGGCCCGCCTTCATGGCGCGGCGCAGGACCTCCTGGTCGTCCACGTCGGCGGTCTGCAGGATGTGCCGGTCGCCGCGCACGGTGACCGTGCCGGGCAGGCCGTCCGACCAGCCGGGAGCGGGGTCGCGGACGACGATCCGCAGCGTGTTGCTCTCGACGCCCCGCAGGTCCGCCACCGTGCCGGTGGCCACCATGCGGCCGGCGGAGACGATGCCGACGGAGTCGCACAGCCGCTCGACCAGCTCGAGCTGGTGACTGGAGAAGATGACCGGCACGCCGCCCCTGCACCGCTCCTGCAGCGCCGTGGCGAGGGTGTCGACCGCGATCGGGTCGAGGCCGGAGAACGGCTCGTCCAGGACCAGCACCGCCGGGTCGTGCACGAGCGCCACGGCCAGCTGCACGCGCTGCTGGTTGCCCAGCGAGAGCGCCTGCACGGCGTCGTTCCTGCGCTCGACGAGCCCGAGCCGCTCGATCAGGTCGGTGGCGGACTTCTTCGCCGCCTGCGCGCTCAGGCCCTGCAGCCGGCCGAAGTACTCGATCTGCTCGGTGACCTTCATCTTCTGGTACAGGCCGCGTTCCTCCGGCATGTAGCCGAACCGCCGCCGGTCGTCGTAGCCGAGCGGCCGGCCCTGCCAGCTCACCTCGCCGGAGTCGGCCTGGAGCACGCCCATGACGATGCGCATCGTCGTGGTTTTGCCGGCGCCGTTGGCGCCCACGAACCCGAACATCTCACCCGGCCGTACGGTGAAGCTGATCCCGTCCAGGGCGACCTTGCCCTCTGGGGCGTCGGGTCCGCCCGCGAAACGCTTGCGCAGGTCGCTGATCTCGAGCATCAGGTCCTCTCCTTCGTCATGGGTCAATCATGGCTTTTGCCGCATAGCCCCATGTAGTCGCGGAAATCATGGACCGGATATGGATCCCGCGTCCGATCCTGATGACATTTGTCATTACGCTGAGGCCATGACGCGCCCCGACAAGGACAAGCCGGTCGTTCTCTCACGCATCTACACCCGGGTCGGCGACGACGGCACGACGGCGCTGAGCGACATGAGCCGCACGTCGAAGACCGACCTGCGGCTCGCCGCCTACGCCGACGTGGAGGAGGCCAACGCCCAGCTGGGGCTCGCGCTCGCGTTCGGCACCCTCCCGGCCGAGCTGGCGCAGGTGCTCCGGCTCGTGCAGAACGAACTGTTCGACGTGGGGGCGGATCTGGCCACACCCGTGACGGAGAACCCGGAGTTCCCGCCGCTGCGGGTGGAGCAGTCGTACATCGACCGGCTGGAAGAGTGGTGCGACCGCTTCAACGCCGGCCTCAAGCCGCTGCGGAGCTTCATCCTGCCCGGCGGCGACCCCGCCACGGCCGCGCTGCACGTCGCGCGCGTCACCGTCCGCAGGGCCGAGCGGACGACCTGGGCCGCCCTGCAGGCGCACGACGACATGAACCCGCTGACGGCGAAGTACCTCAACCGGCTGTCCGACCTGCTCTTCATCGCCTGCCGCGTGGCCCACGCCGGCGAGGAGATCCTCTGGAAGCCGGGCGGCACCCGCTGAGGGAGCCGCGTCAGGCGACGTCGAGATAGGCGCTCGGCGGGGCCGACTCCAGCCAGGCCAGGAAGCCGGTCATCGCATCGGGGCTCATGGCGAGGGAGATGCCCCGCGTGCTGCCGTCGCAGTCGACCGCGTAGAGCCCGCCCTCGATCTCACGACGGGGGGATACGACAAGGCCGCGCCTCGCGATGGCGTGGCGCGGCCTCAGTCGGACACCCAGGAGCGGAATCCAGTGGAGCTCCCCGTCGGCATAGCGGGCTACCCCGCTCTGCCATCCCCGGTCGCCCACCCGCAGGCGGCAGGGGACGCTCCCGCGTACGCGGGCGAGCGTCACCCCCCGCAAGACGACGAGGACGGCCAGCGCAACCACGAGAATTACCACCGTCGTCACCACTGCCGCCCCCTGAGTCCGCTTGTATGTATTAAACCTCTTCGCCCGCCGCGCGCAGCCGGGCCCTGGCACGCTTGGCCTCGAGGGCCGCCTCGCCGTCTTCGTGGTTGGCCTCGATCGAGGCCTGAGCCCGGTCGAGAGCGTCACGGGCAGCCGCGACGTCGACCTCGGAACCGAGTTCGGCCACCTCGGCGAGCACGGACACCTCATCGTCGGCCACGGAGATGAAGCCCCCGTGCACCGCGGCCACGAGGTCGCCCTCGCCCTCCCGCTTCACGCGCAGCACGCCGCCCTCGACGAGAACGCCGAGCACAGGTGCGTGTTGCGGCATGATACCGATCTCGCCGTCCACGGTCTTGGCAATCACCATGTCGGCCTCGCCCGACCAGATCTCACGCTCGGGTGAGACAACCCCTACGCGTAGCTTCGCCACTGGTGTAGGTTCCTTTCCGATCAAGTGACGGCGCGGTCGCCCGCGCCGTCACCGTAGGTCCGGGCTCGCAGCCCTTCGACAGGGGCGATCAGCGACGCTCGAGTTCCTTGGCCTTCGCGATGGCCTGGTCGATGCCACCGACCATGAAGAACGCCTGCTCGGGCAGGTGGTCGTACTCACCCGCGCAGAGGCCCTTGAACGAGGCGATGGTCTCGTCGAGCGGAACCGTCTCGCCAGGCTGGCCGGTGAAGGCCTCGGCCGCGTACATCGGGTGCGACAGGAAGCGCTCGATGCGGCGGGCCCGCTGGACGGTGACCTTGTCCTCTTCGGACAGCTCGTCGATACCGAGAATCGCGATGATGTCCTGGAGCTCGCGGTACTTCTGCAGGATCCGCTTGGTCTCCTGGGCCACCCGGTAGTGCTCCTCGCCCACGATCTGCGGGTCGAGGATGCGGGAGGAGGAGTCGAGCGGGTCCACCGCCGGGTAGATGCCCTTCTCCGAGATCGGCCGCGACAGAACGGTCTGCGCGTCGAGGTGCGCGAACGCGTTGTGCGGGGCCGGGTCGGTGATGTCGTCGGCGGGAACGTAGATCGCCTGCATGGAGGTGATCGAGTGACCGCGCGTCGAGGTGATGCGCTCCTGGAGCACACCCATCTCGTCGGCCAGCGTCGGCTGGTAACCCACCGCGGACGGCATACGGCCGAGCAGCGTGGAGACCTCGGAACCGGCCTGCGTGAAGCGGAAGATGTTGTCGATGAAGAGCAGCACGTCCTGCTTCTGCACGTCGCGGAAGTACTCCGCCATCGTCAGCGCCGACAGCGCGACCCGCAGACGGGTGCCCGGCGGCTCGTCCATCTGACCGAAGACGAGCGCGGTGTCCTTGAGGACGTCCGCCTCCTCCATCTCCAGCCAGAGGTCGTTGCCCTCACGGGTGCGCTCGCCCACGCCGGCGAAGCACGAGGTGCCACCGAAGTTGCGGGCGACGCGGCGGATCATCTCCTGGATCAGAACGGTCTTGCCGACGCCTGCGCCGCCGAACAGACCGATCTTCCCACCCTGCACGTACGGGGTGAGCAGGTCGATGACCTTGATGCCGGTGACCAGCAGCTCCGTGCGGGACTCGAGCTGGTCGAAGGCGGGCGACGGGCGGTGGATGCCCCACCGCTCCTCGATCTTGAGGGACGCGGTGGGCACGTCGAGCGTCTCGCCCAGCGCGTTCCACACGTGGCCCTTGACGACGTCGCCGACCGGCACCGAGATCGGGCCGCCGGTGTCGATCACGGCCTGGCCGCGGACCATGCCGTCGGTGGGCTGCATGGAGATGGCCCGGACGAGGTTGTCGCCCAGGTGCTGGGCGACCTCGAGCGTGAGGGTCCTGGTCTCCTCGCCGAGGGTGACCTCGACGTGGAGCGCGTTATAGATGTCGGGCATCGCATCGACGGGGAACTCCGCGTCGACGACGGCGCCGGTGACACGCGCCACGCGGCCAATGCCGGCCGCGGCGGTTTCTACAGTTTCAACAGCCTCTGCAGTCATTTCACTCTTTCCCCGCTGCGGCGTCAGCGAGCGCGTTGGCGCCACCGACGATCTCGCTGATTTCCTGGGTGATCTCCGCCTGGCGAGCCTGGTTCATCTGCTGGGTCAGCACCCGCATCAGCTCGTTGGCGTTGTCGGTCGCCGACTTCATCGCACGCCGCCGCGCGGCCTCCTCGGAGGCCGCGGACTGCAGCAGCGCCGTGAAGATGCGGGACTCCACGTAACGCGGAAGCAGCGACTCCAGCACGTCACCCGCGGTCGGCTCGAACTCGAAGTACGGCGGGATCGTGGTGGACTCCGTCGCCTCGGTCTCCTCGATCTCCAGCGGCAGGACCCGCTTGACCACGACGTTCTGTGTGAGCATCGAGACGAACTCGGTGGAGACGATGTGGATCTCGTCGATGCCGTTGTCGTCCTTGAAGGACTCGATCAGCGTGTTCGCGATCTCCTTGGCGTCACTGTAGGCGGGCTTCCTGGTGAAGCCGACCCAGCTGCCGCCCATCTCCCGGTTGCGGAAGGAGTGCCATGCGACACCCTTGCGCCCCGTGACGAACGGCACCACGCTCAGGCCGCGGCCTTCCAGGTGTCCGCGCAGGGCCTCGGCCTCGCGCAGCACGTTGGCGTTGAAGCCGCCGGCGAACCCGCTGTCACTGGTGACGATGAGGACGCCCGCCTTGGCGGGGTTCTCCTTCGCCACGGTCAGCGGATGGTCGACGCTGGCCGCGTTGCTGACGACGCCCGTGACGGCGCGAGTGATCTCGCGCTCGTACGGGATCGCCGCCTGCATCCGCTGCTGCGCCCGCACGATCCGCGATGAGGCGATGAGCTCCTGGGCGCGCGTGATCTTCGCGGTCGACTTGACCGAGGTGATCCGCCGCCGCAGCAGCCTTAGCTGGGCACCCATGACCTACTTCTCCGCCGCCGGCCGGACGACCTTCTTGATCTTCTCCTGGCCGACCTCGTCGGCGCCGAGCGGCGCCACCGGCTCATCCTTGACCAGCAGCTCACCCGAAGAGGTGGTGAAGCCCTTCTTGAACTCCGTGATGGCGTCCTTGAGAGCGGTCGCCGCGTCGTCGGGCAGCTCCTTGGTCTCGCGGATGCCGTCGAGAATGCCCTTGTTGGAGGACTGCAGGTAGTCGAGGAACTCGGACTCGAAGCGGCGGACGTCCTCGACCGGCACCTCGTCGAGCTCACCGGTGGTGCCGGCCCACACCGACACGACCTGCCTCTCGACCGGGAACGGCGCGTACTGGGGCTGCTTGAGCAGCTCGACCAGGCGCTGGCCGCGGTCGAGCTGAGCCCGCGAGGCCGCGTCCAGGTCGGAGGCGAACGCGGCGAACGCCTCCAGGTCGCGGTACTGCGACAGCGACAGCTTCAGCGTGCCCGCCACCTTGCGCATGGCCTTGACCTGGGCGGAACCACCGACTCGGGAGACCGAGATACCGACGTTGATCGCCGGGCGGACGCCCGCGTTGAACAGGTCGGTCTCAAGGAAGCACTGACCGTCGGTGATGGAGATGACGTTGGTCGGGATGAACGCCGACACGTCGTTGCCCTTGGTCTCGATGATCGGCAGACCGGTCATCGAGCCGGCGCCCATGTCGTCGGAGAGCTTGGCGCAGCGCTCCAGCAGGCGCGAGTGGAGGTAGAACACGTCGCCGGGGAAGGCCTCGCGGCCCGGGGGGCGACGCAGCAGCAGGGACACGGCGCGGTACGCGTCGGCCTGCTTGGTCAGGTCGTCGAAGACGATCAGGACGTGCTTGCCCTGGTACATCCAGTGCTGGCCGATGGCCGAGCCGGTGTAGGGGGCAAGGTACTTGTAGCCGGCCGGGTCGGAGGCGGGGGCGGCGACGATGGTGGTGTACTCCATCGCGCCTGCCTCCTCGAGGCGGGCCTTGACCTGCGCGATCGTCGAGCCCTTCTGGCCGACGGCGACGTAGACGCAGCGCACCCGCTGCTCGGGGTCACCCGAGAGCCAGCCCTCACGCTGGTTGAGGATGGTGTCGACGGCGATCGCCGTCTTGCCGGTGCCGCGGTCGCCGATGATCAGCTGACGCTGGCCGCGGCCGATCGGCGTCATGGCGTCGATCGCCTTGATGCCGGTCTGCAGCGGCTGCTTCACCGGCTGCCGCTGCACGACCGAGGGGGCCTGCAGTTCGAGGGCACGACGGCCCTCGGCCTCGACGGGGCCCTTGCCGTCGAGCGGGTTGCCCAGGGGGTCGACCACACGGCCGAGGAAGTTGTCGCCGACGGGCACGGACAGGACCTCGCCCGTCCGGCGGACCGTCTGGCCCTCCTCGATGCCGCTGAACTCGCCAAGGACCACGACACCGATCTCACGGGTGTCGAGGTTGAGCGCCAGACCGCGCGTGCCGTTCTCGAACTCGAGCAGCTCGTTCGCCATCGCCGAGGGAAGGCCGGAGACATGGGCAATGCCGTCGCCGGCGTCGACGACGGTCCCGATCTCCTCGCGCGCGGCGCCTTCCGGTTCGTACGCCTGGACGAAGCGCTCAAGCGCGTCCCGGATCTCGTCCGGCCGGATCGTAAGCTCCGCCATCTCTACTCTGTCTCCCTATTCGCCTAGCCGGCCAACCGGCGGCGGACTTCTTCGATTCGTCCCACAATGGTGGTGTCGATGATCTCGTCGCCGATGCGGACCGAGAACCCACCGATGACTCGCGGATCCACCTCGACGTTCAGATGCACGTCGCGGCCGTAGGAGGTGCTGAGCCAGGTGGCCAGGCGCTCCTTCTGCTGCTCGGTCAGCTCGACCGCGCTGCGCACCACTGCGACCAAGCGCTGGCGCTGCTGCGCGACCAGCAGTCCGAACTCCTCCAGGCCTGACTCCAGGCTACGTCCTCGCGGATGTACTGCGACCTGCGAGATGAGCCGCACGCTGGTCGGCGCCGTCTTGCCGCCGAGCAGGTCGCGCAGCAGCTGCCGCTTGGCCTCCTCGGGGGCGGTGTCGTTGGCGAGCGCTCGCCGCAACAGCGGATTGGCGGCCATCACCCGGCCGAAGCGGAAGAGCTCGTCCTCCACCTCATCGAGCGTGCCCGTGCCCTCGGCCTCGGCGGCCGCGGCGACAACGCCGAGCCGTTCCAGCGCGTCGGGCAGGTCGATCCCGCTCGACCACTTCGCCGCCGCCGCGGCCTCGGCGGTGGCCACGGCGGCCTCGCTCACCTTGCCGGAGAGCAGCGCCCGCATGGTGCGCGCCCTGAGCTCGGCGGGCTTGGCCGGGTCGGACAGAGCACGGCGCAGGCTGTGCTCCCGGTCGAGCAGATCGGCGATCGCGAACAGCTCGTCGCAGAGCGTGCCGAGGTCGGCGGTACCCGCCACCGCGTTGAAACGCTCCTCGACCTCTACGAGCGAGCTCCTGCTCAGGCCTCTCATCTATCGCACCGCCTGCGCTGTGGAGTTCTCGAGGTCGTCCAGGAAGCGGTCGATCGTACGACGCTGCCTGGCCTCGTCCTCCAGGACCTCCCCCACGATCCGGCTGGCCAGATCGGCGGAAAGACGGCCGATCTCGGAGCGGAGCTGGGCGAACGCCTGCTGCCGGTCTGCCTCGATCTGCGCGTGCGCCGCCTCGACGAGGCGGCGGGCCTCGGCCTGCGCCTCTTCGCGGAGCTCGGCCTTGATCTGGGCGCCCTGCTCGCGGGCCTCCTCACGGAGCCGCGCGGCCTCGTGCCGGGCCTCGGCGAGCTGGTCGCGGTACTGCTTGAGCAGCTCCTGAGCCTCGGCCTGGGCCCCCTCGGCCCGCTTGATGCCTCCCTCGATCGCGTCGGTCCGCTCGTTCAGCACCTTCTGAATACGAGGCGTGAGGACCTTGATGAGGAAAAAGGCGACGACAGCGAACGAGAAGATGCCGACGACGAGCTCGTAAATGTGCGGAAGGAGCGGGTTGTAGCCCTCCTCCGCCGCGAGGAGCGTAGCTGCCTTGGTCATGGACGCAGCCTTTCGTCAGGTTTCTTCGGGTCGTCAGATGGTCTGGAAGATGAAGGGCGCGACCAGACCGAGCATGGCGAGGGCCTCGGTGAGAACGGTGCCGAGAAGCATGTTCTGGCGGAGCAGACCGTAGGCCTCGGGCTGGCGGGCGATGGCCTGCACGCCCTGGCCGAAGATGATGCCGACGCCGATGCCGGGGCCGATGGCGGCGAGACCGTAACCGATGGCGGTGACGTTGCCGGAGACCTCAGCGAGAACGTTCATTGCTGTTTTCCTTTACTGGACGGCCGGTGATCGGTCGTCACCGGTCTGGACACGTGGTGGGGCTGAGTTTCAGTGCTCAGGGTGCAGGGAACCGCCGATGTACATCGACGCGAGCATCGCGAACAGGAAGGCCTGCAGGAACTGGATGAACATCTCGAAAGCGGTGAAGACGATGGTCACCAGCACGCCGATGATGCCGATGGGCGCGCCCAGCGGAGTCAGCTTCTCGAAGAGGAACCAGTAGCCGACCATGCTGAAGAAGGCGATCAGCGTGTGCCCGGCGAACATGTTCGCGAACAACCGCACCGCGTGGGTGAACGGCGCGATGATCATGTTGGAGAGAAACTCCATCGGCGCCAGCAGGACGTAGATCCCCTTGGGCAGACCCGGGGGGAACATCATGTTCTTGAAGTAGCCGACAGGCCCCTGGTGCTTGACACCCAGGTAGATCTTGATGATGTAGATGGCGCCGGCGAGCACGATCGGGAACGCGAGGTGCGAGGCGACCGGGAACTGCATCAACGGGACGACGCCCATCAGGTTCCAGACGAGCACCAGGAAGAAGATGGAGAGCATGAAGCCCATCCATCGATCGGCGTCCTTGCCCAGGAAGGGCCGCGCGATCTCATCCCGGACGAACATGTAGCCCATCTCGACGACATTCTGCATGCCCCGCGGGACGAGCTTCGGCGAGGCGAAGGCGCTCCAGAAGATGGCGACCACGACGATGGCGCTCAGAACGGCCAGGATCACAGGCTTGGTCAGCCAGTAGATCCCGCCGACCGGCGCAAGCTGGAACAGCTCTTCAGGTGTCGGCGCTCTGAAAGTATCTGGATCGGCGAGGAGCGTCAGCGCGTTCACGCGGCGTTCCCTTCAAAGTGGTAGGTGATCACAAGGGTGCGGCCCTGAGCTAGCCACCGAGCTTTCGGTAGACTAGGTAGACAGCGAGCAAGACCCCCACGACGGCGCCGATGGGGAAGAAGGCGACCGTGTCGAGCCAACGATCCAGCAACCAGCCGATGCCGCCGTAGATCAGTATTCCCGAAAGCAGGGTGCTGATGATCGACCAAGCGTCGTCGGGGAAGTTGCGACCGTCGTCTTCGTTCGGTCGGTCTTTCTTTTCGCTCATCGCGGCCTTGACGATAGCAGGCAAGCGAAGGACTAGTCATATTGGACCCGTCACGGCGGTAAGACATCATCGCTCGCGCGTCTCCGCGACCGTGACCTCGGGGTCCACGTACAGCATCTTGGTCTTCAAGAACGCGCGTGCCTCGAAGCCCGTCCAGACGAGGGTGCCCACGACGATCGACCAGGCGAAGGCCCGGAAATCCCAGAGCGTGGTGTCGCGGAACACGGCCAGCACCAGCATGACGGCGACCACCTTGACGAGGTAGGTGCCCATCGCGACCGCGCCCATGACGTGGGGGGAGACTCGGGAGGCGAAGCCGACCGCCACCAGAGTGACGCCGAAGAAGACGGCGACCAGCAGCATGCCCATTGCGGCCCCGAGCGCGCCCTTGCCGCCGGCCAGGAGGAGAGCCGCGACCACGGCTACCACCCCCACCGCCGCAGTCGGCAGTGCTGCACTCTTCAAGACGTGCACGTCCTGGGCCTGCATGGTGCTCCTCTGGAAAATTATCAAGCGAGCGTTTGCTACCTCCAAAGCATATGCGTGCGCTGGAGGTGCCTGTTCGTGAAAGATATCACAAGCTCCGGAAGACCGCTTTTACCTGCCGTTTCTAGTGGGCGATCAAGAGCGGGTGGGAAAGACCGGAATGACCGGATTGCCCTCTGCTGTCGCACGTCCCGACGGGGGGCCGTCCGCGGGCGGGTTGTGGCTCCTGATCTCGGTGTCGGGGAAGATCGGCGGCATCGGGCCGGTCGGCGGGCCGTCGTCGTCGGGCTGCTTGTCGCGCGAGGCAGCGTGCGCGCCGCCCCTGCCCCGCCAGCGCGGCGCCGCCATCAGCACCAGCACGGCCAGCGCGAGCACGATGACCACCGGGAACAGCATGATCGGCACACCGATCGCGGACATCCCCACGATGCCGAAGGAGAACAGGAACGCCCACGCGTACATGATCAGCACGGACCTGCGGTGGGAGTGGCCGATGTCCAGCAGCCGGTGGTGCAGGTGGCCACGGTCGGGCGCGAACGGGGACAGGCCCTGCGAAGTACGTCGCACCACCGCGGTGATCAGGTCGATCAGCGGCAGCACCAGCACCGCCGCAGGGACCAGCAGCGGCAGCAGCACGCCGAACCGGTTCATGTTCTCGATGATCGCCGGGTCGAGCGGGGTCACGGTGACGATCGAGGAGGCGAGCACGAGCCCGATGAGCATGGCCCCCGTGTCGCCCATGAAGATCTTCGCCGGATGGAAGTTGTGCGGCAGGAAGCCCAGGCACGCGCCGATGAGAACGGCGGCGATCGCGGCCGTGGTCGTGATGCGGCCCCCGCTGATCTCGTTGGCCAGGAAGATCGAATAAGCCCAGGTGGCCATGCCCGCGATGCACACGATCCCCACGGCGAGCCCGTCGAGCCCGTCGACGAAGTTGACCGCGTTGATCGTCACGACCACGACCAGGATCGTGATGACCATGCTGAGGGTGTAGTCGAGGCTGGTGGAGCCGCCCCAGTCTTTCGGCAGCGGGATGTAGAGCAGCCTCATGTCGTAGAAGACCAGCACGCCGGCCGCCGCGATCTGCCCGCCGAGTTTGATGAAGGGGTCCATGCCCCACCAGTCGTCGAGGAAGCCGGTGATCGTGATGAGCGCGCCGGCCACGATGAGCGCGGTGACCGCGTTGGCGTCGGACTCGGCGAGCGCCGCCCCGGTGTGCGTGAGCTGACTCGCCGTCAGCAGGCCCACCACCAGGCCGCCGTACATCGCCAGGCCGCCCAGTCTGGGCGTGGGCGTGGTGTGCACGTCACGTTCGCGTACCTCGGGCATGGCGCCGATGCGGACGGCGAAACGGCGCACCAGCGGGACGAGGAGGTAGGTCACCACCGCTGAGATGAGCGCCATGAACAGGTATTCGCGCACGGACCCTAGTTTCCCGGATGCTCCGGCCAAGTGTGACCGGAAACCGACACAGACCAGCTTAATATTCGCTGAGATATGGCCGATGGATGGCGAGAAGCGCCGACACTCTTTCCCGAACCTCCCGGGCCCGGCCCGGTTGGCGCACCGCCCTGTTGACCAGCGCCCCGACCTCCTTGAGCTCCTCGGTGTCCATGCCCTGGGTGGTCACGCACGGCGTGCCCACCCGGATCCCGGAGGTCACGGCGGCGGGTTCCGGATCGTACGGAATCACGTTTCTGTTCAGCGTGATCCCGGCCGCGGCGCATCTGCGCTCGGCCTCGGCCCCCGACACCCCCGTCGCGCGCAGATCGATCAGCGCGAGGTGGGTGTCGGTGCCCCCGGAGACGGCCCGCATGCCGTCGACGGCCAGCGCGTCCGTGAGCGCCTTGGCGTTCGCGATCACCCTTCTGGTGTAGTCGGCGAACTCCGGCCGCATCGCCTCCCCGAACGCCACCGCCTTGGCCGCCACCGCGTGCATCAGCGGCCCGCCCTGCACGAACGGGAACACCGCCCGGTCGATCCTCCCGGCCAGCTCCTCCGTGCACAGGATCGCGCCGCCGCGCGGCCCGCGCAGCGCCTTGTGCGTGGTGAAGGTCACGACGTCCGCGTACGGTACCGCCGACGGGATCGCGCCGCCCGCCATCAGCCCGATCGGGTGCGCCATGTCGGCCAGCAGCCACGCCCCCACCTCGTCGGCGATGCCGCGGAAGGCCGTGTACTCGATCAGTCTCGGGTACGCGGTCGCCCCGCACACGATGAGCTTCGGCCGGTGGCGCAGCGCCAGGTCCCTGACCTCGTCGTAGTCGATGAGTTCGGTGTCGCGTCGCACGCCGTACGACACGACGTCGAACCATCTTCCCGAGAAGTTCACCTTGGAGCCGTGGGTCAAATGACCGCCGTGCGGCAGCGCCATGGCCAGCATCGTGTCGCCGGGCTGCAGCAGGGCCGCGTACGCGGCCAGGTTCGCCGAGGCGCCCGAATGCGGCTGGACGTTCGCGTGGTCCGCCCCGAACAACTCGCGGGCCCGCTCCACCGCCAGCCGCTCGGCCCGGTCCACGACCTCGCAGCCGCCGTAGTAGCGCCGGCCCGGATAGCCCTCGGCGTACTTGTTGGTGAGGGTCGAGCCGAGGGCGGCCAGGACGGCGGGCGAGGTGAAGTTCTCGCTGGCGATCAGCTGGATGCCGCCGCGCACCCGCTCGAGCTCGTCCAGCAGGATCTGCGCGATCTCGGGATCCTGCCGGCGCAGCTGCCCGAAGTCGGGCCCGTAGTGCGGTTCCGCACCCATGACCTCACTGTACGACCCGGTGTCCGTTTCTCCCATAGGGCCGTCATGCCCGGGAAATCAGGCCTCACGGGAAGGCATGCGGTGCGTTGGCCGTCGTTTGAACCCACCGTGGAGTGTCGGCCGCCTCGTCGCTGATCGCGGTGAGCACGGCGTGGCGGTAGCGGGCGAGCCGCTCGCGCCACTCGCGGATGTCCTCGACGTACCGCTCGCCGACGGGAGCGTCCCACGTCTGCGGGCTCTTGGCGCGGCTGTAGGCCTTGTCGAGAACCGTCCTGAGCGTCTCCAGATGCGGCATGGCGGCGTTCCAGGCGTCGACCAGGCGTTGGTAGTCGGGATTGAACTCCCAGGCCCGCTGAGGCGCGTCCAGAGGCCCGGCAGCGCTGATGGGCGGCCGCTCCCCCGCTTCCCTCGGCCGGGGCGCCGGCGGATCGACGTACATCACACGGTCCTCCCCGCCACCCCACCGGCACCGGGACCGGTCTCCGGCACACCAGACGCACCGTCGGCACCACGGCCGCCCGGCGCACCGGTTTCGGCCGGCGCGTAGGAGCCCGCACCGGTTCCGCCCGGTGTGCCAGTACCCGTACCGAGCGCGCCGGCATCCGTACCAGGCGTTCCGGGATCGACCGAGCCGGCCGGTCCGTCCGGCCCGACGTCCTCCGGAGCCCACGGGCCGGTGCCGTACTCACCAGGCGGCACCTGCACGGACGGCATCTCCATGGGCTGCACCTCACGATGGTTCTCGATCAACGAGCGGATGGCGTCCATGTCGGGCGGCCCGGCCTCGACCGACACCACATCCCCGCGGTCGGCGCCTCCCCAAGACTCGGTCACCCCGGACCGTCCGGGCGCCTCATGACCACCCGCCCCGATCGCCTGAGCCCCGTAACCGGTATCGGCACCCCCGCCGTAACCAGGCGACGAGCCCGAGGCGCCTTGTAGGCCGTGGCCACCGGCGACGCCTTGAGTGCCATGGATCGCATCACCGCTGTAGGCGGCCTGCTGGGCGTGGCCGGGTTGTGCGGTGTAAGGCTGACCCTGGGTCGTCCCGCTCTCCCGACCCGCACCGGAGGCATCCGGGCTTCCAGCACCCGGGCTGCCGGTCGCCGTGCCGCCAGGAGCCGTGCCATCGGGGGCCGTGCCATCGGGGGCCGTGCCATCGGGGGCCGTGCCGACGGGTGTCTCGGACGCGGGGTTCGTCGGCGGGATGACGACCGGCCTTCCCTGCTCCCCGGCCCCTTGCCCTCCGGCTCCGCCATCGCCACTCCCCTGGCCACCACTCCCCTGGC
>NZ_SMKQ01000099.1 GCF_004348995.1 Nonomuraea terrae
GATCTCGAACAACCGGACCAGGCGCTCCTGCTCGGCCCTGGCCCCCGCCCAGTCGCCCCGGCGGGCGCGGCGGTACAGCTCGACGTACCCCTGCGGGTCGACGTTGCCGAGCCCTGGGACCACGCCGTCGGCGCCCATCCACAGCGCGGAGTCGACGGTCACCTCCGACCCGGTGAGCACGCTGAACGGCTCCCGCCGCCGCATGATCACCTCGCGCAGGCCGCCGTCGTCGCCGCTGGAGTCCTTCAGCCCGGCCAGCGCGCCCTCGGCCGCCAGCTCCAGCAGCAGGTCCGCGCTCAGCTTCGTGTGCACGGAGACCGGCAGGTCGTAGGCGTAGACCGGCAGCCCGCCCCGCGCGGCGACGGTCCGGAAGTGCACGCGGATCTCCTCCGGGTGCGTACGCGTGTAGAACGGCGCGGTCACCACCAGCCCCGACGCCCCGGCCGCCACCGCGACGCCGGCGTGTTCGAGCACCCGCGGCGTCGTCATGTCGATCACCCCGGCCAGCACCGGCACCTGCCCGCCGACGTGCCCGACCACGGTCTCCAGCACCGTCCGCCGCTGCGCGTCGGTCAGGTACGCCACCTCCGACGACGATCCCAGCACGAACAGCGCGTCCACGCCCCCGCCGAGCAGATGGTCGACCAGCCGGACGAGCGAGCCGACGTCCACCTCGTGGTCGGGTGTCAAGGGCGTGCACACCGGCGGGATCACCCCGGAAAGCATCACGGGCCCGGTGACATCAGAACTCGTCATACGCGCTCCTGGATCAGTTCGAGGTCGGTGGCGCCGGCGGCCACCGGGTGATGGCAGTGGAAGAGGTGGTCGCCTTCGGCCCGCGCGGCCGGCATCTCCGCCGCGCACAGGTCGTCTGCCCGCCAGCACCGCGTGCGGAACGGGCACCCGCTGGGCGGCCTGGTGGCCGACGGCACCACGCCGACCAGCGGGATGGGGGTGATCGGCGAGATCAGCCCGGGCGTCGCCGAGAACAGCGCCCGCGTGTACGGGTGCCGCGCGCCCAGCGGCACGACGTGCGCGGGAGCCTGCTCGACGATCCGGCCCAGGTACATGGTGACCACGCGGTCGCTCATCCTGCGCACCGTCTGGATGTCGTGCGAGACGAAGACCAGGGCCAGCCCGAGCCGTTCCTTGAGGTCGAGCAGCAGGTTGAGGATCTGCGCGCGGACGGACACGTCGAGGGCGCTGGTCGGCTCGTCGGCCACGACCAGGTCCGGTTCGAGGGCGAGGGCCCTGGCCACGGCGACCCGCTGCCGCTGCCCGCCCGACAGCTGGCCGGGCAGCGCGTCGGCGGCGCTCGGGGGCAGGCCCACGAGGTCCAGCAGCTCGCGTACGCGGGCGTCGCGCTGCGCCGGGGTGCCGCGCCGGTGCACGTTGAGCGGGTCGCGCAGCACCTGCCGGACGGGCAGCCGCCGGTTGAGCGCCGTGGACGGGTCCTGGAACACCATCCCGACGCTCGACCCGATCAGCGCGCGCCGCTCGGGCTCCTTCAGCGTCCACAGCTCCTGGCCGCGGAAGGTCACCGTGCCGGAGGTGGGCCGCTGCAGCCCGACCAGCACCCTGGCCAGCGTGGACTTGCCACACCCCGACTCGCCCACGACGCCGACCGTCTCGCCCGCGCCGACCGTGAGGTTCGCCTCGGTCAGCGCGTACACGCGGTCGCGGGAGAACACCCCGCCGGAGCGGGCCTTGTGCACGACGTGCACGTCCTTCAGCTCAAGCACGCTGCTCGCTCCTCACCAGCGCGGGATGGTGGCAGGCCACCGCGTGCGTGGCGTCCCCCTCAAGCTCCGGCTTCTCGGTACGGCACACGTCCGTGGCCATCGGGCACCGGTCGGCGAACCGGCAGCCGGGCGGGAAGTCCGCGGGCGCGGGCACGACGCCGCGGATCTGGGTGAGCCGCTCGGCCCCCGCCTCCAGCGACAGCACCGAGCCCAGCAGGCCCCTGGCGTAGTGGTGGGCGGGCGCCCCGACGAGGGAGGCGGTCACGCCGGTCTCGACGATCTGGCCGCCGTACATGACCACCACGCGGTCGGTGACGTCGGCGACCAGCGCGAGGTCGTGGGAGACGAGGATGAGCGCGAACCCCAGCTCCTCGCGCAGCGCCAGCAGCAGCTCGATGACCTGCGCCTGGACGGTCACGTCGAGCGCCGTGGTCGGCTCGTCGGCGACGATCAGCTTGGGCTCGCGCGACAGCGCCATCGCGATCAGCACCCGCTGCCGCTGCCCTCCGGACAGCTCGTGCGGGTAGGCCGACAGAGTGCGGCGGGCGTCGAGGCCGACGAGTTCGAGCAGCTCGGGGGGGCTGCGCCGGCCGCCGCGACGAGTGAGCTGCTTGAGCTGGGCCTTGATCGTCATGGCCGGGTTCAGCGACGACAACGCGTCCTGGTAGATCATCGCCATCTCGTGGCCGAGCAGGCGGCGGCGGGCGCGGCGCGGCAGCGCGAGCAGCTCCCGCTGGTCGAAGCGGACGTGGCCGCTGACGCGGGCGTCGCGGGGTTGCAGGCCCATGACGGTGAGCGCGGTCAGCGACTTGCCGCAGCCCGACTCGCCCACCAGGCCGAGCACCTCGCCGGGGCGCACCTCGAAGCCGATGCCGTCCACGATGTCGACGCCCTCGGCGAAGCCGATGCGCAGGCGTTCGACGGCGAGGATCGGCGGGCCCTGTGGCAGCGGGCGGGCTCGTTCGGCCAGTCGTCGGGCGGCCTCGGCCAGGCCGGGCAGCTCGACGACCTCGCCGGAGCCGGGCTCGGCCTGCTCGAAGGCGTCGCCCTCCTTCTTCACCGGCGCCTTGCGGGCGGCGGGGGCGGCCCAGGCGTCGGAGACGCCCTCGGCCAGGATGTTCAGGGCCAGCACGGTGACCAGGATGAGCAGGCCGGGGAAGACGGTGGCCCACCAGCCGCCGAGCAGGACGAGGTTCTTGCCGTCGGCGATGACGCTGCCCCACGACGGGTCCGGCGGGCGCACGCCGGCGCCGATGAACGACAGCGACGCCTCGAACACGATCGCGTCGGCCACCATCACGGTGCAGAACACCAGCACCGGGGCCGCGCAGTTGACCGCCACGTGCCGGACGAGGATGTGCGGTGTGCGGGCGCCGATGACGCGCTCGGCCGCGACGTAGTCCTCGCCGTACTGGGCGATCACGTTGGCCCGCACGACCCGCGCCACGGACGGCATGTAGAGGAACGCCATGGCCATGACCAGCACCGTGATGCTCCCGCCGAACACCGCCACCAGCACGGCGGCCAGGGCGATGCCGGGGAAGGCCATGATCACGTCGAGCAGGCGCATGATGGTCTCGTCCACGGCCCGGCGTGAGGTGGCCGCGACGGCGCCGATGATCGCCCCGGCCGCCAGGGCGAGCCCGGTGGCGCCGAGCCCGATGATCAGCTACCAGCGGGCGCCGTACAGGAGCCTGGACAGGATGTCGCGGTTGGCGCTGTCGAGCCCCATCCAGTGCTCGGCGGACGGCCCTCCCCCGCCGGCCTCCTGGAAGTACGGGGAGTGCGGCGCGATCCACGGCGCGAGCAGCGCGGCCAGCACGACCACGGCGATGACGCCGACGGAGACCCACGCCATGGGCGTCAGCCGGCCGAAGCGCAGGCCGGGCCGGGAGAGGCGGTCCGAAAGTCCGCGTCTCATGAGGCGCTCCTGAGGCGGGGGTTGACCAGCAGGTAGAGGATGTCGATCACCAGGTTGACGACCATGAACCCGACCGCGATGGTCAGCACGACGCCCTGGACGACGGCCGGGTCGCCGTCGCGGACGGCGTTGATCATGAGCTGGCCCATGCCGGGAAGGCCGTAGATCGTCTCGATGACGACGGTGCCGCCGATCAGGTAGCCGATCCGCAGGCCGAGCACGGTGAGCGGATTGATCAGGGCGTTGCGCAGCACGTTGCGGCCGACGACCACGATCATCGGCAGGCCGCCGCCGACCGCCGTGCGCACGTAGTCGCGGTCCAGCTCCTCCACCATCGAGGTGCGGATGATGCGGGTGAGCTGGGCGGCGATCGGCAGCGACAACGACAGGGCGGGCAGGGTCATCGACCGCAGCCAGCCGGTCACGGAGTCGGCCGGGTTGATGTAGCCGCCGGTCGGGAAGAGCCCCTCGCCGACCGCCAGCCACTGGATCATCAGCAGCGCCAGCCAGAACGCCGGGGCCGCGACCCCGATCAGCGACACCATGCGGATCACCTGGTCGGGCCAGCGGTCGCGGAACAGCGCCGCCGTCACGCCGAACACCAGCGCCAGCACCACGGCCACGGCCAGGCCCAGGAACGTGAGCTGCAGCGTGAGCGGCAGCGCTGTCGTGACCGACTCGACGACCGGCTTCTTGGTGAGCACACTGGTGCCCATGTCGCCCTGCGCCAGATCCGCGACGAACCGGACGTAGCGCAGGGGAAGCGGGTCCAGCAGGCCGTTCTCCAGCTGGAACTGGCGGATCTGCTCGGGGGTGGGGTTCGCGCCCTGGAAGTAGGCGTACTCCGGTTTGCTGCCGGAGAAGCGCATGACGATGAACACGAACGCGACCACGCCGAGCACCAGCGGGATCAGGATGAGGAGCCGCCGCAGCAGCATCCGGGCGACGACCGTCATGTCCTCTTGGCCTGCAGCAGGGTGATGCCGGGGTACGGCTGCGCGCGGACGCCGGACAGCTTCTTCGGGTCCCAGGCCGTCATGAGCTCGTTGTGGACGACGGGGTAGAGGACGGCCTGCTCAGCCACGAAGTCCAGATATTTGTGGATCAGCTCCGTTCGCTGAGCCTTGTCGGTCTCCTTGCCGGCCTCGTCCATCATCGCGAAGAGCCGCTCGGCGTCCTCGGTGCCGTCCCAGTGGGCGTACTTCATCCACAGGCCGCCGGGCACGTAGTTGTAGTGCAGGATCAGGTCGGCGTCCATGCCGAACTGGTTGGGGTTCGAGGCCGCGGCGACCACCTGGTAGTCCTGGAACTGGTCCATCTTGGTGAACAGCGCGGCCGTGTCCTGCGGCTCCAGCGTGGTCTTGATGCCGACGGCCTCCCACGAGGAGGCGATGGTCGGCAGGCAGTCGACGATCCAGCTCACGTTGACGGCCATGAGGTTGACCGTCAGGCCGCTCACGCCGGCCTCCTTGAGCAGCGCCCTGGCCTTGTCGGGGTCGTAGTCGTAGACGACCGAGGCCCGCTGGTGGTCGGGGTGGCCCTCGTTGAGGAAGGAGCTGGAGGCCGTGCCGTGGCCCTTGAGCGCCACGTCGATCATCTTCTGCTTGTCGATGGCGTAGTGCAGCGCCTGGCGCACCCGTACGTCGTCGAACGGCTTCGCGCCGGTGTTGAACATCAGGAACATGTGGTTCATGCCCCGGCCGCCCTCGACCGTGAGCCCCTGCTGCTTGAGCTGCTCGACGTTCGCGTACGGGATGTTGTCGGCGATCTGCGCCTCCGCCGAGCCGCCGGAGATCTTGGCCACCCGGGCGGCGGCGTCGACGATGGTCAGCCAGTTCATCTGCTTGACCGTGGCCGGGCGCGGCCCGTTGTAGCCCTCGAACGCCTCGAACGAGGTGTTGGACTTGGGGTTGTGCGCCGCCAGCTGGTACGGCCCCGAGCCGACGGCCTTGCCGCCCTTGGCCTGGTCCCAGGCGCCGGGCCGGCCGAAGACGTGCTTGGGCATGATCTTCGCGATGGTGAGGCGCGGCGCCGCGTCGGGGAACGGGAACGCGAAGACCAGCTCCACGCTCCGCTCGTCGACCTTGCGCACCTCCCGCAGCCATGACCGGAAGAAGTTGCCGATCAGCACGTTCGCCTCGGGGTCGAGGACCCGCTCGAAGGTGAAGAGCACGTCGTCGGCGGTGACGGGCTTCCCGTCGTGCCACGTCGCGTCCTGCCTGAGGGTGAACGTCCACGTGGTCGCGTTCAGGTCGGCGGGCAGGGCGGTGGCGAGCGCCGGGTACGGCTCGCGGGTGATCGGGTCGGTGTCGAGCAGACCCTCGTAGACGTGGTTGATGCCGGCCATCGCGAAGGCCGAGGCGGTCTGCGTCGGATCCCAGCTCTGGTCGTTGCCGTAGCCGATGACGGCGGTGATGAGGTCTTTGTTGGATCCCGCGCCGACCGAACCGGTCGACGCCGGGCCTCCGGAACACGCGGAGAGCGTGGCCGCGATGAACGCCGCCGCGCCGGTGGCTCCGCTGTAACGCAGGAAGTCACGGCGGCTGAACTCAGAGCTCACGGATTCCTCCTGGGGGGTTGGTGCGATCCGCTGCCTGCTATTCGTAGAACATGGGACATCCCATGTCCTATTGTGCGTAACGGCGACGCTAAAGGCGGCGACCGCTTGAGGTCAACAGTGCATTTCCGGAAAGTTACGTACGGGCCAAAGAGAAGGGGATTTTTCATGACCACTGTCCCGCGTTCGCCCCGGCCCAGTCGCGCCGTCGAAGCCCAGGAGGGCGTCAAGGACCTGATCGTGCGGCGCGGGCTCGTCGCCGGAGATCCCCTGCCGACCGAGTCCGAGCTCATGGAGGAGCTCCAGGTCAGCCGTAACTCGATCAGGGAGGCGCTGAAGGCCCTGCAGGCGGTCGGCATCGTCGACATCCGCCACGGCTTCGGCATGTTCGTGGGCCGGATGTCACTGGCCGGGCTGGTCGACGAGCTGACCTTCCACAGCCGCATCACGCTGCAGAACGGCGCCGACCACCTGTCCCACCTGGTCGAGATCCGCGAGATCCTGGAGAGCGGCCTGGTGCAGCGCCTCATCGAGCTGGGCCCCGAGGCCGACCTGTCGGCGGTCGCCGACGTCATCGCCCGGATGGAGGCCGAGTCCGGGGCGGGCCTGGTCTCCCCCGAGACCGACCGCCTCTTCCACGACCTCCTCTACCGGCCCCTCGGCAACCCGCTGGTCAGCCGGCTCCTGGGCGCGTTCTGGGATGTCTACTACCAGCTGCGCGACGCGCTCGGCGCGCCCGACGAGCCGCCGGGCGACGTGGCCAAGCGGCACCGCGACATCTACGACGCCGTGCTGGCGGGCGATCGGGCCGCCGCCGTGGCCGCCGTGCACGCCCACTTCGACGGCGTGCGCAACCGCGTGGCCAGGATCGGCGGCCGGCCGCGCCCGTGACTACGCGGGCCAGCGTTCGACGTGCCGCCAGCGGTCGCGCCACCGCGCGTACCACTCGGCGAACCACGGGTGGATCCCCGCCAGCGGCATCACGTACGCGACGGTCTCGGCGTAGTAGCGGCGCTGGAAGCGCCACGGCATCCGCTGCAGCTCCTGCACGTTGCTCGCCCGGTCGGCCAGCTTCACCAGAACCGCCTGCCGCGGCGCCCTGACGAGGGCGGCCAGGTGGACGGCCTTCGCCGCGCCGGGCGGCCTGGTCACCCAGCGCACCGCCTCGGCGACCCGGGGGCCGAACTCCCGCGCCAGCTCCGCCTCCGTGCACGCGGTGTCCTCCAGCACGTCGTGCAGCACGGTCGCGACCAGCACGTCCCGCTCGCTCAGCCCGGCCCCGGCCACGGCCACCTCCAGGGCCTCAAGAAGGTGCTCGACGTAGGGACGACCGGTGGGCCGCTGCTGGGCGCCGTGCTCGCGGGCGGCGAAGCCGACCGCCCGGCTCAGATCGCCGACGGTGGACGGCGGCAGCGCGCGCGCCAGGTGCGCCTCCGCGTGCGCCCAGGACGGCCAGCTCGTGAAGGTCTCCATCAGAACCTCCCGAGGGGACCGGCGGCTCTAGCCGTCGGGGGAATCAGGAGCGGGAGGGCCGTCAAGGCCCGAGCGTGCCCTGACCTGCCAGGTTCGCGCATCACAGATGTCCTTCCGGGTTTTGTCGGTGCCGGCCGATACCGCTGGTCTTCTGGTTACCGAACGTGGGAGGTGGGAGTACGCAGGTCGTTCACATTCCTGTTGCGCCCCACCGGCAAGCAGGCCGCCTGTACAGCGTGTGGGCACACCGCACCCGCTGATGTGAACGCGGCGATCGACATCTTGAGGGCAGGGCTTGCCCTTCGCGACGCTGCGAAAGCGGCTTGGTGAGAAGCCGCTCCCTTCAGGGAGCGGAGGAGTCACCGTGTTCCTCCGTCGGTGATGCTGTCCCGAGCCTGTCCTAGGGTGAGGATATGGCTGAGATCGCCGTTCCCGACGGTTCCTGGGCATTCGATGGAGAAGTGCTGCGCATCGTTCCGGGCAGTGGCAAGGACGTCCACGATCTGCGCCGGACGCTCGGCGACGTGCGGGTTCCGTTGGAAGCGATCGCCGGGGCGACGTTCGAGCCCTCCCGCAAGGGCGGTCACCTGCGGCTGCGGCTGCGCAAGGGCGCCGACGCGCTCTCCGACGTGGTGGCCGGCGCGCTCGGCCCGCCCGCCGACCCGTACCGGCTGACCGTGCCGAAGGACCGCGCGGGCGCCGCCGAATACCTGGCCGACGAGATCCTCGACACCCTGCGCGTCTACCGGACACCGAGCGGCGCCTGCGACGACTATCTCGTGCCGATCCCCCAGGTGCCGGTCTCGGCGACGGCCGGCGACGGCACCGCGACCTTCGACGGCGAGCGCGTCCGGCTGGAGTGGACGGTCTTCGCCACCACCGACAAGGAGAAGGCCGGGCCGCAGGAGCTCCCGCTGTCCGACCTGGCGGGGGTGGAGTGGCGGCCGCAGGCCGCGCTCAACTACGGCACGCTGCGTTTCCGCGTCAAGGGCGAGGCCCGCCCGCCGCAGCCGCCGCAGAAGGACGTGCGCTGCGTCGCGTGGAGCATCCAGCGCTACGGCGGCGCGACGGCCCTGGTGGCCGCCGCCGTGCTGGCCCGCCTGCCGCGTGAGACGCCGGAGTTGCCGGCCGCGCCGGCGCCGGTCTCCGACGACGTGCACGACGCGGTGCTGCGCCGTCTGGCCGAGCTGGGTGAGCTGCACCGCTCCGGCGTGCTGACCGACGAGGAGTTCGCGACCGCCAAGCAGGCGATGATCAGGCGTCTCCAGGAGTCGTGAGTCGCTGGCTCCGGGCGTACGATCGACTACGCACAGTAGCGATCCCTGGAGGGCACATGTTCACGGCGATGCGCATCGCGGCGGCGGCCGGGTCGTTCGCGCTCCTGTCGGCTGCCCTGTCGGCTGCCCTGCCGGCCCTGCCCGCGGTGGCCGGCCACCTGAGGTGTGACACCTTCGTCCACGCCCAGGACAGCGACCTCGGCATCGCCTCGTGCGGCAACCCCACCGGCCGGACGTGGATGTTCCGGGCGGTGGTGGTCTGCGGCCGGGCGCCCGACGTGATGGGCGGCTGGGTGACCCTCCCGCCGGGCCGGCACGGCGAGTCGCAGGGCTACTGCGGCGGCGGCTCCACCACCGGCGTCGGCGCGGTCGGCGTCGACGAACGCCCGACCTGAGCGACCACCCCGGTTGAGCCGACGAACACGATCAGCGCTGCCCCACGACGGCCGAGCCGTCCGAGCGGGGATCGCTGGCCGCCTCGAACCGCCCGCCGGGGCCGGCACTGATCAGGTTGGCGTGGCCCAGCCATTCGTCGTGCGGCGGCACCGGCTTGGCGACGAACCCGTGGCCGGCCAGCGACCGTGCCGCCTCGGGCGACACGTCGCTCTCGACGTAGACGGTCTCGTTGGTGTCCCCGCTCTCCTGCACGCCGACGATCCACCGCGGCGCGTCGACCGCCTGGGCCGGCGGCTCCCCGGCCATCGACCGCAGCAGCAGCTGGGTGTGGATCTGCGGCTGCCCGTGCCCGCCCATCGTCGAGCTCACCCACCTGACCCGCCCTTCCGTGGTGACCAGGACGGGCATGAGGGTGTGGCGGGGGCGCTTGCCCGGCGCGACGACGTTGGGCGAGCGCGGGTCGAGCGAGAACGACCGCCCCCGGTTCTGCATGAGGATGCCGGTCGAGGGCTCCAGCACCGCCGACCCGAACGAGTTGTAGACGCTCTGGATGAGCGAGACGGCGTACCCCTCCGAGTCGATCGCGGAGACGCCGACCGTGTCGCCGCCGACCCGCGCCGGGCCCACCGGCCGCTCTTCGACGTCCAGGTCGCGGCCCATCAGCACGGCGGTGTCCACCTCGGCGAACCTGGGGTCGGCGAGGAGGTGGTCGCGCACCGCGGTGGCCGCGGCGAAGACGGCCGCCAGCCGGCCCGCGCCCGCGCCGAGCACGTCGGCGGGGTCGCCGAGGCGGCGCAGCCGGTCCAGCGCACGCAGCAGCACGAACCCCTGGGTGTTGGGCGGGCTGGTGATCACCTCGTGGTCGCGGAACGTGCCCCTGAGCGGCTCGGCGATCTCCGGCTCGAACGCCGCCAGGTCGTCCGGCGTCATGACGGACCCGAGCCCGGCCAGCCCCGCCACCAGGCGTCGGCCCAGAGAGCCGCGGTAGAAGGCGTCCGGCCCTCCGTCCCGCAGCTCGGTCAGCGAGCGGGCGAGCGCCGGCTGCACGAGCAGGTCGCCCTCGGCCAGGGGGACGCCTCCGGGCAGGAACACCTCCGAGCAGCCCGGGTCGGCCGCCAGCACCTCGCGTTTCTCCGCGATGGCCGCGCCGAGGGACCGGCCGACCGGTGCGCCGTCCGCGGCCGACCGGATGGCGGCGGTGAAGTGGGCCGCCCACTCCAGGCGGGCGCCGAACGACCTGAGCGACGCCCAGCCGCGGACCCCGCCGGGCACCGTCACCGTGTCGATGCCGCGCATCGGAAGCTCGTCCCCGTGGATCTTCCGCAGGCGTTCCAGGGTCTGCCGGGCCGGGGCGGGGCCGGTCGCGTTCACGCAGTGGACCGCGCCGTCCGGGGTGCGGACGAGCGCCACGAGGTCGCCGCCCAGCGCCGTGTTGTTCGGGTAGACGACGGTCAGCACGGCGGCGGCCGTGATCGCGGCGTCGATGGCGTTGCCTCCGGCGCGGAACGCCTCCTCGCCGGCCTGCGTCGCCAGGTGGTGGGGGCTCGCGACGGCGAACGTGGTGGGGGTCATGCGCGGATCACCTCGGCGAGTGCGGGGATGAGGGTGGTGTAGGAGTCGGCGGTCAGGTGGAGCCCGTCGGCTTCGAGGCCGCCGGTCAGCAGGCGAGGGGTGTCGAGGCACGCGTCGGCGGACGCCCGCAGCACCTCGCGGTATTCGTCGAGCACGCGGTTGCTCCGTGACGGCCGGCCGGCGTGCTCGTCGATCACCGGCGGGAGGAAGGCGACGCGGCGGGCGCCGTCGAAGGCCTTGGCGATGGCGGCGACGTTCTCGGCGAACCGGTCGATCGGCACGCGTTTCCACGGCGCGCAGTCGTTGGCGCCGAACGACAACACGATCACGTCCCAGCCGACGCGGGCGAGCAGCGGGGCCCGGCGCACGCCGTCGGAGCTGTCCCATCCGCCGGCGGCGCAGTTGTGGACCGTCGCGGCGTCGCCCAGCTCGCGTTCGAGATGCTGGATGCGTTCCTTGGTGAAGCGGGCGAGCATGCTGTCGCCGAAGAGCATCACGTCGGTCACTGGCGCGCCTGCACCGGCCGGGCCGACAGCCGGGAGAGCGCCTTGGCGCCGAGGCTGGTGCGGATGTGCCTGCTCATGACCTCCGCGGCCGCGGCGGCGTCGCCGGCGACGACCGCGTCCAGGAGGGCCTGGTGCTCGGCGGCGGTCTCGTCGCGCTGCGCCTGGTCGCGTTTCTCCTCCAGGCCGACCCGGCGGTAGCGGTCGGCCTTGTCCCACAGGCCGTCGAGGGTGCCGATCAGCAGCTCGTTGTGCGAGGCGACGTAGATCGCGCGGTGGAACCGGCGGTGCGCCACCAGGTCGACCACCTCGGGCTGGTCGGACAGCGGCTTCAGCTCCGCGAACGCCGCCCGCATGGCGGCGATGTCGGCCGTGGCGCGCCGCTCCGCCGCCAGCGAGGCGGCCAGGGGGTCCAGCGCCCGCCGCATCTCCAGCAGGTCGCGGGCCTCCTCGGCGGACAGCTCGGTCACCCGGGCGTCGCGGTGGGCGTCCAGCTCGACGAGCCCCTCCGACTTCAGCCGGCGCAGCGCCTCGCGCAGCGGAGTGGTGCTGATGCCCAGGTCACGGGCCAGCATCGCCTGGTTGAGCACCGTGCCGGGACCGTACTCGTGGGACAGGATCCGGTTGCGCAGTGCTTCGTAGGCGAAGTCGCTCTTGGTGGAAGGGGTTTCATTCATCGGTGCACCTCGTGTCGGGTGGGCCCATCGCCGCCGGCCGGTTCCTTGAGCACGGATCGGAAGAAGTCGGCGACGTGCCCGATCACCTTCACCCCCTGGTGCCCCGCACCCGCGACCAGGTCGAACCGGGTGTCGATGCCGTGCTCCGCCAGGTTCCGCCGGAGCGTGCGCAACCGCTCGATCCTCGTGGCGCCCTGCTTCTCCAGCCCAGGCCGCCAGTTGGAGTCGTGCGGGTTGTTGATCTCCCAGCCTTCCACGTCCTGGTCACCCACGACGAGCTGGATCCGTACGTTCCGCATCTCGGGCACGTCCAGATCCTTTCCGAAGATCGACACGAAGTCCTTGGTACCGAGCCACCACTCCGTCGTGTCGTCGATCAGCGTCACCCGGCCGGGAGCGCCGATGGAGACGGCACGCAGCCGGTCCGGGTGCGCGTACAGGAAACGATGCGCGAACTGCCCTCCGCCGGAGAACCCGTGCAGCAGGAATCGCCGCGTGTCGATCGGGACCCGTCGGGCGACCTCGTCCACCATCGCGAGCAGGACCAGGTCGAAGCGGATGCCCCGGTACTCGATGTACTTGAAGTTGTGCAGGTCGTCGGGGTCGATGATCCCCGCCGGAAAGTACGGCGCCAGCACGACCACGCGCTGCTCCTCGGCGAAGCCGACGAACGCGTCGCGGTAGCGGGTGGCGGTGCGCGCGGTGCCGTGCTGGACCACCATGAGCGGGTACCGCTCGGGATCGCCCTCCCGGCGCTCCGGGATGTAGAGCCGGTAGCTGAACCGCTGATCCATCTGACAGGCGATCGCCGTGGTGGCGCCGGTGAAGAAGTGTCTGGCGGAGCTTTCCCGCGGAACTTCGCGCATCTGGCCTTTCCTTGTCATGGCGATGGTAGTCACGCCGCCTGCGGCAGCGCGACATCGGCATAGACCAGCACGTCCGCCGGGTCGAACGCCAGCCGCGCCCGGCCCGTAAGGGAGCCGTCCTGACTGACGACCTTGATCACGTTCTCGCCGAGCGTCAGGTCGTACTCGTAGCGGGAGCCGACGTAGGAGCGCGTGAGGATCTCCGCGTCGAGGGCATTGCCGTCGGGCGTGCCGTCCACTGGGGGCGTGATCCGCAGCCGCTCGGGGCGGACGGCGACGGTGACGTCCCGTCCCTCGGGGAAGCCCTCCGGCGCCGCGGCCAGCACCTCGCCCCCGGTGTCCCGCAGCCGCACCCGGACGTGGCCGCCACGCCGTCCCACGACCTGCCCGGTCAGGAAGTTGCAACTGCCGACGAAGGCCGCGACGCCGGCGGTGGCCGGTTTCTCGTAGATCTCGGCCGGGGTGCCGATCTGGACCGTCCTGCCGTCGAACATGACCGCGATCCTGTCACTCAGGGCCAGTGCCTCGTCCTGGTCGTGCGTGACGTAGACGGTCGTGATGCCGAGGTCCGCCTGCAGGCGCTTGAGCCAGGCGCGGGCCTGCTCGCGCAGCTTGGCGTCGAGGTTGGACAGCGGCTCGTCCAGCAGGAGCACCGACGGAGAGTAGACGAGGGCGCGGGCGAGGGCCACGCGCTGCTGCTGCCCGCCGGAGAGCTCGTGCGGATAGCGTTTCGTCAGGTGGGCGAGCCCCACCTTGTCGAGCGCTTCGTGGATGAGCCGGGTCTTCTCGGCGCGCGGCACCTTGCGGATCGACAGCGGGACGGCCAGGTTCTGCGCAACGGTCATGTGCGGCCACAGCGCGTACGACTGGAAGACCATGCCGAGGTTGCGCTCCTCCGGCGGCACGTTGACCCGCCCGGCGACGAACGGCACGCCACCGACGGTGATCGTGCCGGCGGTCGGCTGCTCCAGCCCGGCGATGCAGTTCAGCGTCGTGGACTTGCCGCAGCCGCTCGGCCCGAGCAGCGTGAAGAACTCGCCTTCCCGAATGGTGAAGTCGATCCCGTCGAGCGCGGACACGCCGCCGAACGACTTGGACAGCCCGGACAGACAGACCTCAGGCACTCGCGTGTCCCTTCATGAATCGACTCGCCACCGCGACGACCACGGCCGTGATGGCTATCTGCAACGTGGCCAGAGCGGCGACGGCCCCCGTCTCGCCCTCGGTCCACAGCACGAGCACCGTGGTGCCGATGACCTCCGAGTTGGCGGAGGAGACGAACAGCGCCGCCGAGTACCCCTTCAGGATCGAGACGAACGACAGGATCAGCGCCCCGACGAACGCCGGGATCAGCAGCCGCCACAGGATGCGCAGGAACGTCCCCAGCCAGTCGGCTCCCGACGTGCGCGCCGCGTTGTCGAGCTCCGCGCCGATCTGGGTGATCGAGGAGGCGATCGAGCTGAACGCGGTCGGCAGCACCGTGAAGCCGAACACGATGATCACCGCCAGGAGCGTCCCCTGGAGCAGCGGCCCGAGCACCCCGCCGCTGCCGATCAGCGCGAACGCCCAGAAGAACCCGATGCCGACGATGATCCCCGGGATCGCCTGAGGAGCCAGCGCCAGGTACTCCACGGCACGGCGGAAGCGGAACGTCGACCGCCGCGCCACGATGACCGCCACCAGGGCGAACACGCTGACCGCCACCGCGCCCACCGCGGCGACGACGAGGCTGTTGGTGATCGACCTCGTGTAGTCGTCGAAGGCGAAGATCTCGGCGTAGTTGCCGAGCGTCAACGTCCTGAGGGGATTCTGCAGCGGCGTGAATATCAGGGTGAACGACCTGAACACCAGCCCCAGGATCGGGATCGCCGCACCGAAGATCACGTACAGCGTGATCGCCACCGCGCCGATCCAGCCGGCCCAGCGTAGCTCCAGGCGGCGCGGACGGCTCGCCTTGCCCCGTACGGAGATGAAACGCTGCGCCTTCTTCAGCACGCGGGCCTGGGCGACCACCATGGCGACGGTCACCACCAAGATGATCATCGAGGCGGCGCCGAGCACCCCGTAGTCGGGCCGGACCGACTCCAGCCCGTTGCTGTAGAGGAAGGTCGCGAACACCTTGATGTCGGCCGGCGTGCCGTACAGGAGCGGGACGCTCAGCGACTCGATCGACGCGCTGAGGGTCAGGATCGTCGCGTACACGATCGGTGGCCGGAGCATGGGCAGCACGACGGTGAAGAGAATGCGCAGCGGCTTCGCGCCGCACACCTGGGCCGCGCTCTCCAGAGCGGCGTCGGACTGCCGCAGCACGTTCGCGCAGAAGACGTACGCCACGGGAGCCAGCGCGACGGCCTCGGTCATGGCCATCCCGGGCAGGCTGTACAGGTTCCACGGCACGAAGCCGATGAGCTCGCGCACCTCCACGCTGACGAATCCGGCCGGACCGTACATGGTGATCCAGCCGAAGCCGAGGATCAGCGACGAGATGTAGAACGGCCACTGCATCGACAGGCCGAGGACCCGGCCGAAGGGCAGTCGCGTCCGGACCACCAGAATGGCCATCGGCACGGCGATGAGCAGCGTCAGCACGGTCGTCATCACGGCGAGCAACGCGGTGTTGACGATCACCTGGCCGAAGCCGGCCTCCGTGAACAGCTTCGTGTAGTTCGCGACCGTGAAGACGCCACCGGCTTCGTACAGCGGCCGGTCCACCAGCGACTGGTAGAGGATCGGGGCGATCGGCGCCACGACGAACAAGGCGGCGGCGGCCAGGACGACGTACTGCAGGACGCGGCTCCTGCCGACGCCGAGGACGCGCCGGTACCTCGGGGCGGTGACAGTCCCTCGGACGCTCAGGTCGGTCATCGGGGACGTCATCCGTGGAGCAGGCCGTCGAACCTGGCGCGGAACTTGTCGACGTCCGCGTCGGACAGCGTCTCGAAGGGCACGATCACCAGCGCGTCCCGACCGAGCCGCTGGACGAGGTCCTGGTATGTGGGCAGGCCGGGCGCGCCCTTGACACCGTCGCGGAAGGCGGTCAGGCCGCCCTCCGCCACCGCGCGCTGCCCCTCGGCCGACAGCACGAAGTCCAGGAACAACCTGGCCGTGTTCGGGTGCGGCGCCTTGTTGACGATGCCCACCCCGCGCCCGATCAGCAGGGTGCCGTCGTCGGGCAGGACGAACTTCAGCAGGCCGCCGCTCTTCTCCTCCTGGCCGTAGCCGACCGCGCTGCTGATCAGGAAGCCGGCCACGTACTCGCCGGCGAGGATCTTCTCGATCTGGGTGCCCGAGGAGGTCTCCGCGCGCGAGAGGGGCAGCAGTTTCTCGAAGGTGCTCCAGGCGTTCGGGTTCTTCGGGTTCGACTCCGTCCACGCCCGCGCCACGGTGAAGCCGAACGCGGTCGCCGCGTCCCTGACGACGACCTTCCCGTCGAGCTCGCCCGGATGCTCGGCGGCGTAGTCGGCGAGGTCGCCGAGGCCGGACAGCTCCTGGCCGACCAAGGCGGTGTTGTAGGCCAGGCCCATGGGGTCGAGCGACATCGCGTACACGTGGGGCAGCAGCTCGGCGAACTCAGGCAGCTCGCCGGCCTCCGGCGACTCGTACGGGTCGAGGGAGTCCTCGCGCCCGGCGAAGTCGGCCCATCCCTGGGTCGAGCTGGCGACGAGCAGGTCGGTCTGCACGGAGTCGGTGGCCAGCTGGCTGAGCAGTTGCTGGTAGATCTCCTCGCCGCTCTCCTTGGCCAGGATCGAGGTGACCCACGGGTACTTCTTCTGGAAGTCGCGGAAGATCGGCGCCCAGTTCTCCTTGGCCGTGCCCGAGGAGATCACGAGCTCGCCGCCCTCGGCCTTCGACCCCTCGATGATCTTCTGGTAATCGGCCGGGTAGTAGTCGGGGACCTTGCCCACGGCTATCGGGTTCGGCGGGGCCGCCGGCGCCTCGCTCCCGCAGGCGGCGGAGGTGATCACCATCGCGACCGCCGCCACCGCGCCCATCCATCGCGACCATCGAGTTCGTTCGGACATCTTCACGCCTTAGTGACTCGCCGGGGGTTTGTTGGATGCGGCGAAGCTACAGGCTATAACCTATAGCCGTCAACGGTATACAGCATTCACTTGGCCTGGAGCCGGCGGAGGACCAGGCGCGTGATGCCGCCGTGGCGGTAGATCTCGCGCTCGCGATCCGTGTCGAGGCGGACGACCGCGCCGAACTCCTTGCCGTCCGCCCGTACCGTCACGGTCGTCGCTGCGGCCGGGCTCTCGATGTCGAACACCTCGTGGCCGGTCAGGCCCAGGCTCCGCGCGTTCTCCCCCGGCAGGTACTGCAGCGGCAGCACGCCCATCCCGATCAGGTTCGAGCGGTGGATGCGCTCGAACGACTCGGCCAGGACGGCGCGTACGCCCAGCAACGCCGGCCCTTTCGCGGCCCAGTCGCGCGACGAGCCCGTGCCGTAGAGAGCGCCGCCGAGCACGACGAGCGGGGTGCCCGCCGCGCGGTAGGCCATGGCGGCGTCGTACACCGTCCGCACCAGGCCGCCCTCGGCGAAGCTCGCGGTGTAGCCGCCCTCCACCTCCGGCACCAGCAGGTTGCGCAGCCGCACGTTGGCGAAGGCGCCCCTGACCATCACCTCGTGGTCGCCGCGCCGCGAGGCGTAGGTGTTGAAGCCGGTTGGCGCGACGCCGCGTTCGCGCAGGTAGCGGCCCGCCGGGGAGTCCGCGGGGATCGCCCCGGCGGGCGAGAGGTGATCCGTGGTGGTCGAGTCCCCCAGCAGCACGAGGACCCGCGCCCCCTCGATGCCGGTCACCGGCTCCGGCTCGGGCGGCATCCCGTCGAAGAAGGGCGGGCGCCGCAGGTAGTCGCTGTCCGGATCCCAGCGGAACCGCTCGCCCTCCTGCTGCTCCAGGCTGTCCCAGCGGGCGTCGCCGGCGAAGACGTCGCGGTAGGCCGCGGTGAACATCTCCGGCGTGATCGCGCTCTCCATGACCCGTGCGACCTCCTCCGGATCGGGCCACACGTCGGCGAGTCGGACGGGGCTCCCGTCGGGGGCGTGGCCGAGCGGGTCGGACATCAGGTCGGTGTCCACGGTGCCGGCCAGCGCGTACGCGACGACCAGCGGCGGAGAGGCCAGGTAGTTCTGCCGGACGTCAGGATTGATGCGGCCCGCGAAGTTCCGGTTGCCGGAGAGCACCGCGGCCACCGTGACCCCGTCGTCGCGCGCCGCCTCCCGCACCTCCGCCACCAGCGGCCCCGAGGCGCCGATACAGGTCATGCAGCCGTACCCGGCCAGGTGGAACCCCAGCTCCTCCAGGTACGGCGTGAGCCCGGCCGCGTCGAGGTAGGAGGTCACCACCCGCGACCCCGGCGACAGGGTCGTCTTGACCCACCGCCTGCTGCGCAGCCCGCGCCGGACCGCGTTGCGGGCCAGCAGCGCGGCCGTGACCATCGCCGCGGGGTTGGAGGTGTTCGTGCAGGACGTGATCGCCGCGATGCCCACGACGCCGTGGCGCAGCCCGTTCGCCGGTGGCAGCTCCCCCGCCGCCTCCCGGAACCGCCGCCGGACCTGGGACAGCGGGACTCTGTCCTGGGGACGGTGCGGCCCGGCGACCGACGGCTCGACGGCGCCGAGGTCGATCTCCACCGTCTCCGTGTAGTCGGCCGTGTGCTCCGGCCGGTGCCACAACCGCTGGGCCTTCGCGTACGCCTCGACCAGCGCCGCATGCGCGGGCGGGCGGCCGGTGAAGCGCAGGTAGCGGATGGTCTCCTCGTCCACCGGGAAGTACGCGCACGTCGAGCCGAACTCCGGGCTCATGTTCGCGATGGTCGCCCGGTCGGGAAGCGACAGCGCCCGCACGCCCTCGCCGTGGAACTCCACGAACGTGCCGACGACCCCGTGCGCGCGCAGCACCTCGGTGATCGTCAGGACCAGGTCCGTCGCGGTGGCGCCCCGGCGAAGGGCGCCGGTGAGCCGGACGCCGACCACCGGCGGCAGCGGCATGTTGAGCGACTCGCCGAGCATCGCCGCCCCGGCCTCGATGCCGCCGATCCCCCAGCCCAGGACCCCGACGCCGTTGACCATCGTGGTGTGGGAGTCCGTACCGACGCACAGGTCGGGGTACGCCCAGCCCTCGTCGGCCACGACCACACGCGCGAGGTGCTCCAGGTTGATCTGGTGCATGATCCCCTTGCCGGGCGGGACGATGCGGACGTTGCGCAACGACGACTGCGCCCAGCGCAGGAACCGGTAGCGCTCGGCGTTGCGCTCGTACTCCAGCTCGGCGTTGCGCTCCAGCGCGCCGGGCGAGCCGAACACGTCGGCGATCACCGAGTGGTCGACCACGAGCTCGGCGGGGATCTGCGGGTTCACCGCCGCCGGGTCGCCGCCGATGGCGTGCATCGCGTCGCGCATGGCAGCGATGTCGGCGAAGGCCGGCACGCCGTTGGTGTCGTGGAGGAACACCCGCGACGGATGCACGTCGACCGTGGACGACCCGCCCGACCCCCACGCCAGCACCGCCTCGATCTGCCCCTGCGTCACCCGCTCGCCGTCCTCGTGGCGCAGCAGGTTCTCCAGCAGGAGGCGGATGGTGTACGGCATGCGCGGCGTGACGAGCCCGTCGATCCTGGCGACCCGGTGACGGGCCGGGCCCACGGACAGCTCGCCGAAGACGCCGAAGCTGTCGAGCCGGGCGGGCGATCTCAGTTCAGGCACGGGGCATCTCCTCATGATCGGCGCCCGATGAAGGTTATAACCTAGCTATCGCAAGGCAAGGTTATAACCTGTCCCGCATGACCCTCGTGTACGGCAACACCACCCCCGCCGACCTGATCGCGCTCGACGAACGATGGAGCGCGCACAACTACCACCCCCTGCCGGTCGTGATCGCCGAGGCCGAGGGGGCCTGGGTCACCGGCGTCGACGGCACGCGCTACCTCGACCTGCTGTCCGGCTACTCCGCCCTGAACTTCGGTCATCGGCACCCCGCGCTCGTGGCCGCCGCGGTCGAGCAGCTCGGCCGCGTCACCCTCACCTCGCGCGCGTTCCACCACGATCAGTTCGGCCTGTTCTGCCGGGAGCTCGCCGAGCTGACCGGCACCGAGATGGTGCTGCCGATGAACTCCGGCGCCGAAGCCGTCGAATCGGCCATCAAGGTCGCCCGCAAGTGGGCCTACCGCGTCAAGGGCGTCCCGGGCGGCACCGGCGAGATCGTGGTCGCCGCGTCGAACTTCCACGGCCGCACCACCACGATCGTCTCGTTCTCCACCGACGAGACCGCGCGGGCCGATTTCGGGCCGTTCACCCCGGGTTTCGTCGTGGTGCCGTACGGCGACGCCGGCGCGCTCGCGGCGGCCGTCAACGAGCGCACGGCGGCCGTGCTGCTGGAGCCGGTCCAGGGCGAGGCGGGCGTGATCGTGCCGCCGCCGGGCTATCTCGCCGAGGCGCGCAGGCTCTGCGACGAGGCGGGCGCGCTGCTGATCGCCGACGAGATCCAGTCGGGCCTCGCGCGCACGGGAGCCGTGCTGGCCCTCGACCACGAAGGCGTCCGGGCCGACCTCTACACGCTGGGCAAGGCGCTCGGCGGCGGCATCGTCCCGGTGTCGGCGGTGGCCGGCCGGGCCGACGTCCTGGGTGTGCTGCGGCCGGGCGAGCACGGCTCGACCTTCGGCGGCAACCCGCTGGCGTGCGCGGTCGGCCGGGCGGTCGTCCGGCTGCTGCGGAGCGGCGAGTACCAGGAGCGGGCCACCACGCTCGGCGCCCGCCTGCACGCCAGGCTCGCGACGCTGGTCGGCCACGGCGTCGAGGAGGTCCGCGGACGCGGGCTCTGGGCCGGCGTGGACCTGGCGCCGGGAGGGCTCGGCGGCCGGGAGGCGGCCGAGGCGCTCATGGCACGCGGGGTGCTGTGCAAGGAGACGCACGGCCGCACCCTGCGGATCGCCCCGCCGCTGGTGATCGGCGAGGCGGACCTCGACCGCGCGCTGGACGCGGTCGAGGACGTCGTCCGCCCGCGGTGACCGCTACTTCCGTGTGCGGCGGGTGGTGCGCCCGCGCGGCTCGGTCAGCGCCGTACGCAGCGAGTTGAGCAGCTCGGACGTGCTGGTGGCCCGGTCGCGGTCGCGTGTGGCCAGGCCCAGCACCAGGCAGTCGGTGAGCAGCAACGAGCTGAGCCCTTCACCGGTGTAGCCGGATCCCGAGTGCACGGCCGTCAGGGTGAGGGTCACCCGGTCGGCCAGCACCGGCAGCAGGGCGTCGGAGAACAGCAGCACCTGGGCGCCCACCGCCTGGGCGTGGTCGAGCAGGACGTAGACGTCGTTGAACAGCCGGCCGGGCACGTAGAGCACCATCACGTCGGACTTCTGCAGCCCGAGCAGGTCGTCGGCCAGCCGGAACCCGGTGCTGTTGATCAGCCGGGCCTGGCGGCCGAGGCGGCGCAGCCGCAGGGTCAGGTAGTGGGCGCACATCTCACTGGGGCCGAGGCCGAAGCTGACGATCTCGCGGGCTCCCATGAGCAGGTCGAGGGCCGCGACGAAGTCGTCCTCCGTGATCAGCCTGCGGGTCTCCAGCAGCCGCTCGGTGGCCTCGGCGAAGACGTGGTCCATCAACGACCCGGCCTCCGGGCCGGCCTTGTCGATGCGGCTGCGCAGCCGTGCCGACGGCCGGGTGCCGCCGATCGCCTGCCTGCCCGCCTCGCGCTTGAGCCCGGGCAGGCCCGAGTAGCCCAGCGCCTTGGCCGTGCGGATCACGGTGGCGTCACTGGTGCCCGTGGCGGCGCCGATCTCACCCGAGGTCGCGAAGATGATCTCGTGCGCGTGGTCGCGCAGATATTCGGCGACGCGCCGCTCCGCGGGAGGCAGTTCGTCCAGTTTGCTGGCGATCTGCTCGCGCAACGGGTTGTCTCCGGGCTGATTGCGGCTCACGGCAGGGGGTTGACTTTCTTCTCGTAATGACTAATCTCGCACCGTAGTTGCCACTACGAAACCCGTCAATCGTAGGCTCCGCTACAGCTTCGGCTACGGCGCGCGCCGTCTGGGGGTGGATGTCCCTACCAGAGTATGAGCTCACGACCGGTCGGCGCCGCCGGCCGGGATCCGCGCCCCCGGTCGCGTTCCACCGGGACCCCGTCCACGAACCATCCGCAGCCCATCCGCAGCCCATCCGCTGCTCGGTCCGGCCCGCGTGACCCGCGCCGCCGGGACCGTTCGCATGCCGCTGCGGCCCGCGACCCACGACAGCGGTGGCCACCTCTCCTCAGCGAAAACCCCCTTCCAGCCTGCTCTGCCGCGCCACGGCGACCCCTTGTAGTCACGACTACGACTGCACGCCATGGCGCTCGCACGAGGGCCGGGCGGTGACCCGTACTTCCCCCCTAGACCACTGGGAACCGTCATGACAAAGCAGCGACTTTCCCGCCGGCTCGCCGCCGGCACGGCCACATGCGCCACGTTCGCGCTGGTCGCCGGGTGCGGCGGCGCGGCCGTCTCGCCGTCCCAGGCCGCCCAGCAGGCCAAGCAGAACGTACGCCTGGTCGACAGCACGCCCGCCGCCACGGGCCCGCTCGACAAGGCCACCTGGTTCATGCCCAAGGAGCCGGCCACCCTCGACCTCGACAACGACGCCGCGGGCGCCACCACCGACACCGTCATGGGCAACGTCTGCGAACGCCTCGTCCAGGCGCAACCCGACCTGACCATCAAGCCCTGGCTCGCCGAGAAGTACGAGTGGAAGACGCCGGAGACGCTCGTCTTCACCATCCGCCAGGGCGTGCGCTTCCACAGCGGCAACGAGATGACCGCCGACGACGTGGTGTGGAGCATGAACCGGCACGCCGCCGACGGCGCCAACGAGTCCGACGAGTACGAGAACGTCAGCGAGGTCCGCAAGACCGGCCCCCACGAGGTGACGGTCACGATGAAGCAGGCCGACGCCGTGTTCCTGAAGGCGCTGGCCGGCACGGGCGGCGTCGTCCTCGAGCGCGAGGCCGTCGAGTCCCAGGGCGACGCCTTCGGCACGCCCCGCGGCGACGACGCGTGCACCGGGCCGCTGGAGCTGAAGGCGTGGGAGTCCGGGCGGCAGATCGTCCTGACCAAGGCCGCGGACTACTGGAACCAGGAGCGCGCCTCGAAGACCGGCGAGCTCACCATCCGGTGGGCGGACGACGACGCGGTGGTCAACTCGCTGCTCACCGGCGAGGCGGACGGCGCCTACCTGGAGAACATCGCCTCGGCGACCCGGCTGGCCGGCGGCCCGAACACGACCGTCAGCCAGGGCCCCGACACCCGGGTCTGGAACTCGATGGTGACCGAGCGCGGCGGGCTCACCGACGTACGGCTGCGCAAGGCGCTGGCGCTGGCGCTCGACCGGGACGGCGTCTCCCGGGCCGCGCTCGCCGGTCTGGGCGTGCCGGCCGCGGAGCCGGTGGGCCCCGGCGCGTGGGGGTACGAGGCCGGCACGTTCCGCGCGGCCTCGGAGAAGCTGGCGGCGAACGCGCCCGCCAAGCCCACCCCGCAGAGCATCGAGGCGGCCAAGAAGCTCGTCGCCGAGGTCGGCGCCACCCAGCAGATCGTGGTCGCCAGCGACGGCACCACCGGCCGCGACGTGATCGCCAACGCGATCGTGGACGCCGCGAAGAAGATCGGCCTCGACGCCCGCATCATCCAGATCCCGCCCCAGCAGTACGGCGACTACTACAGCGACGCGGAGTTCAGGAAGCAGGCCGACCTGTTCACCGACGACTACTTCATCTCGAAGAACGACCCGGTCGGCTTCTACAAGAACGGCGCCTCCGACTCGACCGTCCAGTGGGTGCTCAAGGACCCCGAGTACGACGCCCTCGTGGCCAAGGCCAAGGCCGAGCTGGACGACGCCAAGCGCGCCGACCTCGCCGTCGATCTGGCTCAGCGGTGGGCGGAGGCGATGCCGTGGCTGTCGGTCGTGCAGAGCCCGACCACCGTCGTCCTGGCCAGTGACGTGACCGGGGTTCCCGCCTCCGGCGCGTTCAGGAACTACCCGTGGGCTGCCGACCTCGGGGCGAAGGGCGAGTAGACATGGCGGCGCTCCTCCTGCGACGGCTCGGCGCCATGGTGCTCACCCTGGCCATCAGCTCGTTCGTCATCTTCGTGGCCATCTACGCGGCGCCGGGCGATCCGGTGACGTTCCTGATCGGCAACCCGGAGAACATCACGCCGGAGCGGATCGCGGCGGTGCGCGCGGAGTACCACCTCGACCAGCCGCTGTTCGTGCAGTACGCCCTGTGGGCGCAGGGCATCCTGCACGGCGACCTCGGCACGTCGTTCTACTACCAGCAGCCGGTCTCCGACCTGTTGTCGTCGCGGCTACCGGTGACGTTGACGCTCGTGGCCATGGCGACGGTGCTGTTCGTGGTCCTCGGCGTCTCACTGGGCGTCGCCTCGGCGCTGAGCAGGGGCGGCCGGGCCGACTCATGGATCACCGGCGGCACCACGTTCGTGAACTCCGTCCCGAACTTCGTGGTGGCGCTGGGCCTCGTGTCGGTGTTCGCGGTGCAGCTGCGCTGGTTCCCCGTGGCCGGCGAGGGCGCCGGTTTCGCCGGCCGGCTGCGGCACCTGACGCTGCCCGCGGTCGCGCTGGCGCTCGGGTCGCTGGCGCTCATCAGCCGGGTGACCAGGCAGACCATGGTCGAGCAGCAGACACTCGACCACGTCGAGGCGGCGCGCAGCTACGGGCTCGGCACCTGGGCGATCGTGACCCGGCACGTGCTGCGGAACTCGCTCGGCCCGGTCGTCACCATGTGCGGGCTGACCCTGGCCGGGATGCTCGCGGGGACCACGGTCATCGAGAGCGTCTTCGGCATCAGCGGGGTCGGCAACCTGCTGGTGGAGTCGATCAACACGCACGACTTCGCCGTGGTGCAGGCGATCCTGCTCTACATGGTGCTCGCGTACATGGTGGTCACCATGCTCGTGGACCTGATCTATCCGCTCCTCGACGCGCGCACCCTCGTAAGGAGTGAGCGATCGTGACGATCGACGACATCGGCGCGCGCACCGCCTCGGCACCGGTCGCCGACCGGCGCAGACGTTCCCCGTGGACGTTCCGGGCCTGCCTCGCGATCCTCGGCGTGGCCGTGGCCGCGGCGGTGTTCGCGCCGCTCGTCGCGCCGTACGCGCCCGACGCCACGGACTTCTCCGCCATCTGGGCGCCGCCCGGTCCCGCGCACTGGCTGGGCACCGACCAGCTGGGCCGCGACATCCTGTCGCGGGTGATCCACGGCGCGCGGCCCAGCCTGCTCGGGGCCATCGCGCTGCTCGCCTTCGCGACGGTGCTGGGCGTGCTCATCGGGGTCGTCGCCGCCTGGCGGCGCGGCTGGGTGGACACCGTGCTCGCCCGGATCACCGACGTCATGTTCGCCTTCCCCGGGCTGCTGTTCGTGGTGCTCATCATCGCGGTGTTCGACCGGGGGCCGGCGACCGCCGTCATCGGCATGGGGCTGGCGTTCGCGCCGCTGATCGCGAAGTTCACCCGGGCGATCGCGCTGGAGGAGCTGGCGCGGCCGTACGTCGACGCCTACCGCCTGCAGGGTGTCGGCGGCGTCCAGCTGATCGGCCGGTACCTGCTGCCCAACCTGATGCCGACCCTCGTCGGCTACCTCGTGGTGCTGTTCGGGGAAGGGCTGATGAGCCTGGCCTCGCTCAACTTCCTCGGGTTCGGGGCGCAGCCGCCCAGCTCCGAATGGGGCCTGATGGTGCAGGAGGGCCGTGCCGGCGTGATCCAGGGCGTCCTCGGGCCCGCCCTCGTCCCCGGGCTCACGATCGCGGTCGTCGTCGTCGCGACCAACGTCGTCGGGGTCCGCCTTTCCGACAAGCTCGCCGTGAGGACGTGACGCGCATGTTGCTGGCGATCGAAGACCTCCACCTGTCGGTGCCCTCCCCGGAAGGCTCCCGGCAGATCCTGCGGGGCGTCTCCCTCGACGTCTCCGAGGGAGAGACCGTGGGGCTGGTCGGCGAGTCCGGCTCCGGCAAGTCCACCACGGCGCGGGCGGCGCTGCGGCTGCTGCCCGAGCGCGCGTCGTTGTCGGGCGCGGTCTCGGTCTGCGGGCACGACGTGGCCGCGGGCGACCAGGCCGTGGTGCGGAAGGTCCGTTCCGAGCTGGCCGCCATGATCTTCCAGGAGCCGAGGGCCGTGCTCAATCCGGTGCGCCGCATCGGCAGCTCGGCCACCGAACGGCTCGTGCACGTCCACGGCGTCGCCAAGGACGAGGCGCGGCGGCGGATCGCCGCGCTGTTCGGCGAGGTGGGGCTGGACGACACCGACCGGCTGCTGCGGGCGTATCCGCACCAGCTGTCCGGCGGCATGCTGCAGCGCGTGGTGATCGCCGCGGCGCTGAGCACCGGTCCGCGCCTGCTGCTCGCGGACGAGGCGACCAGCGCGCTCGACGTGACCACACAGGCGGAGGTGCTGGCCCTGCTGCGGCGGCTGCAGCGGGAGCGGGAGATGGGCGTCCTGTTCATCACCCACGATCTGCAGCTCGCCGCCGCCTACTGCGACCGCGTGTACGTGATGAAGGACGGCGCCGTGGTGGAGCACCAGAAGGCCGGCACCATCTTCGTCAGCCCGTCGGACCCGTACACGAAGGCGCTGGCGGACGCCGTCCCGCGTCTTCCCCAGCGCGACGACACCATGGAGGCGTCCGCATGAGCGAGGCGGTGCGGGTCAGCGGGCTGACCAAGACATATCCGGCACGGCGCGGCGGCGCCCGCGTGGTCGCCGTCAAGGACGTGAGCTTCGAGCTGGCCAGGGGCGAGTCGCTCGGCCTGGTCGGCGAATCGGGCTCCGGCAAGACCACGCTCGCCCGCATGCTGGTGGGCCTCGCCCGCCCCGACACGGGCACGATCGTGATCGACGGCCGCACCCGGCAGGGGAAGGAACGCGGCAGGGCCGCGCGCCTGCGCAGGGCCAAGGAGGTCCAGATGGTCTTCCAGGACCCGTACGGTTCGCTGGACCGGCGGCTGAGCGTCGAGGCTGCGCTGCGCGACGTGTTGCGCCGGCACCTGCCCGACCCGGCCAAGGAGACGGTACGGGCGCGGATCTCCGAGCTGATGGGCCACGTCGGCCTCTCCGGCAAGCATCTCGGCTCGCGGCCCCACGAGCTCAGCGGCGGGCAGCGGCAGCGGGTCGCCATCGCCAAGGCGCTCGCGGTGGATCCCGCGGTGCTGGTGCTGGACGAGGCGGTGTCCGCGCTGGACGTCTCCGTCCAGGCGCAGATCCTCGCCCTGCTCAACCGGATCCGCGCCGAGACCGGCGTGAGCCTCGTGTTCGTCACGCACGACCTGGCCGTGGTCAACGAGGTGACCGGTCAGATCCTGGTGATGTACAAGGGCGAGGCCGTCGAGCGCGGCGCCACCGCCGAGGTGCTGCGCCGGCCCCGGCATCCCTACACCGACATGCTGCTGTCGTCCGCGCCGGGGCCGAACTGGCAGCCCGAGCGCGTCGCCGAGCTCCGGGCCGCCTTCGCGGGCGCGCCGTGACGCTCCCGGTGACGCGCGCAGCGACGCTCCCAGCGACCAAGGAGATTTCATGAAAGTGCTCGTACTGCCCGGCGACGGCATCGGCCCGGAGATCGTCACCGCGACCCTGGAGGTGCTGGACGCGACCGGTCTCGGGTTGGAGGTCGAGGTCGCCGACATCGGGTTCGCCGGCCTGGCGCGGGAGGGCACGACGCTGCCGCAGCCGGTGCTGGACCGGGTCCCCGAGGTGGACGGCGTGATCCTGGGCCCGGTGTCGCACTACGAATACCCGCCGCGCGAGGAGGGCGGGCTCAACCCCTCCGCCGAACTGCGCATCCGGTTCGAGCTGTTCGCGAACATCCGCCCGTGCCGGTCGAGACCGGACCTCAGCGTGCTGCGCGCCCCGATGGACCTGGTCATCGTCCGGGAGAACACCGAAGGCTTCTACTCCGACCGCAACATGTACGCGGGCAGCGGCGAGTTCATGCCGGACGCCGGCAGCGCGTTCAGCATCAGGAAGATCACCGCGCGGGGCTGCGAACGCGTGGCCCGCGCGGCGTTCGAGCTCGCCCGCGGGCGCCGCGGCAAGGTGACGGCGGTCCACAAGGCCAACGTGCTCAAGCTCTCCGACGGGCTCTTCCTGCGCGTGGTCCGCGAGGTCGCCGCGGAGTTCCCCGACGTCGAGCTGGAGGAGCTGATCGTGGACGCCGCCGCGGCCGCGCTCATCCGGCGGCCGGACACGTTCGACGTGATCGTGACCACCAACATGTTCGGCGACATCCTGTCCGACGAGGCGGCGGAGCTGTCGGGCAGCCTCGGCCTCGGCGGCTCGCTCAACGCCGGGCACGAGGTCGCGGTGGCCCAGGCGCAGCACGGCTCCGCGCCCGACATCGCGGGCAAGGGCGTGGCCAATCCCACCTCGCTCATCCTGTCCGCGGCGATGCTGCTCGACTGGCGAGGCCGCCGCGACGGGAACGACGACCTGATCGCGGCGGCGGCCGGCATCGAGTCGGCCGTGGAACGCGTGCTCGACCAGCCGGCGACCCGCACCCCCGACCTCGGCGGGAACCTCGGCACCGCCCAGTTCGCCGCTCACGTGGCGGCTCGGCTGCGCCGCGAGAGCTGACCCCCTTTCGAAAGGAAACCCTTGCCCTCCTCCCTCAACCCCGCGACCGGCGAGCCCATCGCCGACTACGATCCGCATCCACCCGAACACACGGAGGCCGTCCTGAGTGCCGCCGTGGCGGCCCAGCGCGACTGGCGCGCGACCCCCGTCGCCCGGCGGCTCCCCCTGCTGAGCGCCATCGCCCGCGAACTGCGGGCCGACGCCGACCGTTTCGCCCGGCTGATCACGCAGGAGATGGGCAAGCCGATCACGGAGGCACGGGCGGAGATCGAGAAGTCGGCCTGGACGCTCGACCACTACGCCGGGCACGCCGAGCGTTACCTCGCCCCCGAGCCCGTCGCGTCCGGCGCTACGGAGAGCACGGTCGTCCTCGAACCGCTCGGCGTGCTGCTGGCCGTCATGCCGTGGAACTATCCGTTCTGGCAGTTCTTCCGCTTCCTCGCGCCCGCGCTGGCGGCGGGCAACGGCGCGGTGCTCAAGCACGCGAGCAACGTGCCGGCCTGCGCGCTGGCGCTCGAAGAGCTCGTACGGCGGGCCGGCGCCCCGCCCGGGCTCTGTTCCACGCTGCTCACCGAGCCCGCCGCGGTCGCCGATCTCATCGCCGACGACCGGATCGCGGCCGTCACCCTCACCGGCTCCACCGAGGTCGGCGCGCTGGTGGCCGCGCAGGCCGGCGCGCACCTGAAGAAGCACGTCCTGGAGCTGGGCGGCTCGGACCCGTTCGTCGTGCTCGCCGACGCCGACCTGGACGAGGCCGCGACGGCGGCCGTGCGGTCGCGGTTCAACACCGTCGGCCAGAGCTGCGTCAACGCCAAACGCCTCATCGTGGACGAGAGGGTCGCCGGCGCCTTCGTGGAGCTGGTCGCCGAGAAGACCGGCGCGCTGATCATGGGCGACCCCATGGACGAGGCCACCCAGATCGGGCCGCTCGCCCGGGCGGACCTCCGCGACACCCTGCACGACCAGGTACGCCGCACCGTGGCGGCCGGGGCGAGCCTCCTGCTGGGCGGCGACCCGGTCCCCGGCCCCGGCTTCTTC
>NZ_SMKQ01000009.1 GCF_004348995.1 Nonomuraea terrae
GTTAGGGGGCGATTAGGGGTGGGTCGCCACATCTTTGATCGATAGCCTGTTCGCGCAGGTGAAAGCCCGGAATCGGGCCGCATCCCACCTTCGCCGGTTTCCGGCGGCGAAGCAACGGCAAGGTTTGGAGTAAGTGGTGCGCGTACTAATCACATGCTATCCGGTGACTTCGCATTTCTATGTGCTGGTCCCGCTCGCCTGGGCCCTGCGCACGGCCGGCCACGAAGTGGTCGTGGCCGCCCGCCCGGACATCCACGACGACATTGTCAAGGCGGGTCTGACCGCCGTGACGGTCGGCGACGAGATGGACATGACGCGACTCGTCAGCTCGCTCGATGAGCTGCCGGACGACGGCACGCCGTACGGCATGGGCTACGACATCGCCGAGACCCGGCCGGAGCTGCTGACGCTCGACTACGTCAAGGGCGCGCTCGGCCTCCACTGCTGCATCATCCCCGACTACCTGGCCAACGAGGCGATGCTCACCGATCTCGTCGCGTTCGCCGAGCACTGGAAGCCGGACCTGGTGATCTGGGACTTCCTGACCTTCCCCGGCCCCATCACCGCCAAGGCCGTCGGCGCGGCGCACGCCCGCGTGCTCGTCGGCGTCGACCATGCCATGCGGATGCGCGCGCGGTTCCACGAGCTGCGCGCGCAGGATCCCGACGGGCCGCAGGACGACCCGGTGGCAGACTGGCTGGCCGCGCGGGGCGCGCCCTTCGGGGTGGACTTCGACGAGGAGCTGCTGACGGGCCAGGTGACGCTCGACCCGTACCCGCCGTTCCTCAGCATCCCGCTGGACCTGCCGACCGTACCCGTCCGGTTCACCTCCTACAACGGGTCGTCCACGTACCCGGACTGGCTGCTCGAACCGCCGACCCGCAAGCGCGTGTGCCTGTCGCTCGGGGCCAGCTCGCGCGTCGCCGGCGTCCACGACACCGACAAGATCCAGCAGCTGCTCCGGGCCATGGGAGAGCTGGACGCCGAGGTGATCGCCACTCTCAACGCAGACCAGCTGCAGGGCGTGACCGTGCCGGACAACGTCCGCGTCTTCGACTTCGTGCCGCTGAACGCCCTGCTGCCGAGCTGCGACGCCATCGTCAACCACGTCGGCTACGGCACGATGGGCACCGCCCTGATTCACGGCGTGCCCCAGGTCATGGCCCCGGAGAATCTGTGGGGCGAGTCGATGCTGGCGCGGCGCATCGAGGAGCGCGGCGCCGGCATCTGCATCCCGCCGGACGAGGTGACGCCCGAGTCGATCGCCGGCGCCCTGCGCCGCGTGCTGGAGGACCCGTCGTTCAAGACCGCCGCCGAGCAACTGCAGAAGGACCAGCAGACGGTGCCGACACCCGCGGAAGCCGTCCACGAGCTGGAGCGGCTGGTCGAACGGCGCCGCCGCTGACGTGACCGCGGGCGGGCCGGCCCGCCCGCGGTGCTCTCGACGAACCGTCGCGTCCCCCTGAGGAGCCTCATGTCATCGACCGTCCCACCCTCTCCAGCGTCCTCGCCCGCCGCGTCGTCCGCCCGCCCGTGGCGGACCGCCTTCCTGGCGGGAATGGGCGCCTACCTCGACGCCGGCGCCACCATCAGCACCGGCACGGTCCTCGTCCTGTACCAGTCAGCTCTGCAGCTCGACGACGCGACCATCGGCATGATCTCCGGCCTGCTCACGTTCTGCTTCGCCGCCGGCGCGGTCGTCGGCGGCCGGCTCGGCGACCGGTTCGGCCGGCGCCGGGTGTTCATCCTGACGATGTCGCTCTACGTGGTCGGCATGGCGGTCCTCACCGGCGCCGCCGCGCCGGCCATGCTGTACGCCGGCGTGGTGCTGGTCGGCTTCGCCATCGGCGCGGATGTGCCGGTGTCGCTGGCCTTGATCGCGGAGGAGGCGCCGAAGGGCAAGAAGGGCCGGATGATCGGGCTGTCCGGCCTGCTCTGGCTGATCGGCACGATCGTGCCCGGCATCCTCACCATCGTGGTCTCCCACATGGGCGCGATGGGCGCCCGGATCCTGTACGGACAGCTGCTGGTCACCGCGGTCATCGTGCTGGTGTTCCGGCTGGGCCTGCGCGAGTCGGCCGAGTGGTCGGCCGCGCAGCGCCGCACCGCGGACCTGATCGATGCCGGCCGCTCGGAGGAGATCCAGTTCGCCGCCCTGCGGCAGCTCTTCGCGCCGCCGGTGGTCATCACCGTGCTGGCGACGGGCCTGTACTACGCGATCTGGAACCTCGACGCGAACACCTTCGGCCAGTTCAGCACCTTCATCTGGGTCAACCTGGCGCACCAGAGCGTCGAGTCGCTGGCGATCTTCGGCTTCGTCGCCCTGCCGATCTCCCTCGCCGGCATGCTGATCTTCCTGCGCGTCGTGGACCGGCCGGCGCGCCGGGGCTGGTTCGTCTTCGGCACGGTCGTCTCAGTGATCGGCTTCGCGTTGCCGCTGCTTCTCGGGCCCACGGCGGTGGCCATCGCGGGAACGCTGATCCTGTCGGCGGTGGGCGCGTCGTTCTCCGGGGACCTGATGTACAAGGTGTGGACCCAGGAGCTGGTGCCCACCCTGCTGCGCAGCACCGCTCAGGGCATCACGCTGGGGTTCGCGCGGGTGCTCGCGGCGCTGTTCGCGGTGGTGACGCCGACCCTGGCGACCAACAACCCGACGGTGCTGTTCTCGCTGCTGCTGAGCTTCTCCGTGGTGGCCGCGGGCATCGGCCTGTACTGGATCCCGCGCCTGCCGAAGGCGACCGAGCTGGAGAGTCCGGTCGCCGCCACCCCGCCCGCCGGGACGCCGGTCTGATCCCGCTCACGGTACGGCCCTGGACAGGGGGTGTCCCGCCCGGCGACATGCGCACCGGGCGGGACACCCGCGTGCCGGCACCCCGCGGTCCCCGCCCGGCCGGCTCTGTCATCGGGTAGGAACGGACGATGACGCGAGGGCGGCGACGGTGCGGGTCAGGGCCTCGCGCAACGGCACCTCCGGGCGCCAGCCGGTGACCCGGCGAAACGCCGAGGAGTCGACCTCCACGCTGTGGAAGTCGGTGCTGCGCGCCGCGCCCGCGGGCGGCTCGACGACCGTCACCGGCACCGGCGGCAGGCCGGTGTGCTCGGACACCACCTCGGCGATCAGCGCGAACACGTCGCCGAGCCGCCGGGCCGCGCCGGTGCCCAGCAGCCAGTGCCTGCCTGCCAGCGGCTCGACGTTGTCCAGCGCGGCGGCGAAGGCGCGGACCACGTCGTCGACGTAGAGCAGGTCACGCAGGACCGAGCCGTCGTTCCACATCGTCAGCGGCCGGCCCTCGAGCGCGCGGCGCGCCATCGCGGACACCACTCCCCTGTCGGCCGCCGTCGAGTCCGCGCCATGGCCGAACACTGTGGGCAGTCGCAGGGAGATCCCGCGCACCGCGCCCTCGGCCGTGGCCTTCTTGACGACCTCCTCGGCACGCAACTTCTGCCGGTCGTAGGCCGTCTCCGGCAGGTCCGGCTCCGTGCCGTCGATCCGTATCCGTTCCGTCGCGCCGGCCTGCGCCGTCGTCCCGGCGAACAGCACGGCCGGCGGTCCGGCCGTGCTGCCGGCCGTGCCGTCCGCGAGCACGTCCACGAGGTCGCGGACGAGGCCGACGTTGACGCGCTCGGACTCGGGGTCGTCGTCGGCGCCGCGCCAGCTCTTGCCGCCTGACAGTGCCGCGACCAGGTGGACGACCGCGTCCGCGTCCCGTACGGCCTCAGCGAGCCGGTCCTTGACGGTCAGGTCGGCCGAGCGCGACTCGACGTCGGCGACCGGGGCGGAGGGCAGGAGCGGCGGCCGCCGTGCCACGGTCCGCAGCCGGACCGGCCGCTTGGCCAGCTCCCTGGTGACGGCCGAGCCGATGAACCCGGACGCGCCGAGGACCACCACCAGCGGCCGGTCGGCCGCCGTCACGACCGGCCCTCGATCGCCAGGCAGGTGGCGTACTCGGGCAGCATGCCGCGGACACGCGCCTCGGCCAGCGTGGGGGCGGCGGTGTCGCGCTCGGACATGATCGGCGCGGGCTCGGCGGGGATCGGCAGTCCCAGCGCCGGGTCCAGCGGCGTCAGGGCCAGCTCATGTTCCGGCACGTATGCGCTGGAGACGAGGTACGACATGACCGTGTCGTCCTCCAGCGCGACGAAGGCGTGGCCGACGCCTACGGGCAGGTACGTGGCACGGAAGTCGTCCTGGTCGAGCGTCACCGAGTCCCAGCGGCCGAACGTCGGCGAGCCCACCCTGATGTCGACGACGATGTCCAGCGCCCTGCCGCGCGGGCAGTACACGTACTTGGCCGAGCCCGGGGGCGTCACGGTGAAGTGCACGCCGCGGACCACGCCCCGGCGTGACCTGCTGTGGTTGCTCTGCGCGACGCGGAACAGCGGCCGGCCCACCGCCTCGGCGAACGCCGCCTCCTGGAACGGCGACAGGAACAGCCCCCGCTCGTCCGGGAAGACCTGGGGGGTGAACTCGAACGCGCCGTCCACGTTCAACGCACGTGCCTTCATACTCGCCCTTCCTCGACATCCGTGGCTTGCTGCGACGACCGTGGCTCAGCCACGGCAGGCGACGAAGAGGCCGCGGCCGGAGTGCAGGCCCTCGATGTACTCGACGGCGAGACCGGCCCCGGCGAACGCCGCCTCGTACTCCGCCCGGCTGAACAGCCGGCCCAGGTGAACCTCCGAGAAGTGCCGCACGCCATCGCCCGGGGTGGCGATCACGTGGTGCACCTCCGTACGCGAGCAGTCGCCCTCGCGCCTGCCGTGAGACACCCGGGCGACGGTCCGCTCGCCGACGGTCACCACGTCGCCCGCGACGTAGCCGTCACTGAAGGTCTCGGGGAACCACCACGGGTCCACCGCGACCACACCGCCCGGCGACAGGTGACGGGCGAAGCATTGCAGGGTCCGCGTCAGCTCCGCGGCGGATTCCACATGCCCGATCGCCCCGGTCATGCAGGTCACCACGTCGAAGCGACGACCGAGGTCGAAGGCGCGCATGTCGCCGTGGTACCAGACGCACGGCAGGTCCTTGACCCGGGCCACGGCCAGCATGTCCTGCGACAGCTCCAGCCCGGCCACATCCTCGAACAGGTCCGCGAACTCCTCCAGGTGGGCGCCGGTGCCGCAGCCGACGTCCAGCAGCGACCGGGCGTCCGGCAGCAGCGAGCGGGCGCGGCGGGCGACCTCCTCGGCCTCCGCCCGGTAGTCCCGGCCGCGGCCCCGGTACATCAGGTCAGAAATCTCCGCATAGTCCGTGCCGTACACGTTTCTCCTCTTCCATTCGATTTCCGGTCGTGTCCCGCACCGGTCAGAGCCGTTCCAGCACCTGGCGGAGCGCGCTGATCACCTTGTCCTGCAGGTCCGGGGTGAGGGAGGCGTACATGGGCAGGGAGAAGATCTCCTTGGCCAGCGACTCGGTGACGGGCAGCGACCCGGTGGCGTAACCGAGGTGGGCGAAGCCCGTCATCGTGTGGACCGGCCACGGATAGCTGATGTTGAGCGAGATGTCGTAGCCCTTGAGCGCCTCGATGATGGCGTCCCGCCGTGGGTGGCGGACCACGTAGACGTAGTAGACGTGGTCGTTGCCCGGAGCGATGGCCGGCAGCACCAGGCCGCTCTCCCCCGTCAGGTCGCCCAGTCCTTCGGCGTAGCGACGGGCGACCTCGCGCCGCGCGGCGATGTAACCGTCGAGACGGCGCAGCTTGCGGCGCAGGATCTCGGCCTGCACGGCGTCCAGCCGGCAGTTGTGCCCTGGGGTCGCCACCACGTAGTAGGTCTCCTCCATGCCGTAGTAGCGCAGGCGGCGCAGGTTCCGGTCGACGTCGTCGCGGGCCGTGACGACGGCGCCGCCGTCGCCGTAGGCGCCGAGGACCTTCGTCGGGTAGAAGGAGAAGGCCGCCGCGTCGCCCATGGTGCCGGCCAGCCGGCCGTGATGGCGCGCACCGTGAGCCTGGGCGCAGTCCTCCAGCAGCGCCAGCCCGTGTGCCTCGGCCAGGCGCCGCAGCGGCGCCATGTCGACGCACTGCCCGTACAGGTGCACCGGCACGACGGCCCGCGTGCGCGGGGTGACGGCGGCCTCGACCTGGGCGGTGTCCATGAGATACGTGACGGGATCGACGTCGACGAAGACCGGGGTGGCACCCGCCTCGTCGATGGCCACGACGGTGGGCGCGGCCGTGTTGGACACGGTGATCACCTCGTCACCACGGCCCACGCCGAGCGCCTCCAGGCCGAGCTTGACCGCGTTGGTGCCGTTGTCCACGCCGACGCAGTGCGGCAGGCCGTGGTAGGCGGCGTACTCCCGCTCGAACCCCTCCACGCTGGGGCCCAGCACGAGCCGGCCGGAGCCGAACACGGTCTGCACGGCGTCGAGGATGTCCTCGCGCTCCTCGTGGTACTCCTCCAGGTAGCCCCACACGTAGGTGGTCACTGTTCAGCCTCCCGTGCTGTCTCGTCGGCCGCGGCGAAGCCCAGGAGCGTGAGCAAGGTGCGCACCTGGACGTTGAGGTGGTTGGCGTAGCACACCAAGGTCGTCAGCTGCCGCGCGGTCACCCACGCGAAGCGGTCGGGGACGTCGAGCGGGAAGTCCTCGCCGACGTCCACGATCAGGTAGCGGTTGCGAGCGTGGTAGAAGCGCCCGCCCTCCTCCGACTGGACGGTGTCGAGGAGGATCCGCTCGGGTGGGGCCGACAACACCTCGCCCAGGAACGCCGGCCGGCGGTTCGCGGGCAGGCCCGCGTAGCTGCCGGGCTGGCACTGGACGGTGGGCGCCATCTCGACGGCGTCGAGGCAGCCCGCCTCGGACCGGGCCTGGACGAGGTAGTGCCGGGTGCCGTCGACGCGGCGCGACAGCAGGGCGACGACCCCGGTGCCGGTCGGCGCCAGCATGGGCTGTGACCAGCGCTCGACCTCACGGCCGGTGGCCTCCACGTCGACGCCGATGACCGCGAAGTGCCGGTGCTCGCAGTGGTGGATCGACTCGGGGGTGCGCACCCAGTCGCGGACCTCGCGCAGCGGGATGCGCCGCCGGACGGTGGCGTCCCCGGCCTTGGCCTCGGTGAACCAGCTCAGCAGCTCGCGGTCGTCGTGGTGGGGGCGTTCTGGACCGCTGGGCAGCCGTGCGGCGACCAGGCCGGACAGCACGCTGCGGGCGTCCATGCCGACCAGGTCGTCACGCCGCAGCAGCGGGCCGAGGTCGTCCAGCGGCACCCAGTGGTGGCCGGGGAGCACGGGCACGTCGTCGCCCGGGGCGAGCAGGACGGCCATGTTGCGATTGCGCTTGGCGAGGAACCAGGACGCCTGCTCCGACTGGAGGGAGTCGAACAGGATTCGCCCGCGCCGGCGGCGGGTCGTTCCGAGGAACCTGTCGAGGTAGGGCACCGGCAGGCCGCCGTGGACGCGGGTGTAGTTGCTCCGGGTGGCCTGCACGGTGGGGGCGAGCTGGGTGCCGCCGGCGTTGCCCGGCTCGACCTTGGCCTGGAACAGGCCGTGCAGCCGACCGTCGACCTCCTTCAGCAGCAGCCCGAGCACGCCGTACTCCGGCTGGACGACCAGGGGCTGGTCCCAGGCATCGAACTCCAGTGACGAGTCGCGGATCCGGATGCCCTCCACGGTGAAGAACCGGCCGCTGCGGTGCCGCAGGTCGCCGGTCTCCGGGTCGGTGCGCCACTCACGCAACGTGTCCAGGGGGACCCGGCGCACGCGCAGCGTGTTCTCCCGGCGGCGCTCGGCGAGCCACGCGTCCACCGAGGGCACCTCCAGACGCGCCGGCGCCGTCACCGCGCGGTCCTGGCCGCCGGAGGGGTCCAGCCGGCCATGGAGTCCATGAAGCGCCGGGAGACCACCTCGGGCAGGAAGCCGCCGAGCCAGACGCCGCCGTTGCGGGCGGCCACGGCGAGCGGAGCTCTCATCTCGGCGAACCGGCCCATCCGGCGCGACATGCGGCTCATCCGGATGGTGCGGGGACGCCGGACGCGGTCGTAGCGGGCGAGGCCGGCGCGCAGCGCGTCCCAGTCGCCGGCGTCGCCGACGGTGTGGGCGAGCTCCACGGCGTCCTCCAGCGCCAGGTTGGCCACGCCCACGTTGGGCGCCATCGGGTGTGCGGCGTCGCCGACCAGGACGACCCGGCCGCGGGCGAAGCCGTCCAGCGGACGCGGCAGCTCCTCGATCTGGTCGAAGTAGGTGGTCTCGTGGGTCGCCCGGCACAGCATGAGCGGGATGGGGTCGTGCCAGTCTCCGAACAGCCGAGCCGGCCCGTCCGGGGAGTCGCGGACCGAGCGCCAGAGCGAGGAGCAGGCCAAGGCGGAGAAGTGCACCCGGTCGCCGGGTAACGGCAGGATCGACAGGCGCAGTCCCGCGCCCCACGTCTCAGCGGCGACGGGCGCCATCCCCGAGGCGGGGACGACGGCGCGCCAGCTGACGGCGCCGCAGGAGCGGACCGGAGGGTGGTCCGGGTACAGGCAGCGCCGCACGGCGGACCGGATGCCGTCGGCGCCGACGACCAGGTCGGAGGTCAGGGACTCGCCGGCGACGATCAGCTCGGCCGGGGTGGCCGCGTCGCCGGGCCTGATGTCCTCCACGCGAGCTCCGTAGCGCACGGTCCCCTCCGGCAGCGCCGCCTCCAGCGCCTGTGCCAGGTCGGTGCGCAGCAGGGAGCGGATCGACTCGCCGTAGCGCCGTTCGACGAACTCCAGCCGGCTGCGGGCGATGAACCTGCCGCTGGGCGCCCGCACGCCGCCTTCCTCCTGGACCACCGAGCACCGCCGCACGCTCTCCCCCACGCCGAGGGCGTTGAGGGCGTGCAGGCCGTTGGGGGTCAGTCCGATGCCGCCGCCGGTCGTCCGCAGGACGGGGCTCCGCTCGAATACGCGCACGGACCATCCCCGATTGGCCAGACCTATCGCAGTGGCGAGGCCGGCGATACCGGCCCCGACGATATGCGCGGTCCGCGTTTTTTTATTCATCCGAGAAACTCCCGTTCCCAGCGGCATATCGGTATAGTACTCAGTTATGTCTGGTTCTTTCGGTATTCGCGTGCGATTCTTCGCCCATCTGGAGGCGTGCCGACCCGACACAGTTTTCTACGTGGGATTAGTGGGAATGAGCGGCGCCATTCTTACCGATCCGGGAGCGGGGCCGGGCAGCCTATTACTCGCCTGGCTCGTCCCCACCCTCGCCTGGATAGCCTCGTTGTACGGCGGCGACTATTTCGACCGCGAACTCGACGCGAAAGTCAAGCCACACCGCCCGGTACCGTCCGGGCGCATTCCCGCGGCCACCGCCAAATACCTCATGATGGCGCTGATCGGGACCGGGGCGGTCCTCGCGGCGCTGGCCAATCCGTTCACCTTCCTCCTGGTGATCCCCGCCACCGTCTTCGGCATCGCGTACGCGAAGGTGCTGAAGGGGCGCGGCCTGTGGGGGAACGTCAGCCGCGGCCTGCCGACCGCGCTGACGCTGCTGTTCGGGTCGATGATGGTGCAGCCGCTGCCGGAGCCCGTGCTGCTGCCGCTGGCCCTGATGTTCTGGGTGCACGACTCGGGCTCCAACCTGCTGGGGGCGCTGTGCGACCGCGACGGTGACCGCGCCGGCGGCTACTTCAGCTACCCCGTCAAGCGTGGCGACGACGCGACCGTCCGCGCGCTGACGATGTTCTATCTCGGCTGGGTGTCCATCGGGCTGGGCTGGCCGCTGATCTCGCCGGCCACGAGCGGCGTCGATCTCCCCGTCTATTACCTCGCCCTTCTTCCGGCCGTGATTCTCGGCGGAATATCGCTCAAGCGGATCCTGGAGGCGCCCCGGCCCTTTCCGCGCCAGGTCGGGCTGCGCGCCCATGAGATCGTGGTTCTCGACCGGATATTCCTGGGTTCCTTCTTGATGGCGGCCGCCGGGCAGGTGGCCTTCGCCGTCGCCGTGGCGGCGCCATCGTTGCTTGCCACCGTCGTCGCGCGGCGGCTGATGCGGAGCCGGTACGAGCCGACTCCGCAGGTCAGCTGACGCGCAGCGCGTTCTTCGGGTCGCCCCCCTTGTACAGGCCGAGCACCAGCTCGTGGGAATAGCCGAGCAGTTCCTGGACGTCTTCCGCCAATTCCGCCGCCACGCGCGGCGGAACGCTGAGCGTGCTGTTCTCGATCGGGCGCAACCAGGCGACCTGGTAGGCCATCGAGAAGAAGTGCCGCACGTCGGAGTCGGTGGTGTTCGCGCCGCCGGCGTGGAACAGGTCGGCGCGGAACAGCAGCACGTCGCCCCGGTTCATCTCGGCCTGCACCGCGCCCTCCCAGCCGGGCGCCGCGTCGCTCGCCAGGCCGCCGTGGCTGTCGAGCACCACCCAGGTGGCCCCGTTGGCGGCGGTGAAGTCCGTCATCGCGGCGATGGCCGTCAACATGATCGGGTGCTCGCCCACCGGCATGTGCGGCCAGGCGACCGTGTCGCGGTGCAGCCCCTGCGCGGGCGCTCCGGGCCGGCGCTCGATGTACTCCGTCAGCGTCAGCAGGACGGTGTCCGACAGCGGCTTGAGCAGCCTGCGGGCACAGCCCAGGATGTCCGGATGGACGACCATCCCGGCGGCGCACGGGATGGCGCCGACGAGCAGGTGCAGCGCCGTGGCCGTGTCGGGACCCTGGTAGGTGCCGAGCATCGAGCGGGTCGTGTACTCCCACTCCTCCGGGTGGCTGCGCTTGTGCTCGGCGATCTGCCCGAGCAGGGTGTCGCACTCCTGCTCGGTGTAGGCATCGCAGAGGATGACCGCGCCGCGGTTCTTGACCGCGTCGTCCAGCTCCGCCGGGTCGTAGGGCGGCTTCAGGCGTGGGATGACGGCCGTGCCCGCGGTCGTTTCTGTCATGACAGTGCCTCCGTTGTCTCCATGGTTTTCAGCGGGCGGCCAGCGCGTTGCCGGGGTCTCCGCCCTTGTAGAGGCCGAGCACGTCTTCCGGCACGTAGCCGAGCAGTTCCCGCAGCTCCTCCGGCAGCTCGGCCGCCATGTCCGGCGGAACGCTCAGCGTGCCGTTGTCGACCGTACGCAGCCAGCCGACCTGGTATCCGGTCGAGAAGATGTGTCGCACGTCCGAGTCGCTGTGGTTCGCGCCACCGGCGTGGAAGAGGTCCGCGCGGAACATCAGCGCGTCGCCCTGTCCCATCTCGGCCTGCACCGCGCTGCTCCAGTCCGGCGCCGGATCGGTGGCCGGACCGCCATGGCTGTCGAGAACCGCCCAGGTCCCGCCGTTCTCGGCGGTGAAGGGGCTCATGGCGGCCATCACCGTGAGTGCGATCGGGTGCTCGCCGACGGGGACGTGCCGCCAGGAGAAGGTGTCGCGGTGCAGCTCCTGCCGGGGCGCGCCAGGCCGGCGGGCCATGTACTCGGCCACGGTCATCAGCACGGTGCTCGACTTGGGGCGCAGCAGCCGGCGCGCGCACCCCAGCAGGTCCTCGTGCAGCACCATGGAGGCCGCGCACGGCACCCTTCCGATGAGTGCGTGCAGCGAGGAGGTCGTCTCGCCCTGGAAACTCGCGAGGACGGAACCGGCCGCGTAGTCGGCCTCCTCCGGATGGGTCCGCAGGAATGCGGACACCTGGGTGAGGAACGTCTCGCACTCCTCGCGCGAGTACGCCTCGACGAGGATCGCGGCGCCGCGGTTCTTGACCGCGTCGTCCAGCTCCTCCGGGTCGTAGGGGCGCTTGAGTCGCGGGACCGCGCCCGGCTGGGTACTCATGCTGTTCACAACGGCCTCTCGGTTCGGATGTTCACCAGGTGACGGGGAGCCGCTTGATGCTGACGTCCATCCCGTCGCAGCTCCACTCAAGTTCGGCGGGCGGCACGGCCAGCCGGATGCCGGGGATCTTCGTGATGAGGGTGCCCAGCGCCACCTCCAGCTCCATGCGCGCCAGCGCGGCGCCGAGACAGTGATGGATGCCGTGCCCGAACGCCAGGTGCGGCCCGCGCTCGGCGCCCGCGGAGATCGCGGTGGGGTCCGGGAAGGCCCCCGGGTCGCGGTTGGCGCCGGCACGCGAGATGATCACGGTGTCGCCCCGGGCGATGCGCACGCCGCAGATCTCCACGTCCTGCTGGGCGATGCGGTTGATGCCGACCTCCTCGTCCTGCAGGCGCAGCAGCTCCTCGACAAGCCGGGTCGTCTCGATCTGGCCGGCCCGCACCTGAGCCATCACCTGCGGGCTGCCCAGCAGCCTGAGCAGCGCGTGCGAGATCGCCGAGGCCGTGGTGACGTACCCGGCCATGAGCAGGCCCATGGCCATGGCCGCGATCTCCAGCCGGGTGAGCCCGTCCGGCTCGCCCGAGTGCCGGGCGAGGTCGCTGACGAGGTCGGTGCCGTCCGGCTTGCCGTCCACGAGCTTGACGACGAACTGCTGCAGGTCGAGGAAGGCCGCGCCCATCTCCTCGTCCGAGCCGCCCTCGACGGAGCGCAGGATGAGGTCCGACCAGCGGCGGAACCGTCCCCGGTCCTCGGCGGCGATGCCGAGCAGCTCGGAGATCATCGTGATCGGCAGGGGGTAGGCCAGCGCCTCCATGACGTCGGCCTCCGGTCCCCTGGCCAGCATCTGGTCGACGAGGTCGGCGGCCACCGGCATCGCGCGCCGCCGCAGCTCGGCCACCCGGCGGGCGGTGAACGCCCGGGTGACGCTGCGACGCAGCCGGGTGTGCTCCGGTGGGTCCTTCAGGAACATGAACCCGGCCGCGAGGTTGTCCTCGCTCTCGGTCATCGGCACCGTACCCGGGTACTGGGTGCCGAAGGCCGGGTGCCCGAGCAGCGTCCTGACCTCGTCGTAGCGGGTGACCAGCCAAGCCTGTCGGCCGTCGGCCAGCTGGACCCGGTGCAGCGGCCCTGCCGCGCGCAACTCCGCGAGGGCCGGCGGCGGCTCGATCGCCGAGGTCCGGGGGAACGGATAGGCGGGCAGGGGCGTTGCCGCGTGTTCGTCCTGCATGATGTGCGTTACCTGTCCCCTCGTCTCAGCTTTCCGCTTGCCCGGCCAGCTCGCGCTCGACCGTGTCGGCGAACTCGCCGCCGCGTCGGTCGCTGAGCAGCGTGCGCCGGAACTCCGCCAGCCGGCGTGCCATGTCGGCGTCGTCCACCACGCTCTTGACGGTCTTCGCCAGTTCCGCACCGGTGAACGGCTCGCGCAGCCGTACGCCCAGGCCGAGCCGCTCCACACTGTCGGCGACGGCGTGCTGCTCGCCGATCTGCGGCGCGATCAGCACCGGCACGCCCTGCGCGAGCGCCTCCACCGTGCTGGTCAGACCGCCATGGGAGATGGACACCGCCGCGTGCTGGAGCGTGTCGATCATCGGCAACCTGGCGCGCATCAACACCCGGCCGGAGACCGGCCCGACGTCCTCGGGCCGCACCTTGTCACCGAGCGCCACGGCGGCATGCCAGCCGAGCTGCTCGAGGCCCTCGACGCAGGCCCGGAAGAAGCCGGTCTTGTTCTGCTCGTTGAACACCGTGCCGAGCGAGACCGCGGCCAGCGGCCTGGCCGCGCGCAGCCACGGCACATCCGGCGACTCCTCGGGCGGCCGGATGCACGGCGCCACGAACGTGTAGCGGGAGTCGAACGTCTCGCCGCGCGGCTGCAACGAGCGCGGGAACAGCGCGATGTTGCGCTCGGCCTGGCTCTCGAAGAATTCCATCGGCGAGATCGAGCCGAGGCCGACGCCGTCGAGGAAGTCCGCCGCCTCCGCGAAGAAGCCGCGCATCGACTCCTCGTCGTCGGTACGGGACTGGTAGTCCTGGTGCAGCGAGAAGTGCTCGTTGGAGGCGAAGATCGGCCACGTGCGGACCAGCGGGAGGTCGAAACGACGGCTGACGAGCCAGCCCGCCATGTTGAGCACGTCGGAGACCAGCAGGTCGGGCGGGTCGGCGCGGACGACTCGTTCCAGGGCCGCGAACGAGGCCCTGGTCTCCTGGAGCATGAGCCGCAGCACCTTGCTCATGTCGGCCAGCTCGGCCCGGCCGACGTCGGAGTCCATCGGCGAGTCGTACGGGACGGGGTCGGCGACCTTGGCCACCTCTGCGGCGAAGCGCGGCGAGGCCAGGCAACTCACCCGGTGACCGCGCCGGCGCAGCTCGGCCGCGCCGTACAGGACGGGGTAGGTGTGGCCCCACGCCGGGATCGTGGCGAACAGGATGTGACGTCCCATCACACCTCTCCCCCGGCCGGGGCGAGGCTCACGCCCACCATCAGACGCTCGGGGAAGCGGTCGCCCAGCATGTTCTGCCGCCACGGGACCTCGTCCCAGCGCTCCAGCAGCTCGAAGCAGATGCCTGACTCCACCAGGGCGTCCACCGCGATCTGCAGTTCGAGCCGGGCGAGGTTGGCGCCCAGGCATCGATGGATCCCGAAGCCGAAGGCGATGTGCCGGGACAGGCCCTCCCGGTGCGGATCGAACGTGCCGGGCCGGTCGAACATCGACTCGTCCCGGTTGGCGGCGATCAGCGGCGCCACCACGATGTCGCCCTTGTTGATGGTGGTGCCGCCGACCTCGAAGCTGCCGGCGGCGAAGCGCGGCATGGACTCGCCGTTGTCGCCGGACTGGATCCGCAGCACTTCCTCGACGAACAGCTTGGATTGCTCCCGCACGTCGGGCGCGGCCCGCAGCCGGTCCATCCAGCCGTCCTCGACCAGATGCCGGACGGCGACCGCGATCGCGTTGGCGGTGCTGACGTAGCCGGCGACGGGCAGCCCGAGCACCATGGTGGTGACCTCGACGTCGGTCAGCTTCTCGTCGACCGTCTGGGAGCTGATCAGGTGGCCGATGAGGTCGGCACGCGGGTCGTGGTTCTCCCGGCGCCTGCGGGCGATCAGCGCCATCACGTAGTCGTTGAGCGTGTGCCAGCCCTCTCTCGCCTCCGCGCCGCCGTTCTCGTGCATGGGGACGAGGAGCTTGTCGGACCCGCGACGGAACATGTCGCGGTCGGGGGCCGGCACGCCGACCACCTCGCCGATGACGTTGATGGTCAGCGGCTTGGCGAAGCGCTCCATGAGGTCGATCGGCCCGTCCGCGGTCTTCATCGACTCGATGAGCGCGTACGCCGTCTTCTGGATGGCGTCCCGATACTGCTCGACCCGGCCGACCGCGAAGGGACCGGCGACCAGGCCGCGCAGCCGGGTGTGCTCGGGCGGGTCCTGGAAGATCGACTCGTTGGCCTCGTAGGTGCCGCTGCCGCTCTCCATGTCGATCGGCTGGACGCTGAACGTCTGACTGCCCAGCACGGCCCGGATGTCCTTGTACCGAGTCACCAGCCAGGCCGGCTCGCCGCCCGCGGTCCGCACGCGGGAGACGGGACATTCGGCGCGCAGGGCGCTCCAGTCCATGTGATCGATGTCGACGGGCCGGAACCGCTCGACCGGCGGCGGCTCACGGGACATCTTGACCTCTGCTGGCTCTTCCGATGCCATCGTTGTCTCCTTAATCCACCGTCAGTCACTGCACCGTAAGCATCAGTTTCGAAGGCCCGCGGACCATCATCCCGGCCTTCCACTCGACGGATCCTGGCTCGTCCGGCAGCCGCAGCGCCGGCAGGGCGGCCGTCAGCACCTCCAGCGCGACCTGCAGCTCCAGGCGGGCCAAGGGGGCGCCGAGGCAGTAGTGGGCGCCCAGGCCGAACCCCAGGTGCGGGTTGGGGGCGCGGGTCAGGTCCAGGCGGTGCGGGTCGGCGAAGACCGCCGGGTCGCGGTTGGCGATGACCGTGGCCGCCACGACCGGGGCGCCGGCCGGGATACGGGTCCCGCTCAGGGTGACCTCCTCCAGGGTGAAGCGCGGCGAGGCGCCGTTGGCCTCCATCGGCACGTACCGCATGAGCTCCTCGACCGCCGAGGGGATGACCGACGGGCGGGAGACCAGCTCGCGGTAGCGGGATGGAGTTTCCAGCAGCACGTACAGGAAGTTGGGCAGCTCGGTGGAGGTGGTCTCGTAACCGGCGGCCAGCACGGTCATGACGACCATCACCAGCTCGTCGTCCGTCACCGCGCCGGTCTCGGACTGGGAGGCGACCATGGCGGAGATGAGGTCGCCCTGGGGGTCCGCACGCCGCTCGGCCAGCAGGCCGGAGATGTACTCCCACAGGTTCCCGGCCGCGCTCAGCCGCTCCTCCTCCGAGATGGAGGTGGTGGCGAGGCCCGCCTCGGCCCACTGCCGGAACCGGCCGCGGTCGCCGTAGGGCACGCCGAGCAGCTCGCAGATCATCCTCAAGGTGAACGGGACGGCGAAGTCCTCGACCCCGTCGAACGGCTCACCGCCGGCGATCGCCTCCTTGGCCAGCTCGGTGGCGATGACCGTGGCCCGCTCGCGCAGCCGCGCCACCCGCCGGGCGGTGAACGCGTACTGGCACACCGAGCGCACGCGCGTGTGCTCCGGCGGGTCCATGGCGACGATCCCGCCGCTGAAGTTCTCGACCGTGACTCGGGGGACGTCGCGCTCCAGCGACAACGCGCGGGAGAAGCGGCCGTCCGACAAGACGGTCCGGACGTCCTCGTAGCGGGTGACCAGCCAGGCCGGCTCGCCGTACGGGAACACGACCTGGCTGACCGGCTCCTCCGCCTGGAGCCTGGCGTACTCCGGGTCCAGCTCCAGACGCTCGGCCCGGGGAAACGGAAAGACGTGGGGTTCCATCGTGGCTCTACTCCCGTGTCGGCCTGTCATCGTTCATCGCCCGGGCCCCGCAGGGCCGGGGAGCCCTGCCGGGGCAGGCGGTTCTCCACGATCGTCACCTCCGCGCCCCGCCGCGGCACGAGCATCGGCCCCTTGGGCCGCACCCGCTCCGCGGCTCGCCGCCGCGGTTCCACCCGCACATGGCGCAGGATGCCGCTGATGACGGTGCGCATCTCCACCATGGCCAGGGACGCGCCGAGGCAACGGTGGCTGCCGCCGCCGAAGGGCATGAAGTGCGCGCTGGACGGCTCCACCGGGTGGAACCTGTCGATGGAGTAGGCGTCGGGCCGCTCGTACAGCTCCGGCGACAGATGAAGCAACCCGAGGGAGACGGCGAACATCGTCCCGGCGGGGAAGACGTAGCCGGCCTCGCGCCATTCGCCGATCGCGACGCGCCCGATGTCCATCGTGGTCGGCCGGGCGCGGATCGCCTCGTGGATCGCCGCGTCGACGACGGTCCAGTCGCCCGCCCGCACCGCGGCGACGACCCGCTCCAGCGCGCCGGGCGTGCGGGTGACCCGCTCGAAGAACCAGGCGAGCTGGGTGGCGGTCGTCTCCTGGCCGACGGTGAGCAGGGTGACCAGGTGGTCGCGCAGCTCGGCGTCCGTCACGCCGTCCCCGTCGCCGTCGTGCGCGAGCAGCAGCGACACGACGTCCTTGCCGCCAGGGCCGTGGCTGGCCCGGCGGTCGCGGATCTCCGCGTAGATGATCTCGTCGACCTCGGCCAGCAGCCGCTGGAAGCGTGCCCACGGCCCTACCCCGCCGAACGGCCGGCGGATCGCCGGCAGCAGGATGATCAGCGGGTTGATGTCCAGCAGGCGCGGCACGAGGACACGTAGCCGCTCCAGCCGGGAGGAGTCGGTGATGCCGAAGACCGCCCGCATCATGACCTCCAGCGTGACGCGCTGGAAGCAGTCGAGGAGGCGCACGGTGGAGCCAGGCGCCCACTCGCGGATCTCTTCCTCCACGATCTGCTCCATGAGCCCGACGTACTCGGCGACGTTGCCGCCGTGGAGCGGACGGATGAGGACGCGGCGGCGGGCGGTGTGCTCGTGGCCGTCGGACATCAGCAGCGAGTGCCTGCCGACCACGAACTTGATCGACTCGTTGGCGGCGGCCGCGTCGAAGTTGTCCGCGTCGTCGCGCAGGATCCGGCGGATGCCCTCGGGCGTGCAGATGTACACCACGTTGCCGAAGCCGAGGATCCGTGCGGTGAACAGCGGGCCGTAGCGCTCGGCGCAGGACCTGCCGAACCTCGTCGGCGCCGCCGCCCACAACACCGTCTGCACGACGGCGGGCAGCCGCGGCCCCGGCGGCAGGCCACCGGCCCGGCCGCGCGCCGCCGGCCGTGCCTGGCGGGCCTGCCGTCTGTCCCGCGCGAACATCACTGCGGCTCGCCTCCGGGGACCGCCATGAGCTTGAGCCACCTGCCGATGGCTCTGAGCGTGAACGTGTGGGCGATCAGGTCGTCGGTGTAGCACAGGTCGTCGAAGTAGAGGCCGACGACGCTCGGCCGCCACGTCCCCTCGTCGTCTTGATGCCGGAGCAGCCAGTCGATGCCGCGCAGGATGGCGGGGCTGCGCGGGTCCTCACCCGCCTTGAGCAGCGCGAAGATCGCCCAGCCGGTCTCCTCGGCGGTGCGCCCCTCCGGGGGGAGCTCGTGGTGGCGCGGCCAGCCGCCGTCGTCGGCCTGGTTGTCCAGCAGCCACTGCCGGGCCGCACGCGCCACGGGGTCGGCGCCCTGGCCGGTGTCGACGAACGTCTCCAGCAGGCGGCTGGTGCCGTGCGTGTTGTCGCGGAACCAGATGGACTCGATGGAGCCGTCGTCCTTCTGGTGGGCGCGCAGGTAGGCCAGCGCCCGCCCGACCGGCGAGCCGGGCGTGTCGGGCTCGCCGTACCGTTTGAGTGCCATGACGACGTGGGAGGTCACCCCGGCGCACGGGCGGTCGTTCATGATGTGGGTGTTGCGGACCCACTCCGACCAGGAGCCGTCGGTGTTCTGCTGCTTGCGCAGCCAGCCGATGCCGAGCCGGACCGCGGGGTGGTTGCGTGGCACGCCGAGGTCGGCCAGCACGCCCAGCACCACCGCGGTGTCCTCCGACTCCGGCCAGCCCGAGGGCAAGGCCCAGCTCCAGCCGCCGGCGGGCATGCCCAGCGACGGGAACGGCTTGTTCCACTGGCTGCGCAGCAGCCACTCGCGTGTGCCCTTCAGCAGCGGCTGGGCGGCGACGTCCTCGAACTCGGCGAGAGCCATGATCGAGTAAGCGGTGACGGAGATCTCGAGGTCCCGGTCGATGGCCCAGGAGCCGTCCTCGCGCTGCGTCTCCAGCAGGTAGGCGAGGGAGCTGAGCTGGACGTCCACGCCGACCCCGGCCTTCTTCAGGCCCAGGTAGACGAACCCGGCGATCATCGGGCATTCCTCGATGCCGCCGTTGGTGCCGGCCACGTCGCGCAGCCAGTTCAGCGCCATCGGCTCGGCGATGCGGCCGAGCAGCTTGCGCGGCAGCGACCGGTTCATGGTGCGGGCCTGCATGATGCCGAGCCCGAGGATCGCGGGCAGCGCGATGGAGACCTTGTTGCGCAGGTTGGCCGGCAGCAGCATGATCTCGACGGGCTGGTCGGGTTGCTGCTGGAAGTCGCGCAGGCCCACCAGACCCCAGATCGTGGGCAGCGCCGCCGGCCAGGTCTTGGGCGCCTCACCGCGCAGGCCCGGGATGACGTTCATCCCGTCGTTCTCGTCGATGAAGGTGTGGGCGCGGGCTATCGCCCCCCGCGAATCCTCCCGGTCGATCTCATGCAACGCCGCCAGCCCGAACGCGGTCATGCCGGGGCTGCTGGGCGCCTCGGCGTCGGCCATGCTCCACCCGCCGTCCTCGCGCTGGTGCGTGCGCAGCCAGCGCACCGCGGCCGCGATGCGGTCGGCGTAGGCATGCCGGTCGGCTCGGTACAGCGACAGCGCGCCGAGCGCGGTCGCGATGGTGGACGAGGAGAGCCGGTCCACCCAGGACCCGTCCTCACGCTGCCGGTCGTAGAGGTGTGTGATCGCGCTTTCGGCTGCTTTCTTGGCCCGCGTGTGCAGGTGCTCGACGTCCATCGTCTCCCCTCTCCCCTATCACCCGAAGTCACCGTCAGGTCGGCTGCCGTCGTCCGGCCGTCAACCGGAGGGCGTGGCGGCGGTCGGCTCCAGCGGGCGGGCGATCCGCCGCTCCCGCATCACCGCGGCGATCGTGCGCCGCAGTCCCTCGGCCAGGTCGACCTCGTTGCGGAAGCCCAGCAGCGTGCTGAGCTTGGTGGCGTCGCAGTGCTGATGCCGGAGCTGGCTGGCCCCGGAGCCGGCGACCACCTCGTAGCCATTGGCCCGGATCAGCTCTGCCCGTTCCGGGTCGTGCGGCCGGCACTCCTCGCTGGAGCGGCGGATCAGCTCCTCCACCAGGTCGACCGTGGTCCGGTGCGCCGCCGGCGCCATGTTGAACACCTCGCCGCGGGCCCGCGGGCTGAGCGCGATCGCGGTCAGCGCGCGGCAGACGTCGCCTACGTAGACGTAGTCACGCCGGTGCCGCAGTGAGCCCTCGTAGACGAGCGGCGGTTTGGGCTCGGCCGGGTCGAAGAGCCGGCTCAGCGAGCGCGGCACTATACGGGAGCCGGCGTCGTCGTCGCCGGGGCCGAACACATTGCACAGGCGCAGCACGGACACCGGCAGGCCGAGCTCGTCGCCGTACATCCGCACCAGGCCGTCCGCCGACAGCTTGCCGACGTCGTAGACGCCGCGGGCGCCGAGGACGGACATCTCCGTGTAGGCGTCCTCGAGCAGCTCCCCGTAGACCTTGTCGGTCGAGGCGAAAACGAACCTGTCCAGGTCGGGGCAGGCGACCCGGACCGCTTCGAGCAGGTTGATGGTGCCCGTGACGTTGGCCATGAGTGAGCCGTGCGGGTCGAGGTAACCCGAATCGACGGTGGAGGAGGCGGCCAGGTGGAACACCACGCTCGGCCGGGCCGCGCCGACGGCGTCGCGGCACTGCTCGAAGTCGGTGATGTCCAGCTGGACGTGGGCCGCCCGCGGGTCGAGCCGCCGGTTGGCCGGGCACCCGGCACGGTCGAACACGGTCACCCGGAAACCGCGCCGGGCCAGGTGGGCGGTCAGGTGGCTGCCGATGAAGCCGCAGCCGCCCGTGATCACCACGTGCCCGCGCGCGTCGTCGTCCGGTGTGTCACGCGTCCGGTCGGCCGGGTCAGCGGTCACGGTCGATCGCCTCCTCGGCGAAACGGGCCAGGCGCTCGCGGCTCAGTGTCACCGGAAGCCCGGCCAGCGCATCGACCGCCTGCCGGCTGTAGTGCGCCGCCAGCCGCTCGGTGCCGGCGAGCGCCCCCGTTCGCTCCAGGATCGTGATGAGCGCCTGCCGGTTGGCGGTCGGATCGCCTTCGCCGGACAGCCCGTCCGTGATGGCCAGCCGATCCATGGAGTCGCCGAGCTCGTAGGCGAGGATGACGGGCAGCGTCAGCCTCCCGTTGCGCACGTCGCTGGTGTCGGGTTTGCCCATGACGCCGGTCTCGCGGGTGTAGGAGAGCAGGTCGTCGTGGATCTGGAAGGCGATGCCGAGGTTCTCCGCGTAGCGGCTGAGCGCCTCGACCATGGCGTCGTCGCCACCGCCGAGCAGGGCGCCGCATTCGCAGGCGCCCTTGAAGAGCGAGGCCGTCTTGAGGCCGGCCATCGTGAGGTACGCCTCACGGTCGAAGTCCATGCGCTCGCAGATCTCGGCTTCCATGATCTGGCCGCGGCACAACTCGATGCCACGCCGGGCCACGACGTCGAACGCGGCCACGATCCGGCTGTCGGCCGCACCGGTCTTGCGGCACTCGGCCAGACTGAGGAACAGGTCGAAGATCAGGGCGTCGCCGGCGACGATGGCGTTGTCCACCCCGAACTGGTGCTGGACGGATGGTTTGCCCCGGCGGATCTCGTCGTCGTCGATGATGTCGTCGTGCACGAGACTCGCGACATGGCCGGACTCGGCGCCCATGGCCGCGGGCAGGACGACACGGGCGTCACCTCCCACCGCCAGAGCCGACTCCAGAACGAGGATGGGGCGGAACATCTTGCCGGACGGCACCAGCGCGTGGGAGCACATCGAGTCGAGGGAGCTGTGCCCTCCCGTCCACCGGCCGGTCAGGCCCGCGCTCACCTCCATGATGAGCGGCGCCACTCCGTTTATCGACGACAAGACGTTGCGGGCTTGCAGATCACCTTCTATACCACTCTTAGCCATGCTCACGCATAACCTCGTCTTCCTTAGGCCGGAAGATTTTTAAGTAGCGTATGCGAGCGGCCGTTGATCGAACCTGGATGGAAACTGCATCGCGGTTGTGCCCCGTAATGGCCTCGACCTCCGCCTTGTCACCCGGCCGTCGAGGCGAGCGGCAATATGAAGGGGAAAACCCGCACGCCGGGCGACACACTTTCCGCGGGAATTTGCCGAAAAGAAGCGAGGCGCCCCCCGAAAACGGCCGCAGGAAATCGTCAAGATTTCACGTGCCGCGCGGAGGACACCTCGCGTTGCTGTTTTTCCGACGACCGCCGGAGGGTCAATCGTCGGCCAGCGTGATGGCGCCGGACGGGCAGGAGTCCACCACCCGCCGCACCAGGTGGAGCCGGTCGTCGGCCGGGCGCTCCACGACGAGCACCACGGTGCCGTCCTCCTCGCTCTGCTCGAACAGGTCGTGCGCGGTCAACGCGCACATCCCGGCCCCGACGCACACGTCCTTGTCAGCGACGATTCTCATGATCACCACGCTACCGGGAGCTTCTTGACACCATGCACGATCATCATGTCCTTCGTGGGCACGTCCTCGGGCGCGCAGGCCAGCCGCAGCGTGGGGAAACGCTCCAGCAGAGCGGGGAAGGCGATGCGCATCTCGATGCGGGCCAGCTGCTGGCCCAGGCACTGGTGGGGCCCGTACCCGAACGTCAGGTGGCCCTGCGCGGATCCGGTGATGTCGAGGCGCTCGGGGTCGGTGAACCGCTTCGGGTCCCGGTTGGCCGCAGGCAGCGAGACCACCACCACCTGCCCCTTCCGCACCAGGGCGCCCTCGACCTCCACATCCTCCAGCGCCGCCCGCAGCGGGCCGAAGTGGATGATGGTCAGGTGCCGCAGCAGTTCCTCGACGGCGCCGTCGATCAGGGAGGGGTCGCCTCGCAGCAGGGCCAGTTGGTCAGGGTGGCTCAGCAGCGCGAACGTGCCGAGCCCGAGCATGTTCGCGGTCGTCTCGAAGCCGGCGCCGAACAGGATGAAGCCGATGTTGGTCAGCTCCTCGTCCGACAGCTCGCCACTGTCGACCAGGCCGCTGAAGAAGTCCTCCCCGGGTGCCTTGCGCTTGTCGGCGATGAGCCCGGCCAGGAATTCGAGGAACGCGGTGTAGGCCTCCATGGCCTCCTCACCGGGGGCGTCGGTGTCCACCATCGTGCCCAGGTGGTTCTGGAACTCCTCCAGGCGCGCGTAAGGGACGCCGAACAGCTCGCAGATCACCCGGGACGGCACCGGCAGGGCGAACTCCCGCACCAGGTCGACGGGAGACCCGGCCGCCTCCATCCGGTCCAGGCAGGTCTGGGTGACCTCGGCGATGCGCGGCTCCAGCTGCTTCAGCCGGCGGGCCGTGAACTGGGCGATGAGCAGCCGCCGGTAGCGCGTGTGCTCGGGCGGGTCCATCCGCAGGAACTCGCCGGCCTCCGGCGGGCCGCCGGCGATCTCGTGCGCGAAGCCCAGGTCGAGGGGGACGTGCATCAGTTCGCGCCGCGCGCTGAAGCGCGGGTCGGCCAGCACCGTGCGGGCGGCCTCGTAGCCGGTGGCCAGCCATCCGACGTGCCCGTCGACGAAGCTCAGCGGCGTCATGGGCGCCTGCTCGCGCAGGCCGGCCAGGGCTCGCGGCGGGTCGAACGGGCCCGGGCGGTCGAAGGGCAGGGCGATGGGGCATTGTTCCATGTCATGTGCTTTCGGTTGGGGGCTGCGCGAACCGGTCGCCGGAGAAGTGAGCCGTCACCACTCGACGGGGAGGCTGAGCAGGACGCCGGTCGAGGAGTGCGGGCTGCGCTGCAGCTTCTCCACCGGCACGGCCAGCCGCATGTCCGGGAAGCGCCGGGTGAGGTCGGCGAAGACGGCCTGAAGCTCGATACGGGCGAGCTGCGCGCCGATGCAGTAGCGCGCGCCGAAACCGAAGGTGAGGTGGGGGCTGTCCTTGCGTGACGCGTCGAAGCGGTCGGGGTCGGCGAAGACCGCGCCGTCGTGGTTGCCCGCCCCGATGTCGAGGATGACCAGATCCCCGGCGCGTACGGTGACCTCGCCCACGGTCAGGTCCTCGCGGGCGTAGCGCGGGATCCCGGGACCGCCCAGACTGGGCGCGCGCAGGATCTCCTCCACCGCGGACGGGACGAGCGAGGGGTCGTCGTGCAGTGCCCGCCACTGGCCGGGATCGGCAAGGAGGCACGCGGCACCCAGGCCGATCTGCGACACCGTGGTCTCATGCCCGGCGAACAGCAGCATCATGGTGTGCATGGCGATCTCATCGTCCGACAGGTCTCCGGACTGGAGCATGCGGGAGATGACATCGTCGGCCGCTTCGTCCCGTTTGCGCTCTACCAGCCGCTTGCCGTACTCGTACAGCTCCATGAGCCCCTGCTCGGAGCGGGCCGGGTCCAGGATGTCGCCGGCGGCGCGCGACAACTTGGAGAACTCGTCGCGGTCCTCGTACGGCACGCCGAGCAGCTCACAGATCACCAGCACGGGCAGCGGCCCGGCCAGGGCCTCCTGCAGGTCGGCCGGGGAGCCGTGCCGCTCCAGCTCGTCGAGCAGGTCGGTGGTGAGGGCCTCGACGCGCGGCCGGAGTGCTCGCATGCGGCCCGGCGCGAAGTGCGGCTGGAGCTGCGCGCGCACCCGCGCCTCGTCGTCGTGCTCGGTGTCGAAGTCTCCCATGGGGCCGCTGAACAGCATCCAGTCGCCGAGGCGCGAGGCCTTGTCGGGTTCCCGGTGGGCGCGGCCCAGCCGCGGGTCGGCGATCAGGGCCCGGATCTCCTCGTACCCGGTGACCAGCCATGCCGGGTGCCCCACCCGGGTCCGCACGGGATGAATGACGCCGCGGGATTGCAGATCGCGCAGCGCCGGCGGGACGGCCAGCGGGTGCACCTGTTCGAGCGGGAGTTGCACGGTCATCACGATGTCCATTCGTCGCTGTCTTGTCCGGCTTCGCCGGCGATTCTCATGGCCTCGTCGATCAGTGCCTCGGCGATGCGCGACTCAGGTACCGTCTTGACGACCTTCCCCTTGACGAAGATCTGGCCCTTGCCGTTGCCGGCCGCCACCCCGATGTCGGCTTCCCTGGCTTCTCCCGGGCCGTTGACGACGCAGCCCATCACGGCCACCCGGAGCGGTATCTCCATCTCGTCCAGGGCCGCGGTGACCTCCTCGGCGAGCTTGTACACGTCCACCTGCGCCCGGCCGCAGGATGGGCAGGACACGATCTCGAGCTTGCGCGGGCGCAGGTTGAGCGACTGCAGGATCTGGACGCCGACCTTGACCTCCTCGACCGGCGGGGCCGACAGGGAGACGCGGATGGTGTCGCCGATCCCCTCGGCGAGCAGCGTGCCGAACGCGACCGCCGACTTGACGGTGCCCTGCAGCGGCGGGCCGGCCTCGGTGACTCCCAGGTGCAGCGGGTAGTCGCAGGCGGCCGACAACCGGCGGTAGGCCTCCACCATCACGACAGGGTCGTGGTGCTTCACCGAGATCTTGATGTCGTGGAAGTCGTGTTCGGCGAAGAGCGACGCCTCCCACAGCGCCGACTCCACCAGTGCCTGCGGCGTGGCTTTGCCGTGCTTGGCCAGCAGCCGGGGATCCAGCGATCCCGCGTTCACGCCGATGCGGATGGGCGTGCCGTGGTCCCTGGCCGCCCGCGCGATCTCGGCGACCTTGTCGTCGAACTTCTTGATGTTGCCCGGATTGACCCGGACGGCCGCGCAGCCGGCCTCGATGGCGGCGAAGACGTACCTCGGCTGGAAGTGGATGTCGGCGATGACGGGGATCGGGGACTTGGTCGCGATGATCGGCAGCGCGTCGGCGTCGTCCTGCGACGGGCAGGCGACCCGGACGATGTCGCACCCGGCCGCGGTGAGCTCGGCGATCTGCTGCAGGGTCGCGTTGACGTCGGCCGTGACCGTCGTCGTCATGGACTGCACGGACACAGGCGATTCGCTGCCCACGCCCACCGAACCCACCCGGAGCTGCCGGGTGGGCTGTCGCTCGCCGAGCACCACGGATGGCGGGGCGGGCATCCCGAGATCAACTCTCATCAGAGCGCTGCCTCCTTCAGTGCGTCTGGTCGCCGACGCCCCTGTGGCCTGAGTAGCCGTTCGAGGCGAGGACCTGGCGGGCCCTGCCCGCCAGGCGCGGGTCGGCGATGAGTTTGGCCAGCCATGGGCTGACGTGTGTGGGCGCGGCGAGACGGCGATTCTTCCCGGCGAGCCGGTGCAGCACGGCGGCGGAGACGTCCTCCACGGTCAGGCCGCACTCGGCGAGCACCTCGGCACGTTTGCCGTGCTGCAGGAAGCGCCTGGGGATGCCGAAGTCCGCCACCGGTGTGCCGACGCCCGCGTCGCGCAGCTCCTGAGCGACGGCGGACCCGAACCCGCCGGCCCGCAGGCCGTCCTCGACGGTGACGACCAGCCGGTACCGGCGGGCCATATCGGGGATGGCCGCGTTGACCGGCTTGACCCATCTCGGGTCCACCACCGTGACGCCGAAGCCCTCCTCACCGATGCGCGCGGCGACGCCCAGCGCCAGTCCCGCCATCGCGCCCACCGACAGGACGAGCACGTCCCGGCCGGCGTCGCGGCGCAGCACCGCCATCCCGTCCGCCTCGTCCACGGCCGGGATGTCCGGCCCGACCGCACCCTTGGGGAAGCGCACGACGGCAGGCCCGCCGGTGACGCGGAGCGCCTCGCGCAGTTCCTCACGCAGGGTGCGCGCGTCGCGGGGGGCGGCGATGCGCAGACCGGGAACGGCCTGCAGCATCGCCACGTCCCACATCCCGTTGTGCGACGGGCCGTCGTCTCCCGTCACGCCGGCCCGGTCCAGCACGAACACCACCGGGCACCCGTGCAGGGCCACGTCCATCAGCACCTGGTCGAAGGCGCGGTTGAGGAAGGTCGCGTACACCGCCACCACGGGCCGCAGCCCCGCCATGGCGAGACCGGCGGCGGAGGTCACCGCGTGCTGCTCGGCGATGCCGACGTCGAAGACGCGCTCCGGGAACCGCTCGGCGAAGGCGTCCAGCCCGGTCGGCCCCAGCATCGCGGCGGTGATGCCGACGATCTCCGGCCGCCGCTCGGCGAGCGTGACCAGCTCGGCGCCGAACACCGACGTCCACGACCGGCCTGCCGCGGTGGTCGGCCTGCCGGTGGTCGGGTCCATCACGCGCACGGCGTGGAAGCAGTCCGCCTTGTCGTTCTCCGCGTGCGGGTAACCGTTGCCCTTGCGGGTCAGGCAGTGCACGAGCACCGGCCCGTCGAATGCCGCGGCCTGCCGCAGCGCGGTCTCCACCGCCTCGATGTCGTGCCCGTCGATCGGGCCGAGGTACTTCAGCCCCAGATCCTCGAACATGCCCTGCGGGGCGACCAGGTCCTTCACGCCCGTCTTGATGGCGTGCAGCGTGTCGTACACCACCGGTGTGGGCTGCAGCAGGCGCTTGCTCCAGTCCAGGAAGCGCTCGTACCCGCGGGTGGTGCGCAGCGTCGCCAGGTGGTCGGCAAGCCCGCCGATCGTCGGCGCGTACGACCGGCCGTTGTCGTTGACCACGATGACGAGAGGCAGATCCTTGGCGGCGGCGATGTTGTTGAGCGCCTCCCAGGCCATGCCGCCGGTCAGCGCACCGTCGCCGATGACCGCCACGACCTTGCGGTCGGTTACTCCGCGCAGCCGGTATCCCTTGGCCAGGCCGTCCGCGTAGGACAGAGCGGTGGAGGCGTGGGAGTTCTCGACGATGTCGTGCTCCGACTCGGCACCGCACGGGTAGCCGGACAACCCGCCCCGCTGCCGCAGGCCGGAGAAGTCGTGCCGGCCCGTCACGATCTTGTGCACGTAGGCCTGGTGGCCGGTGTCCCACACGATGCGGTCGCGGGGGGAGTCGAACACGCGATGCAGGGCCAGGGTGAGCTCGACGGTCCCCAGGTTGGGTCCCAGATGGCCACCCGTCCTCGACACCTGCTCGACCAGGAACCGCCTGATCTCCCCGGAGAGCGTCAGCAGTTCTTCCCCTGACAGGACACGGAGGTCCTGCGGTCCCCGGATGGACTCCAGCAGTCCCATGTACGCGCTCCCTTCGTTCGGCCGGCGGAAACTCGGTTGCGGAAAGTCGACCCGGGCGGGCGGGTGCCGGAGGTCATGGTCCCGCCCCACCGCCCTCGGCCAGCCGCATCGGCATGAAGAACACGACGTCCTCGGTCGCGCCGCTCTCCACCTCGATGTCGTGGAAGCCACAGGCGGACAGCCGTTCCAGCACCTGGTCCACCAGGACCTCGGGAACGCTCGCGCCGGAGCTGACACCCACGGAGGTCACCCCGTCGAGCCACCGCTCGTCCAACCGCGACACGTCGGGCACGAGGAACGACCGCACGCCGTTGTCACGTGCCACGTCGACCATGCGCTGGGAATTGCTGGAGTTCTCCGAGCCGACCACGAGCACCAGCTCGCAGCGCGCGGCCAGGGATTTGATCCCGTTCTGCCGGTTCTGACTGGCGTAGCAGATGGTCTCGCTGCTGGGCTCGGCCAGGTTGGGGAACCGCTCGCGTACACGGCTGATGATGCCGCTCGTCTCGTCCACCGCGAGCGTCGTCTGGGTCACGTAGCCGACGGCGGTGGCGGGATCCAGGTCCAGCCGGTCGACGTCCTCGGCGGACTCGACGACGATCGTTCGCTCCGGCGCCTCGCCGCGGATGCCCTCCACCTCTTCGTGGTCGGCGTGGCCGATCAGCAGCAGGACGCGGTCGTCACGCGCGAAGCGGCGGGCCTGCTGATGCACCTTGGACACCAGAGGACAGGTCGCGTCGACGACGTCCAGCCGGCGGCTCTCGGCGCGGGCCCGCACCTGCGGGGAGACGCCGTGGGCGGAGAAGATGCAGATCGCGCCTTCGGGGACCTCCGTCTCGGAGTCGACGAACCGGGCGCCCCTGGCCTCCAGCCGGTCGACGACGTGGCGGTTGTGCACGATCTCCTTGCGCACGTAGACCGGGGGCCCGTAGAGGTCCAGGGCCCGCTCCACCATCGCGATGGCGCGCTCGACGCCCGCGCAGAAACCTCGTGGCTGGGCTAGGACGACCTTCTTCCGTGCTGAAGCCATATACACCGCCGCTCGGGCGCCCGCGCACGATCTGCCGGGTCCACGTCTGGAAGCTCCTGACCGGATTCATGATCGATGCTACGGCAGCGGCCGGCCACCACCCTGCAGCCGACCTGCACGACCGCGGCACGCCGGGCGCCGTCCGGACCTGCGGTGACACCCCGCCGGCCCGGACACCGGAGCACACGCGGGGGGCAAGACGCTCAGGACGTGCCGATCAGGATGCGATGTCCTTGATCTTCTCGATCAGCCGCACCCGGTCCTCGTGCGTCCTGCCGAACGGTGCCACGTTCAGCGTGCTCACCCCGGACTCCTTCAGCGCCTGGACGCGGTCGCGGACGAAGCCCTCGCTGCCGATCAGCGAGGTGCGCTCCAGCAGCTCGGCCGGCACCAGGGCGGCCGCCTCGTCCTTCTTGCCCTCCAGGTAGAGGTCCTGGATCTGCTCGGCCTGCCTCTCGTAGCCGTAGCGGCGGGCCAGGTCGTTGTAGAAGTTCTTGCCCTTGGCGCCCATGCCGCCGATGTACAGGGCCGCCATCGGCCGCCCGAACTCCCGCAGCCCCGCCACGTCTTCGCCGATCGCGAGGGACGCCTGCGCGATCACGTCGAGCTCGCCCAGCTCGGGGTCGCGCCTGGCCTTGCCCGCGGCCAGCGACGGGCCCCAGACGTCGGCGGCCTTCTCGGGCAGGTAGAAGATCGGCTCCCAGCCTTCGGCCAGCTCCGCGGTCAGCTCGACGTTCTTGGGGCCGATGGCGGCGACCACGATCGGGACGCGGGGGCGTACGGGGTGGTTGATGAGCTTGAGCGGCTTGCCCAGGCCGGTGCCCTGGTCGGGCGGGAGCGGCAGGGTGTAGTGCTTGCCGGCGTGCTCGACGCGCTCGCGCCGCCACACCTTACGGCAGATCTCGATGACCTCCCGCGTCCGCCCCAGTGGCGCGGTATACGGTACCCCGTGGAACCCCTCGATCACCTGCGGCCCCGAGGCGCCGATGCCGAGCGTGAAGCGCCCGTCGGAGACGAAGTCGAGACCCGCGGCCGTCATGGCCAGCAGCGTCGGCGTGCGGGAGTAGATGGGCAGGATGCCCGAGGCGATCTCCAGCCGCTCGGTCTTGGCCGCGATGTATCCCATCTGGCTGACCGCGTCGAACGAGTACGCCTCGGCCACGAACACGATGTCCAGCCCGGCCTTCTCGTAGTCGGCCAGTTCGGCGACCGTCTCCTTGAAACCGCCCGAGTAGTTGAGTGCCATACCGATCCGCATGCCGGGCTCCCTGTGAACCGAATGTTGTTCCGTTTCGACGCGGACAGGTTATCGCGTCCACGTGCCGGGACGGCAGCCGCTAGCGTAGATCGCGTGCTGAGTCGGGTCGTCGTCATCGTGTCCGCCGTGGTGGCCGGGGCCCTGGCGGGGCATGCGCTGATCCCCGCCTTCGGCGGGTTCACCCCGGTCCTGGAGAGCATGCTGCCCTGGGTCGGGCTGGCCGTTCCCCTGCTGCTTCTCCTCGCCGCGCTGGCACGCTCCACAGTGGCCGCCGTCGCGGCTCTGGTGCCGGGCCTGGTGTGGGCCGCGATGTTCGGCTCCACGCTGCTGGCCACGCCGCCGGGCGGCCGCAGCGACCTGGCCGTCGGCACGGTCAACGTGGGCGTGCGCAACAACGCCTCGGGCGAGGCCGTCCGCCAGATCGCCCAAGACCTCGACCTGCTGGCCGCGCAGGAGCTGACGGCCGGCGGCCCGGCGGCCAAGCAGCTCAACAAGATGTTCAAATATCGCTATCCGGTCAGCACGGTCGGGCTGTGGAGCCGCTACCCGATCAGCGACGCCAGGCCCCTCGACGTCGGCCTGGGCTGGCCCCGGGCGCTGCGCGCGGTCGTCAGCACCCCCCAGGGCAAGGTGACCGTCTACGTCATGCACCTGGCCTCGGCCAGGCCCGGGCAGACCACCTCGCGCGACGCCTCGCTGGCCCGGGCGCGCAAGCTCATCGACGCCGACCGCAGCAAGCGCATCCTGCTGCTCGGCGACCTCAACACCGCCACCACCGACCGCGGCATGCGCGGGCTGACGCCGCCGCTGGTCGACGCGCAGCGGGTGGCGGGCGACGGGTTCGGCTTCACGTGGCCGGCCGCGTTCCCGATCACGCGGCCCGACCACATCCTGTTCCGCGGCATGACCGCGACCAAGGCGGGCGTGGCTCCGGCCACGGGCAGCGACCACCGGGCGGCGATCGCGTCACTCCGCCTCTAGCAGGTCCAGGTCGGCGGGGGTGTCGATGTCGGCCGGGTCGCCGTAGGCGTCGCACGGCACCTCGGTGACCAGCCCGGGATGGGCCTTCAGGTACGGCCGCGCCCCGACGTCCCCCACGGCCAGCTCGGCCACCCCCGCGAAGTGCTCGCGGCCGATCAGCACGGGGTTGCGGCGCCGGCCACCGTACGTGGCGACCGCGAGGCCGGCGCCGGAGGCGATCAGCGCGCGTACCGCCTCCGGGCGGATCAGCGGCTGGTCGACCAGCGCGACCACCACCGCCCCGGCCTGCGGGGGCAGCGCGGCGAGGCCGGCGCGCAGCGACGAGCCCATGCCGGAGGCCCACTCCGGGTTGTGCACGGTCACCGCGCCGCACACCTGCGCCACGGCCGCGCCGAGCACGACCACGACGGGGTGGCAGCCGCCCTCGGCCAGCAGGCGCACGCCCCGGTCCACCAGCCGCTCGCCCGCGTACTCGACCAGCGCCTTGGGTCGGCCCAGCCGCGAGCCCCGGCCGGCGGCCAGCAGCAGCCCCGCGACCTCGCTCACGCCGACTCGTGGTGGATGCGGCCCTCCGTGGCGGACAGCGGGCGTCCGGAGCCGCCCCAGCGCAGCTGGATCAGCTCGGCGGCGATGGACACGGCGGTCTCCTCGGGGGTGCGCGCGCCGAGGTCGAGGCCGATGGGCGAGCGCAGCCGGGCCAGTTCGTCGCCGGTCAGCCCGGCCTCGCGCAGCCGTTCCAGGCGGTCCTCGTGCGTTCGGCGCGAGCCCATGGCGCCCACGTAGCCGGCGCCCGTGCGCAGCGCCACCTCCAGCAGCGGCACGTCGAACTTTGGGTCGTGGGTGAGCACGCAGATCACCGTGCGCTCGTCCACGTCGACGGAGGCGAGGTAGTCGTGCGGCCACTTGACCACGACCTCGTCGGCGTCGGGGAACCGCTTGGCGGTGGCGAACACCGGCCGCGCGTCGCACACCGTGACGTGGTAGCCGAGGAACTTGCCCACCCGGGCCACCGCCGCGGCGAAGTCGATCGCCCCGAACACCAGCATCCGCGGCGGCGGCGCGAACGAGTGCACGAAGACCGCCAGGTCGTCCAGCCGCCGCTCTCCCTGCGGCCCGTAGCGGCGCAGGCCGGTCAGGCCCTGGGCGAGCATGCCGCGGGCGTCGTCGTCCACGGCGTCGTCGAGGCGGCCGAGGCCGAGGGTACCGGAGGAGCGGTCGGGCCAGATGATCCGGCGGGCGCCGACCCGGCCCGGCCCCGACACGACGGTGGCCACGGCGACGGGCTCGTGCGCCTGCACCGACGCGGCGATCTCGCCCAGCTCGGGGAACGCCTCCCGCGAGACCGGCTCCACGAAGATGTCGATGATGCCGCCGCAGGTCAGCCCCACGGAGAAGGCGTCGTCGTCGCTGACGCCGTAGCGCTGCAGGACCGGCTCGCCGAGGTCGGTGGCCAGCTCGAACACCGCGCCCTCGATACAGCCGCCCGAGACGCTGCCGACCACCTCGTCGCCGCGCACGGCCATGGACGCGCCCGGCGGCCGGGGCGCGCTGCTCCACGTGCCCACCACCGTCGCCAGTCCGAAGCGGGTGCCGGACCGCCACCACTCCATGATCTCCGGCAGCACGTCACGCATGGGCGAGCCTTTCGCTGAGTTGCTCGTAGGCGGCCAGGCTGTGCCCGGCCACCAGGTCGTCGAGGTACGGCAAAGCGGCCCGCATCCCGCCCGTGAGCGGCTGGTAGTCCGCGTACCCCTTGTGAGGATTGACCCAGATTACGCGGTATGCCTGACGGGACAGCCGGGCCATCTGCGTCCCCAGCAGCTCGGGGTCACCGCGTTCCCAGCCGTCGGAGGCGATCACCGCGATCTCTCCCCTCGCGCTGGAACGGGTGAGGAACTCGCGCAGCTCCTCGCCGAGCCGGGTGCCGCCGCTCCAGTCGGGGACGGTCTTGGACACCGCGTTGAGCGCGGTGCCGGGGTCGCGGTGGCGCAGTTCGGCGGTGATCGGGGTGAGCCGGGTGCCGACCGAGTAGACGCGGGTGGCCCGGGGCTCGCTCCTGACCAGCGCGTGCGCGAAGCGCAGCAGCGTCTCGGCGTACGGCGCCATCGAACCGCTGACGTCCACGAAGAGCACGACCTTGCGCGGACGCGTGGTGTGCCGGCGGTGGCGCAGCCGGGCCACGTCGCCCTTCCTGAGCGCCTCGCGGATGGTGCGGCGCCGGTCGAGCACGCCCCGGTGGGAGCCCTCGAACCGCCGCGAGCGCCGCCGGGCCCGCCCGCCGCGCAGCAGGGCCAACATCCGGTGCACCTCCTCGCGCTCGGCCTCCGACAGCCGGGCCACGTCGCGGTGGCGCAGCACCTCGATCCGGCTCGCGGTCGCGGGCGCCGCCGTGCCGTCGTCGTCGCCCGTCTCTCCGTCGCCGTCGCGCGTGGCCAGGTGCCGGGTGACGCTCACGGTGGCCGTACGGGTGGAAACGGCCCGCAGCCCGCCGAAGTAGGCGGCGAAGCAACGGTCGTAGCGGGGCAGGTCGTCGGGCGTGGCGCAGAGCGTCAGCCGCCCGGCCCAGTAGACCTCGCCGGGGTCGGTCACGTCGAGGTGGTCGAGGGCCTTGAGCAGGTTCCGGGTGCGTTCGTGGTCGGCCCCGACACCCGCGGCGCGCAACGTCCTGGCGAACCCCGTCATGGTCGCGGCCAGCTCATCCATGGCCCTGCAGCCCGCCGAGCAGCCCGTTGCCCATGACGGTGGCGACGTCCTCGCGGTATTTCAGCGCCGCCCCGAGCGTGGCCGCCGCCAGGCCGGGGTCGAGCTCCCTGGCGCCGAGCGTCAGCAGCGCCTCTGTCCAGTCGAGCGTCTCGGCCACGCCCGGCGGCTTGACCAGGCCGGCCTGCCGCAGCCGCTCGGCCGCCCGCGCCACCTGCGTGGCCAGCGTCTCGGTGCAGGCGGGCAGGCGCCGCAGCAGGATGGCGACCTCCCGGTCGAACGCCGGGTGCTCCAGCCAGTGGTAGAGGCAGCGCCGCTTGAGCGCGTCGTGCACCTCGCGGGTGCGGTTGGAGGTGACGACCACGACCGGTGGCGTCTTGGCGCGGATCGTGCCGAGCTCGGGGACGGAGATCGTGAAGTCGGAGAGCACCTCGAGCAGGAACGCCTCGAACTCGTCGTCGGCGCGGTCGATCTCGTCCACCAGCAGCACGCTGGGCTGCGTCTCGATCGCCTTCAGCAGCGGCCGGGCGATGAGGAAGCGGCGGTCGTAGATCTCGCCCTCCAGCCGCCCCACGTCGGTGATGCCGGCGGCCTCGGCGGCCTTGAGGTGGAGCAGCTGGCGGGCGAAGTCCCAGTCGTACAGGGCCTGGGCGGCGTCGAGCCCCTCGTAGCACTGCAGCCGGATGAGCGGCGCCTCCAGCAGCGCGGCGAGCGTCTTGGCCAGCTCGGTCTTGCCGACCCCCGCCTCCCCTTCGAGGAAGAGCGGCCGCCCCATCCGCAGGGCGAGGAAGGCGGCCGTGGCCAGCCCCTCGTCGGCCAGGTAGGCCTGCCGGTCGAGCAGCTCGACGAGCTTCGCCGGCGACTCGATGTCCATTGCCCTGATTGTCCGCCCCAGCACCCCTTCAGGCTACGTCGGCGGCGGGCCGCGGGCATCACGGGATCGTCACTTCTCGCGCGCTTCGCCCCGCTCGCGGATCAGGGCCTCCAGCTCGGCGGTGGCCTGGCGGGCGCGGGCCTTCTCCGACCCCTGGATGCCCATCGCGCCGATGGTGCGCCCGTCGGAGAAGTCGATGCGCGGCCAGGGGTCGCCCACCAGGAGCGTCACCTCCAGGGCCTCCGCCCAGGAGTACCGGTGGGTGCGGACGGCGTTGACGATGGTCAGGCCCTCCTCGTCGGCCTCCACCCGCACCCGGCCGAGCAGATGCAGCACGTACGCCACCGCGCACCCGAACGCCACGATCGCCAGCCGGTCGGCCAGCTGGAACGGCTCGGCGATGTGGACGGCCATCACCACCGCCCCCACGACGATCAGCACGGCGAAGCCGTAGGCGACGATCCTTCCCCGGCGGGGGCGCCAGGTCACGGGCAGGGGCGGCGGCTTGACGAGCTCGGGCACGAGGGAAACCTACCGCAGCTCAGCGGAGGTCCCGAAGGAGGAGGGCGGTCTCCAACGCGGCAACCGTGGATTCGTACCCCTTGTCCTCTTTGCTGCCCGGAATGCCGGACCGGTCGAGGGCCTGGTCGATCGTGTCGCACGTGAGCACGCCGTTGCCGACCGGCGTCTCCTCATCCAGCGAGATCCGGGTCAGCCCCGAGGTCACCGAGTCGCAGACGTAGTCGAAGTGGGCGGTCTCGCCACGGATGACCGCGCCCAGCGCCACCACCGCGTCGCAGCGGCGGGCCAGCGCCTGGGCCACCACCGGGATCTCCAGCGAGCCCGGCACCCGCAGCACCGTCGCCACGGCGCCGCTGTCGTCGCACGCCTGCACCGCCCGCGACACCAGCTGGTCAGTGATCTTGGCGTGCCAACTGGCCGCCACGATCCCCACCGTCAGCCCCGACGCGTCGGGCACCGAGATGCCCGGACGTCCTTCCCCGCTCATGAAGCCTCCGAGATGTCGTGGCCAAGCCGGTCCCGCTTGGCCTTGAGGTAGCGCTCGTTGTAGGGGTTCATGGCCACGGGCATCGGCTCGCGCCCGAGGACCTTGATGCCGTAGCCGTCCATGCCCTTGAGCTTGGCCGGGTTGTTGGTGAGCAGCCGCACCGACTTGACGCCGAGGTCGGCCAGGATCTGCCCGGCGTTGGAGAACTCCCGCGCGTCGACCGGCAGCCCCAGCTCGAGGTTGGCGTCGACGGTGTCGCTGCCGTTGTCCTGCAGGCTGTAGGCCTTGAGCTTGGCCAGCAGGCCGATCCCCCGGCCCTCGTGGCCGCGCAGGTAGACCACCACGCCCCTGCCCTCCTGCGCGATGGCCGACATGGCGCTGTCGAGCTGCACGCCGCAGTCACAGCGCAGCGAGCCGAGCACGTCGCCGGTCAGGCACTCCGAATGCGCCCGCACCAGGATGTTCTCGCCGTCGCCCAGATCGCCGAAGGCGAGCGCGACGTGCTCGCCGCCGTCGAGCGCGCTGGCGTACCCGTAGGCCCGCCACATCCCGTACGCGTTGGGCAGCCGCGTCTCGGCGACCCGGGTGACCATGCTCTCGGCCCGCCGGCGGTAGTCGACGAGCTGCTCGATGGAGACCAGCGCCAGGTCGTGCTCGTCGGCGAAGCGGCGCAGCTCGGGCAGCCGGGCCATGGTGCCGTCGTCGTTGACCACCTCGGCCAGCGCCCCGGCCGGCGACAACCCGGCGAGCCTGGCCAGGTCGACGGCCGCCTCGGTGTGGCCGCGCCGGGCCAGCACCCCGCCCTCGCGGTAGCGCAGCGGGAAGACGTGGCCGGGGCGTACCAGCTCGTTGGGCTCGGTGGCGGAGTCGGCGAGCGTGCGGATGGTCCTGGCCCGGTCGGCCGCGGAGATGCCGGTGGTGACGCCGTCGCGGGCGTCCACGGTGATCGTGTACGCCGTGCGCAGGCGCTCCTTGTTGTGCACGACCATGAGCGGCAGCCCCAGCCGGTCGAGCTCCTTGCCCTCCATGGCCACGCAGATCATGCCACTGGTGTGACGGATGGTGAACGAGCACAGCTCCGGCGTGGCCTTGGCCGCGGCGAAGATGAGGTCGCCCTCGTTCTCGCGGTGCTCGTCGTCGACGACCACGACGGGCTTGCCGGCGCGGATGTCCTCGATGGCCCGCTCGATCGGGTCGAGCGTGATGTCCGTCATCGCGCCACCGCCACGGCCAGGGCCGCCGTCCGGTACTCACGCAGCCACTTCATGAACCCGATCACCACCAGAACGAAGAAGATCCCGTACACGGCCCCGGAGACCACCAGGCCCGAGCTGAACGCGAGCGGCACCCCGACGATGTCGACGGCCACCCACACGATCCAGAAGTCCACCAGCGCCCTGCCCTGCGCCCACGTGGCCAGCGCGCTGCCGACGAAGATGTAGGCGTCGGCCGCCACCAGGAACGCGCCCTTGGGCAGCGGCTCGTGGGCGCCCCACGACAGCCCGGTCACGTAGAACAGCAGCCCGACCAGGACGGTGCCCGCCAGCAGGGCGCCGATCAGCATCGAGCGCTCCCACCACCGCGCGGGGCGGATGGCCAGCTTCGCGCCGTTCTGTGTGCCGCGCCGCCAGGCCCACCAGCCGTAGACGGCCAGGCCGGCGAACAACGCCTGCTTGAGCGCGTTGCCGGTGATCTGGGCGTTGACGGAGGCGATGAACAGCAGCACCGAGCCGGCGAACTGCACCGGCCATGTCCACATCGACGCGCGCATGGCCAGCAGGACCGTGGCCAGGGCGGCGATGTTGCCGACCAGGTCGGTCCAGAGCACGTGCGTGCCGAATATCTCGAATCCGGCCTCGGCCCAGCTCACTGCCTGGCCACCAGCCTCTCCACGTACTTCGCGATCACGTCGACCTCGAGGTTCACCATGTCGCCCACCCGGCGGTCGCCGAGGGTGGTCAGCTTCAGCGTGGTGGGGATGAGGCTCACGCCGAAGCTTTCGTCGTCAACCGTCGTGACCGTCAAACTGATTCCGTCGATGGCGATCGAGCCCTTCTCCGCGACGTAGCGGGCGAGCGCCTCCGGCAGCGAGAAGCGCAGATTGTCCCAGTTGTCGCCGGGCTCGCGGGAGAGCAGCACGGCGGTGCCGTCGACGTGGCCCTGCACGATGTGACCGCCCAGGCGCTGGTCGGCGCGTACGGCGCGCTCCAGGTTCACCGCCGAGCCCTCCGCCAGCGCGCCCAGGGAGCTGCGGTCGAGTGACTCCTTCATCACGTCGACGGTGAACACGTCGTCCTCGACCGTCACGACCGTGAGGCACACTCCGCTGACGGCGATCGAGTCGCCGTGCGCGGCGTCGGAGGTGACGAGCGGGCCGCGCACCGAGAGCCGGGCTCCGCCGCCCGCGTGCTCGATGGCCACCACGTCGCCTTTTTCCTCGATGATTCCGGTGAACATCACTGCTCCTTGCCGGGGTGAAGGGCGGGCCGGGCGATCAGCCGTACATCCGGGCCCATGGGTGAGATCTCGTCAAAAGTCAGGCGGTGGAGGTCGGCGATCGTGCCCGCCCCGGCCGCTCCGAGCGCGGCCGGGCCGGAGCCGAGCAGCGCGGGGGCAAGGTAGGCCACCACACGGTCGACCAGGCCCCGCGCGACGAACGCGCCGGCCAGCGTCGGGCCGCCCTCCAGGAACACGCTGACCACGTCGCGCGCGGCCAGCTCGCGCAGCAGGGCGTGCAGGTCGAGGCCGCCGTCGTGGCGCGGCAGGCGCAGCAGGTCGGCCTTGAGGTCGGTGCCGGCGTCCTCGGCCACCGCGACCAGCGTCGGCGCGGCGTCGTCGAGGACGCGGGCCGCCTGCGGCGTCCTGGCGTCGGTGTCGACCACGACGCGCAGCGGGACGCGCACGGCGCTCCCCGAGCGGGTCGCTCCAGAGCGTGCCGCCTCAGAGCCCGCCGTCTCAGGACGGGCCGTCTCAGGACGGGTCATCTCAGGACGGGTCATCTCAGGACGCGCCTTCTCTGGACGGGCCGTCAGGCGGGGGTCGTCGGCCAGCACCGTGCCGACGCCCGCCATGATCGCGTCGGCGCCGGCACGCATGCGGTGCACGTCGGCCCGCGCCTCGGGTGAGGTGATCCACTGGCTGGTGCCGTCTTCGGCGGCCGACCTGCCGTCGAGCGTGGCGGCGAACTTCCACGTCACGTGGGCCCGGCCGAGCCGGGCGTAGGTGAGCCACTCCTCGTTGACCCGCTCGGCCGGCTCGGTGAGCACCCCGGAGGTCACCGCGACCCCGTGGGCCCGCAGCCGAGCCGCGCCGCCCGCCGCCTTGGGGTTGGGGTCGGGCACGGCGACCACCACGCGGGCCACACCCGCCTCCAGCAGCGCCCGGCTGCACGGCCCCGTGCGGCCGGTGTGGTCGCAGGGCTCCAGAGTGACGTACGCCGTGCCGCCGCGGGCCCGCTCCCCCGCCTGCGCCAGGGCCACGACCTCGGCGTGCGGACCGCCCGCGTACGCGTGGAAGCCCTCACCCGCGACCCGCCCCTCGGCGTCGAGCACGACGCAACCCACGACGGGGTTGGGACTGGTGCTGCCATGGCCGAGACGCGCCAGCTCGACGGCGCGCGCCATGGGGGCGGCGTCGTGCGCCGGAATCTCCACCCGGGTCTCCTACTCGCCAGTAGCTCCAAGCCACGGCGGGCCCCGGGGGATCATCGTGATGCGCGAATGCACCACGTCAGGCGCCCGGCTGGGACGCCGGACACCGCGCGCGCTTCCTCCCATCCGGACTTTAACCGTCGGTCCCGGAATTTCACCGGGTCAACCGGCCGATGGCATCGGCCGGGTCGCGGACTGTCACCGCCGGTTCGGACTTTCACCGACCCCGGAGCACGCTAGCTCTTTCGGATACCAGTGTGCCATGCCGCCCCACGAGCCCGCGACGGCCCCTCCACCGCCGCGTACGCGCAGGCGAGAGCGTTCCGCCGCCACTGAGTCTCCGGGGCCGAGCGCGTATTACTGCGCAGAGCGCCGGCCGCGGCCCTGCCATCATGCGAGATCGTCCGAACGAGCGACACCCCCGCCATGAACGCCGTCCCGGCGCGTGGCGACGAGGAGAGATTCTGTGAGTACCGAGTACGCGAGGGGCATCCAACCCTCGCGACGGCGGATCCGGTCGTACGGCCTCATCATGGCCGCAGCGGCCCTGGCGGCCATGGGCTCTCTAGCGGCCGCACCGGCCTCGGCGGCCACTGCCCAGACGGTCACCCCCGTCACGGCGGCGGCCGCGCCGCCCAGCGGCTCGACCACCGTGGTCAACAAGAACAGCGGCAAGTGCGTGGACGCCTTCGCGGCCGCGACCGCGGACGGCACCGCCGTCCAGCAGTACCGCTGCAACGACACCGACGCGCAGCTCTGGCGGTTCCAGCCCACCGACAGCGGCTACTACCGCGTCGGGTCGGCCCTGAACCCCGCGCAGGTCTGGGACGACAAGGACGTCTCGCCCTCCGACGGCGGCCAGATCCAGCTGTGGTCCTACTCCAACGGCGCCAACCAGCAGTGGAAGCCGGTCGACGAGGGGAACGGGTCGTTCCACTTCGTCAACCGCTTCAGCGGCAAGTGCCTCGACGTCCCCGCCGCCTCGACCGCGGACTCCGTCCGCCTCCAGCAGTACACCTGCAACGGATCGGCGGCGCAGTCGTTCAGCATGGGCGCCCCCGCCGCACCGGCTCCGGCACCGGGAACCCCCGACTTGGGCCCGAACGTCCTCGTCTTCGACCCGTCGACGCCGGCCGCCACCATCCAGAGCGCGGTCAACAGCGTCTTCGGCAAGCAGGAGCGCAACCAGTTCGGCAGCCAGCGTCACGCCCTGCTGTTCAAGCCGGGCTCCTACGACGTCAACGTGAACGTCGGCTTCTACACCCAGGTCCTCGGCCTCGGCCTGTCGCCCGACGACGTCACGATCAAGGGCACCGTGCACGCCGAGGCCGACTGGTTCGACGGCAACGCCACGCAGAACTTCTGGCGGGGCGCCGAGAACCTCTCGGTCACCCCGCCCAACGCCAGTGACCGCTGGGCGGTCTCGCAGGCCGCGCCGTACCGCCGGATGCACCTGCGCGGCAACCTCGCCCTCGACGACGGCGGCTGGTCGAGCGGCGGTCTCATCGCCGACTCGAAGATCGACGGCAGGGTCAACTCCGGCTCGCAGCAGCAGTGGCTGACCCGCGGCTCCCAGATCGGCGGCTGGTCCGGCGACAACTGGAACCACGTCTTCGCCGGTGTCAGCGGCGCGCCCGCCACCGCCTTCCCCACGCCGTCGTACACCACCGTCGGCAAGACGCCGGTGACCCGCGAGAAGCCGTTCCTGTACGTCGACCAGGCCGGCGACTATCAGGTCTTCGTGCCCGCGCTGCGGCACGACGCCCAGGGCGCCAGCTGGACCTCCGGCACGACGGCGGGCGCCTCGATCCCGATCGGCGAGTTCTTCATCGCCAAGCCGGGCGACACGGCGGCCGACCTCAACGCGGCCCTGGAGGCGGGCAAGAACCTGCTGTTCACGCCCGGCGTCTACCACCTCACCGACACGATCAAGGTGACCCGTCCCGACACCGTGGTGCTCGGCCTCGGCCTCGCGACCCTGCAGGCGGACAACGGCGTCATGGCCATGTCGGTCGCCGACGTCGACGGCGTCAAGATCGCCGGCCTGCTCATCGAGGCCGGCACGACGAAGTCGCCGCTGCTGATGCAGGTCGGCCCGGCAGGCGCCGGCGCGAGCCACGCGGACAACCCGACGTCTCTGCACGACGTGTACTTCCGCATCGGCGGCCCGATCGCGGGCAAGGCCACCCAGTCCCTCGTGATCAACAGCTCGGACGTGATCGGCGACCACATGTGGCTGTGGCGGGCGGACCATTCCGACAACGAGCACCCCGGCACCGTGGGCTGGACGACCAACACCGCGGACACCGGCCTGGTCGTCAACGGCGACGACGTCACGATGTACGGCCTGTTCGTCGAGCACTACCAGAAGTACCAGGTGATCTGGAACGGCGACGGCGGCCGGACGTACTTCTTCCAGAACGAGCTCCCCTACGACCCGCCGAACCAGTCGGCCTGGATGAACGGGACCACCAAGGGCTACGCGGCCTACAAGGTGGCCGACTCGGTCACCGCCCACGAGGCCTGGGGCCTGGGCAGCTACGCGTTCTTCGACGTGAACCCCGGTGTCGTGGAGGCGCACTCCTTCGAGGTGCCGGACAAGCCGGACGTGACGTTCCACAGCCTGATCACCGTCTCGCTCGGCGGCAAGGGAACCATCTCCCACGTGGTCAACAACACCGGCAAGGCCGCCGACTCGGGCAGCACCGAGTCCACGCTGAAGAGCTACCCGGCCGGATCGACCGGCACGATCACCAACCGGGCCACCGGCAAGTGCATCGGCGCAGCCGGCGGCAACACCGCCGACGGCACCGCGGTCGACCTCTACTCCTGCGTGGGCGACGCCACCCAGCAGTGGACCGTGAGCTCGGACGGCTCCATCCGCACCGCCGGCAAGTGCCTCGACGTCGCGAACTCCGCCACCGGCGACGGCGCCAGGGTCCAGCTCTACGCCTGCAACGGCAGCGACGCGCAGAAGTGGTACTTCACCCCCGCTTTCGACATCGTCAACCCGCACGCCGACAAGTGCCTCGACCTGACCGGCAACTCCACCGCCGACTTCACCAAGGTGCAGCTCTGGAGCTGCACCGGCGCCCCGAACCAGAAGTGGGCCGCGCCCAGCGGTCTGCCGTCGGGCGCGTCCTGACCTGACCCGGACCCGCTTCCCGGCGGGTCCGTGAGCCCTTCGCCGAGAGGCCCGTCACGCGATGACGGGCCTCTCTCGTCGTGCCGGCGTGGCTTGGACTCAGGCGGCCATGATGCGCTGCGCCCGGCGCGCCGCGGGGCTGTAGCGGACCTGCCCGGGGACCAGGCCGAGCCCGGTGTGCAGGGCGCGCAGCGTGGCGGTGGCCCACAGGTCGCCGAAGGGCGTGGCGGGCAGGCCGTACAGACGTCTCGCCCAGCGCGGCAGCGTCTCGAACGACAGGAACGTCAGCGCGGGCAGCGCCGGCTTGAGCGGCGTCAGCAGCAGCGGCAGCGGCGCGTTGAGCGACAGCCGCAGCGGGTGGGACGCCTCGGGGACGAACCGCAGCCCCGGCCGCTGCGCCTCGATGTAGTCGTGCAGCTCGGCCACCGACCCCGGCACGTCGTCCGCCTTCAGCCCCACCACCTCGGCGGCCCGCCGCCACTCAGCGACGAACGCGTCGGCCTCGTCGTCGGTCAGCCGCACCCCGGCGCGCCGGGCGACCGACAGGTAGGAGTCGACCTCGCCCACGTGCACCCAGCGCAGCGCGTCGGGTTCGTCCAGACGGTACGTGGCGCCGGTGTCGGGGTCGTGGGCGGTGAGCGTGGCGTGGATCTTGCGAACCCGGCGGCCGGCGCGCTCGACCTCCTTGGTGCTGCCGTACGTACGGACCCGGACGAACTCCGTGGTCCGCACGAACCGCGACCAGGCCTCGTTGGGGTCGAGAAGCGCGGAGTTCTGCAGGACGCCGCGCATCGCCCGCGGGTGCAGCCCCTGCATGAGCAGCGCGCGGATGCCGCCCACCAGCAGGATCGGCTCACCCATCACCCGCCAGGTCACCGAGCGGGGACCGAAGATCCCATGGTCGCCCATACGTCAGAAACTACCCGGACGGGCAGGGGTTCATGTAGCAAGCGCACGATTGGCCGCGGCGCGCAGGGAATCGACGGCGGCCTGCGGGTCGGAGGCGCCGTAGACGGCGCTGCCCGCCACGAACACGTCGGCTCCGGCCTGCGCGCAGCGCTCGATGGTGCCGGCGTCGACCCCGCCGTCGACCTGCAGCCAGATCCGGCCGCCATGGCGCTCGACGAGCTCGCGGGCCCGGCGCACCTTCGGCAGCACGACGTCGAGGAACTTCTGCCCGCCGAAGCCGGGCTCGACGGTCATGAGCAGCAGCATGTCGATCTCACCGAGCAGGTCGGCGTACGGATCGACGGGGGTGGCCGGGTTGAGCGCGAGGCCCGCCCTGGCGCCGAGCGAGCGGATCTCGCGCAGCGTGCGGATCGGGGCCCTGGCCGCCTCGGCGTGGATGGTCACGCTGCCGGCCCCCGCCTCCGCGTACTGCGGCGCCCAGCGGTCGGGGTCGGCGATCATGAGGTGGCAGTCGAGGGGCGTCGCGGTCGCCTTGCGCAGCGCCTCCACCACGGGCAGCCCGAGCGTCAGGTTGGGCACGAAGTGGTAGTCCATGACGTCGACGTGCAGCCAGTCGGCGTTGGGCACGGCGGCGGCCTCGTCGGCCAGCCTGGCGAAGTCGGCGGCGAGGATGCTGGGCGAGATCTGTACGGCCATGATGGCTCAGTCTATTGACATCCTCCGGCCCCGGCGGAGCAGGCTACCTCGCGACTTCGTGGGGAACGGGGCGCCGCCGCCGCGCCGGCGACATGAGGCCCAGCTTGATGAACAACAACGGCGCGCCCACCTGCACCCACAGCGTCAGCAGGGCGTAACTCACGTAGGTGGCGGCGAGGGTCTCGGGGAGCACTTCGCGTTCGGCGTACCAGATGAGCAGCGCCACCGTCATGCCCAGCGCCCAGCGGGCGGTGCGCACGGCGGGCGGCCCGCCCGCGTCGAACCACCCCAGCCGGTACATGATCGACGCGCCGGCCAGCGTGCCGAGCAGCACGCCCGACATGACGACGACGGTCTCCAGGCTCCCGGGATCGACCATCCCCGCGGGCCCCCACGCCCGCGGACGCGTCCACCCCGCGTACGGGGCGTTGGCCAGCAAGGCCGCGCCGATCAGCGCGCCCGACAGAAGCACGGAGACGCCCAGCTGCGCCCACAGGGCCTGCCCCCGCCACCAGGTCACCGCGGGCCGCTCGGCCTTCCCGACGACCACCAGGACGGCCGCCCCGAGCGCCACACCCACCACCACGTCGGAGATGAAGTGCACCCCCAGGTACACCCGGCTCAAGCACACCAGAGCGATCACCGCTCCAGCCGTCACCCACGCCCAGGGCCGCCCCACCTCGCCCGCGACCCGTCCGAGCGCGGCCGTGCCCGTCTGCGCGTGCCCCGACGGCATCCCGAAGGAGTCCTCGACGGAGATCGCCCGTACCCTGGCGTCGATCCAGTACGGCCGCGGCTGGTGGAAGGCGAGCTTGGCGATCGCGTTCACCGCGGCCGCCAGCAGCACGGTCAGCCCGAGCCGCAGCGCGAACGCCGGATTGACACACCAGTAGAGCACCGGCAGACAGAGCAGGAAGAACGCGTCCGCCCCGAACACCGACACCAGCTCCAGCACGGGCCGTACCGCCTCGGGCCACTGCTGAAGCCAGACGATCGCCCCGAGTTCCGCCTCACGCAATTCATCCACAAATGCCACGCCGTCGATCTGACCACACCATCCCGCCATCCGTTCCAGATCACCGCGAAACGACACGCCGACACGTCACCCACTCACGCCGCGCCACCGCCGGCGGCCCGGCGGACGGCATCCGGCCCCTACCACATTCCGTGGACACCGGCGCCGCACCCCGGACACCGGCGCCGCCCCCCGGGAGCGGCACCGGCCCGGCAACGTCGCCAACGCTGAGCCCCGAACGCCACCGGTGGACCTCAGCGGAAGCCCGACCGGATCCTCGACGCGAGTCCACGACTCGACCCCCACCACAGCCTCTCCGAGGCCCGACACCGGGCCCGGCACATCAGCCGACGCCCGCCTTGCGCGTCGCGACGGTCGCCTCGGCCCCGCACCCGGCAGGGCCCGGGCGGCCATCAGACCGCTCCCGGAGCCGCCGGGATCCGTACGAAGTCGAGCACGACGACGTGCGTACTCCTCCACGCGCGACATGCTGCCGGCGGTGCCTGTGCCAGCGCGGCCACCGTGCCGAAGCCTTGCCGGCCGAGCCTCGCCGGACGACCGAAGCGGGGCGCCCGACCGGATCAACCGTCCACGGCTTGCTCGGTCCACCAGAGCCTCGCCGAGGGTCCGGCCGGCCCAGAGCCCCCGGCCGCGCCCGCAACCGTCCGGTCAGGGAAGCTTGCGCAGGAGGGCCAGGAACATGGCGTCGGTGCCGTGGCGGTGGGGCCAGAACTGGGCGTGCGGCCCGTCGCCGAGTGCGTCGACCTCGGGCAGGTAGGCGCGGGCGTCGAGCTGCTCGACGTCGTTCCTGCGCGCCAGCACGTCACCGATGACCACCCGGGTCTCCGCCAGGTGCGGCGAGCAGGTGACGTACGCCACGACACCGCCGGGCCGTACGGCGTCGAGGGCCGCGGCGAGCAGGCTGCGCTGCAACTTGCCCAGGTCGGCGATGCCGGCAGGGTCGCGCCGCCAGCGGGCCTCGGGCCGCCGCCGCAGCGCGCCCAGCCCGGTGCAGGGCGCGTCCAGCATGACCCGGTCGAACACCCCGGGCCGCCACGCGGGCTCGGTGCCGTCAGCGGTGATCACGGCCGCGTCCCGGGTGGTCTCCCACACCAGCCGCGCCCGGTGATGCTGCGCGTCGGACGCCAGCACCCGCGCCCCACCGGAGAACGCCTCAGGCCCGGTGCCCACGTCGGAGACCCCACCGCCGGCGCCCGCTGAAGCCGCACCGGCAACCCCGGCGGGCCCGGCCTGGCGGGCTGCCGGAGCTTCGTCTGACGCGTCGGCACCGCCCGGGGGCCGCATGCCGGCGAGGTCGCCGTGGGTGGCGATGGCGTCGAGGAGACCTGCCTTGCCGCCGGGGCCCGCGCACATGTCGAGCCACAGCTCGCCGCCTCCGTCGCCGTCGACCGGCACCCGGGTCAGGGCGAGGGCGACGAGCTGGCTGGCCTCGTCCTGTACGGCGGCGCGGGTCTCGGCCACGGCCTTGATCTGGCCGGGGTCACCTTCACGCAGGTAGGCGGCGTACGGTGAGTAGCGACCCGGCATGGTGCCGGCCGCCTCCAGCTCCTCCACGGAGCTGCGCCCAGGACGCGCCACCAGCGTCACCAGGGGCCGGGCGTTGTCGGCCTCCAGGAGCTCGGGCAGCTCCTCGGGCGACCCCAGCGCGTCGCGGAACGCCGAGACGATCCACCGGGGGTGACCGTGGGCGACGGCGAGGTGGCCGACCGGGTCGTCGGCCGGGTCGGGCGCGATGATCGGCAGCCACTCGTCGAGCGTCCTGGAGCCGATCTTGCGCAGCACCGCGTTGACGAACTTCGCCGCACCGGGGCCGATGCGCAGGCGTACGAGATCGACGGTGGTGCCGACGGCCGCGTGCGGCGGGACGCGCATGCGCAGCAGCTGGTGGGCGCCGAGCCGCAGCGCGTCGAGCACGTCGGGGTCGGGCTCCCGGTCGCTGCACATCTCGATGACGGCGTCGTACGTGCCGAGGCCGCGCAGCGTGCCGTAGGCGAGCTCGGTGGCCAGCGCGGCGTCGCGCCCCTTGATGCCACGGTCACGCAGCAGCCGCGGCAGCAGCAGGTTGGCGTAGGCGTCACGCTCTCCCACGGCGCGCAGGACGTCGAACGCCGCGTTGCGCGAGGGGTCGCGCGCCGGCCTCCGCGGCCCCCGCCCGTCTCCGCCACCGCCCCCTGGGGACCGCCGCGCTCCGCCGCCGGCCCCTTGAGAGCGTCCGGAACCGCCACCGGCTCCCTGGGACCGCCGCGGACCGCCACCCCCTTGGGACTGTGCGGAACCGGCCCCTGGGGAACGTCGCGGGCGGTCGTCGCCGCTTCCGGATCCCTGGTGCCCTCTGGTCGTCATGCGCTCAAACCTTCGCCTACGGCCTGGACGGCAGGCCGCCGGGCATCGTGTACGTGACTGGCCTCGATATTACCCTCCGCGCCCCAGAAGGCACGATCCGTCACGCGAAGACCTCTTTGCCCTCTGGGCGAACTCCGCGGGCCCACTCGCCCGCTCCCATCAGCCGCTTGCCCTGCGGCTGCACCTCGCCCAGCTCCACCGCGTCGGTGGCCGTGCCGACCAGCACCGTCGTCTTGGTCGCGATGATCTCGCCGGGCGCGAGCCGCTCGCCGGTGACCAGCCGGACCGGCCCCACCTTCACCCGCTGGCCGCGGAACTCCGTCCAGGCGCCGGGGTTGGGGGTGCAGGCCCGGATGAGCCGGTCGACGTGCATGGCGGGCTTGGCCCAGTCGATCCGGGCGTCGTCCACGTTGATCTTGGGTGCGATGGTCACGCCGTCGGCGGGCTGCGGCCTGGCCTCCAGGGTGCCGTCCTCGACGCCGTCGAGGGTGGCGGCGAGCAGCCCCGCCCCCGAGACCGACAGCCGCTCCAGCAGCGTGCCGCTCGTGTCGCCGGCGCGGATCTCCTCGGTCACGACGCCGTAGACCGGCCCGGCGTCCAGCTCCTTGACGAGCTGGAACGTGGTCGCGCCCGTGATCGCGTCGCCGTGCAGGATCGCGTGCTGCACCGGAGCGGCCCCGCGCCAGGCGGGCAGGATCGAGAAGTGCAGGTTGATCCAGCCGTGCCGGGGCACGTCGAGCGCCGACTGCGGCAGCAGCGCGCCGTAGGCGACCACCGGGCAGCAGTCGGGCTCCAGCGCCCGCAGCCGGTCGAGGAACGCGGGGTCACCGGCCTTGGGCGGGCGGAGCACCTCGATGCCCGCCTCCTCGGCGAGCGCGGCCACCGGCGACGGGTGGACCTTTCGGCCACGCCCCGACTGGGCGTCAGGACGGGTGACCACGGCCACGACCTCGTGGCGGGGCGAGTCGATCAGGGTGCGCAGGGACGGCAGCGCCGTCTCGGGTGTGCCCGCGAAGACCAGACGCATGCTCTCAGAGCGCCCTTCCGCCGGTCGGGTGGGGCGAGGCCTTGACCACGGGGGCGGACAGGCCGCTCCACTCCGCCTCGCGGACGGCCTTCATGGCGAGCTTGCGCTGCTTCGGGTCCATGCGGTCGATGAACAGGACGCCGTCGAGATGGTCGGTCTCGTGCTGGAAGCAGCGCGCCATCAGGTCGGTGCCCTCCAGCACGACCGGCTCGCCGTACACGTTGAAGCCCTTGGCCACGGCGCGGATGGCGCGCGGCGTCGGGAACGACAGGCCGGGGAAGGACAGGCAGCCCTCCTCGCCCTCCTCGTCGATCTCCGGCGACAGGTCGAGGTCGGGGTTGATCAGATGGCCGAGCTGCTCGTCGACGTAGTAGGTGAACACGCGCAGCCCGACGCCGATCTGCGGGGCCGCGAGGCCGGCGCCCGGGGCGTCCATCATCGTGTCGGTGAGGTCTTTGACCAGCTTGCGGAGCTCCTTGTCGAAGTCGACGACCGGGGCCGCCGGGGTACGCAGCACCGGATCTCCGAACAGCCGGATCGACTGGATCGCCAAGGGGTTCACTCCGTTCGTCGAGCGTGGATCAGCCGCCCAGTTTAGTGCAGGTATGGACCCTCTACCGGCCCGCGCCCCGCGAACGCGCGTGCGCCAGCGTACGGGCCTTCAGCGCGGCCTTGCGGGCCGCCTTCACCACGGCCTGGTCGTCGTGGGCGGCGGCGAGCATGTCGAGCACGGCGATCGTGTCGGGGTGGCCGACCGCGGGCATCTGGCCGACCAGCCGGATCAGGTCCTCGCCCGGCTCGGGCGTGTCGATGCGGCCGGCGGCGGGCCCTGACATGTGCATGAGGGCCGCGAGGGAGTCGACCGCGATCCAGGTGTGGTCGTCGGGGCCGAGCGTCGGCGCGTCGAGGTCGCGGATGTGCAGCCAGGAGGCGGCGTAGCGGCGCATGAGCGGGTGGTCGAGCGCCTGCCGGACGGGCGCCTCGGCCTCCGGCCCCAGCTCCTCCAGGATGGCGCCGACCGCGCCGCGCTGGCCGGCGGTGCCGGACGCGGCGATCTCGACGAGCTCGCGGGCGGCGGACTCGGGCGAGCGGCGCTCCAGCCACCCGGCGACGGCGCTCTGCGTGGCACTGCCGTTGACCAGGGCCGCCACCAGCTCGGCCGCCGACAGGTCGGCGAAGACCTCGACCTCGGCGGTGGTCGGCGCGTCGTGGCCCTCGCGCAGCAGGTCGCGGCGGATGGCCCACACCCCGAGCGGGGTGAGCGCGGTGCGCCCCGCCGCCGTCTGCTCGACCAGCCCGCAGTACGTCAGCAGCGACAGCGCCTCCAGCAGCTCGGCCGGCAGCGCGGCGGCCAGCTTGCGCATCTCGGCCGGGCCGGGCGCGCACGCCACCTCGTGGGACTGCAGGATGCCGCGCGCGAGGTTGGCGGTGGCGACGCCGGAGCGTACGGAGTAGATCGTGGCGAGCATCTCGGCCAGGTGGCCGTCGACCACGGCCGAGCCGGTCAGGCCGTCGTCGGCGCGGTCGAGGACGTCCATCACGACGCCGTCCCAGAACTCCAGCGTGGCTTCGACGGTGAGCCGCATCGACAGCGGCCCCCGCGACGCGCGCCCGCCGATGATCTGCAGCAGGCCGGTGTTGACCGCGACGATCCAGATCAGGCGCAGCCGGGAGGCCGGCACGCCGAGCTCCGCGGCGGCGGCCGCGGCGTCGGCCTCCGTCAGGTGCCCCTCGGGGACGACCGCGCGGGTGCCCGTCCAACCGGTGAGCCGGATCGCGTCGGCCACCAGCGGCACCTCGGGCACCGCCCGGGCCAGCTCGGCGTCGGGCGCCAGCGGGACCGGCGGGAACGTCAGCGCCTCCCGCTCCGCGCGAGTCTCCTCAAGGGGCCGCGGAGGCACGACGGCCTGCTCATCGATCAGCTTGCGCAGCTCGGCGAGTTCGAAGACGTTGTTTGCCACCCACGAAACTTACTGCACAGCGGTCACGTGAGCGTACTCAACGGATGGCTCGGGACCGGGCTTTGAACGCCGCCTTGCGCGCGGCCTTGGCGACCGTGCCGTCCGTGATGGAGCGCCCGAGGAGCTCCAGAACCTCGACCACGTCGGGATGGTCGACCCGCCACATCTCCTCGATCACGTGGGCGGGCGGGCCGGAGGCCGCCATGTTCTCGGCGAAGTTGTCCGGGTCCTCCTCGGCCGCGGGCATGGCCAGGGCGAGCATGTCGACGCTGACCCACAGCAGCTCCTCCTGGGTGAGCGAGGGCGCGGGCAGCCCCCTCGCGGCCAGCCAGTGGATGGCGTGCGGCCGCAGCTCCTGGTCGTCGAGGTAGGCGCGCACCTGGGCCTCCGCCCCGGAGCCGAGACGGTCGACGATGGTGATGGCGATGCCGCGGGCCACGGCGGGCGCGCCCGAGGCGGCGGCGAGCAGCTCGGCGGCGGCCTCGCCGGGATCGCGACCGGCCAGCCAGCGGGCGATGTCGGCCTCGGCCAGCTCGGTGGGCACGCCTTCGAGCAACCCTTCGATGAGCTCGTGCGCGTCGGCCTCGGCCAGGTCGGGGGCCAGCGGGGCGTCCATGCCGAGGGCCAGGTAATGTGCACGCAGCGCCCAGAGGGCGTACGGGGTGAGCTCGGCCGTGTCGCCGTCGGTGTCGACCATCCCGCACCAGACCAGCCGGTCGAGCACGGCGGGCAGGTCGGCGGGGGTGTCGCCGGAGATCTCGTCGAGGTAGTCGCCGATCACGGTGACGGGCACCCGCACCTGGAGGCGGTAGAGCATGTCGAACAGGTCGTAGAGGCCCTCGTCGAGCTCGGGCGAGCCGGTGACCGCGCCGCCGGTGTCGTGGTCGAGCATCCGGGCCACGCGCTCGGACCAGGCGTTCAGCGGGTCGCCGCCGGCGGGCAGCGGCTCCTCGGCCAGCATCGGCACGGTCGCGAGCCCCGCGCGCAGCTCCTCGGTCTCGGCCAGCCGCACGGCGGGCAGCGGCGTGCAGCCCGGGCAGTCGCAGGGTGCCTCGCCCAGGTCGGGCAGCTCGCCGGCGGGGATGGCGACCGACTGCTCGAGCGACTCGGGACCGATCGAGCTGAACAGGCTCTTGGCCATGCCGAAGTTCGCCGGGTCGGCGAGGGCCTCGACCATGCGCGGCGCGATGTCGTCGAGCCGCTCGTGCATGCGCGCGGCGGTCTGGGCGCTCACCTTGCCGGCCTCGCTCAGGTAGCCGACGAGTGTGCGGGCCGCGGCGACGGTCTCGGACGCGCTCTCGGGCGGCGCGATGACCTTGCGCGGGTAGATGGACAGCAGCAGCTCGTCAAAGGTCTCCGGGGTGAAGTCACCCAGTTCGTTGACGTTCAGATAGTCGCTGGCGTAGTCGCAGAGCAGGCGGACCTCGTCCGCGTCAACCTCGACGCCCCGCGTGCTCCCCCAAGCACGCAGGTCGTCGATGGCTTGGTTCACCCATTCGATCGACACAGAGGCACGCTAACGGCTGGCCAACGGATGAGCGAATCGGGGAAAGGGTCTAAATCAGGTCGAGGGGGTCGACACTCACCCTCACGACATCAGGCGTCTTGCGCGCCGCACGCACCCCGCTGGCCCCTTTGAGCGCGGCGGCCAGGGCTGCGCCGCCCGACCGGCGTATCCGGATCATGGCGCGTTCCTGCCCGGAGTCGTCCACCGGGACGGGGCCGAGCACCTGCGCCTCGGGCGGGAGGCGTACCTCGTCGAGCATCTGCCGGACCGCGGCGGGCGCGCCGGTGAGCGTGGCCATCCGCACGGCGGGCGGGAACCCCAGCTCGGCGCGGTCGCCGAGCTCCCGCTCGGCGTGACCGACCGGATCCCACCTGATCAGAGCCTGTACGGCGGGCAGCCCGGCGTCGCCGAGCACCACCAGCTCGGCGGCGGGGCGCAGCAGGGCGGCGGCGTTCATCCACCGGCGCACCGCCTCCTCGCCCGCCCGCAGGTCCGCCCGTCCGAGCAGGGCCCACCCGTCGAGCAGCACGGCCGCCGCGTAACCGCCCTCGGCCACGGGCTCGGCGCCCGGCGTGGCGACGACGAGCGCGCGGGCGTCGGCAACCGACGCGAGGACGCCGTCGCGCCCGGAGGTGCGCACCGGCACGGACGGGAAGGCCCGCCCCAGCTCCTCGGCGGTACGGCGGGCGCCGGTGACCACGGCGCGCAGCCGGGGGCTGCCGCAGGACGGGCAGCGCCACGCCGCGTCCACCCGGCCGCACCAGCGGCAGTAGGGGGCCGTGTGGCCGGCTCTCAGGGCGAGTGGCCCGTGGCAGCGCGGCTCCCCCTCGCCCGAGGGCGGAACCGCGTGGGTCTCCGCCATCATCCCGGCGGGCGCCTCCGGCCACCCGGCCGCCCTCCCACGCGTGCCGGCCTGGTCCTGGTCGTCCGGCGCCCGCTCCCCCGCGCCGCCCAGCTGGATCGCCCCCGCCATCGCCGAGCCGGCGTCCGGAGGCGCGACCTGCCTGGTCGGAGGCAGGACGCAGCGGGCGGGCGTACGGCAGTGGCGGCAGGCCAGGGCGGGCAGGTAGCCGCGCCTGGGCACCTGCACCAGCACCGGGCCGCGCTCCAGGCCGTGGCGCAGCGCCCGCCAGGCGATGCTGGGCAGCCGGGCCTGCCGTGCGGCCTGATCCTTGGCCAGCTCGGCGTCCTCTCCCGCGGGGCGTACGCGGGGCGCGAGACTCCTGATCGTCGTACGGGCGGCCACGATGGGCCGGGCCCAGCCGGTCGCGACGAGCTGGGTGGCCTCGGCGGTACGCGCGTAGCCGCCGATCAGCATGGCCGCCCCGGCCCGGTGGGCGCGCAGCCCGAGCACCTCGCGGGCGTGCGGGTAGGGGGCCAGCCGTTCGGCGTGCAGGTCGTCGCCGTCGTCCCAGATGGCCACCAGGCCGAGATCCGCGACGGGGGCGAACATGGCGGTACGGGTGCCGACGACGGCGCGTACGTGGCCTCTCAGCACCTTCAGCCACCGCCGGTAGCGCTCGGCCGGGCCGAGGTCGGCGGTGAGCGCAACGTGCCTGCCGGGGCCGAGCATCCGGGCGAACGCGACGTCGGCCAGCGCGACGTCCTTGCCGTCGGGCACCACGACGACCGCTCCCCTGCCGCCGTCGAGGGTGGCCAGCACCGCCTCGGCCAGCTCGGTCGCCCACCCCCTGGCCCCGGGCAGCGCCGACCACACGGCGCGGGGCGCGCGCCCGTCGCGCAACGCCTTCAGGAACGACCGCCCGGCGGCGTACGCGTCCCACGCGCTCGCCACTGAGGGGCCCGGCTCTGGGGAAGCCTCTTTCGCGGCCGCCGGAGCGGCCTCGGACGGCTCAGGGGCCGGTTCGGCTTCGGCCTTGGCGTGGCGCGGCGGGATCGCCAGGCGCAGCACGTCGGTGAGCGTGCCCGCGTACCGGTCGGCGACCGCCCTGGCCAGTCCGGCGATCTCCGGGGTGAGCACCCGCTCCGGGGAGACCACACGTTCCAGCGGGGTCAGTTTGCCCTCGTGGTCGCTCGCGCCGACACGTTCGAGCAGGAACCCGTCGACGAGCTTGCCCGCGAACCGCAGCCGCACCCGCACCCCGGGCTCGGCGGTCTCGTGCAGGGTGGCGGGCACCAGGTAGTCGAAGGGCCGGTCGAGGTGCGGGAGCGGGCTGTCGACCACGACCCTGGCCACGGGCCGCTCGGGCGCGGCGACGGGGGCCCCTCTGGTGTCCTTCGCCGACACCGGGGGCCGCACGGCTTCGAGCGGCAGGAGGGCGTCGTCGGAGGAGTGGGTCACGCCTAACGTCTACCAGACCCCGCCACCCGCGACGTCCACGCGCACGGCGACCACCTGCGGGAAACACGCAGACCGGTGCCGCGTCGTGGCGAAGCGGCACCGGTCGGGCGAGGCTCCCGCAGGGGGAGCCGGACGATCAGAGGCCGGCGGCGTTGCGCAGGGTCTCGGCGCGGTCGGTGGACTCCCAGGAGAAGCCCTCGCGGCCGAAGTGGCCGTAGGCGGCGGTCTCGGAGTAGATCGGGCGCAGCAGGTCGAGGTCGCGGATGATGGCGGCCGGGCGCAGGTCGAACACCTGGAGCACGGCCTCCTGGATCTTCTCCACGGGCACCTTCTCGGTGCCGAAGCACTCCACGAACAGACCCACCGGCTCGGCCTTGCCGATCGCGTACGCCACCTGCACCTCGCACCGGTCGGCGAGCCCGGCGGCCACGACGTTCTTGGCGACCCAGCGCATGGCGTAGGCGGCCGAGCGGTCGACCTTGGACGCGTCCTTGCCCGAGAAGGCGCCGCCGCCGTGGCGGGCCATGCCGCCGTAGGTGTCGATGATGATCTTGCGGCCGGTGAGGCCGGCGTCGCCCATCGGGCCGCCGATCTCGAAGCGGCCGGTCGGGTTGACCAGCAGGCGGTAGCCCTCGGTCTGCAGGTCGAGGTCGGCGAGCACGGGGTCGACCACGTGCTCCTTGATGTCGGGCGTCAGCATTTCCTTGAGGTCGATCTCGGCCGCGTGCTGCGTGGAGACGACCACGGTGTCGAGCCGGATCGGCGTGTCACCGTCGTATTCGATCGTCACCTGGGTCTTGCCGTCGGGACGGAGGTAGGGCACCGTGCCGGTCTTGCGCACCTCGGACAGCCGCTGGGCGAGCCGGTGGGCCAGCGTGATCGGCAGCGGCATCAGCTCGGGGGTCTCGCGGCAGGCGTAGCCGAACATGAGGCCCTGGTCGCCGGCGCCCTGGCGGTCGAGCTCGTCGTCGTCACCGTCGACGCGGTGCTCGTAGGCGTTGTCGACGCCCTGGGCGATGTCGGGCGACTGCGCTCCGATGGACACCGACACGCCGCACGAGGCGCCGTCGAAGCCCTTGTGGGAGGCGTCGTAGCCGATCTCCAGGATCTTCTCCCGGATGACGCCGGGGATGTCGACGTAGGTCTCGGTCGTGACCTCGCCTGCGACGTGGACCTGGCCGGTGGTGATCAGCGTCTCGACCGCGACCCGGCTCTTGGGGTCGTCCTTGAGCATGGCGTCGAGAATCGCGTCACTGATCTGGTCGGCGATCTTGTCCGGGTGGCCCTCTGTGACCGACTCGGAGGTGAACAGGCGACGTGACAACTCAGTGGCTCCTCATGCAGCGGCTGCTGACGAATGTTAGGCCCGGGGCGGATGGGCGTGCTCGGGCCTGGCCGAAGTCTAGCCCTACCGGGCACCGAGTCGCGAAACCGTCCACCTACTGTCTCCTATCACAGTTCGGGCAGCGGATCCGGCGGGAGACTCTCCGGCGCGAAGATCTCCGCGTCGGCGGCCGAGACCACCGAGGCGTACTCCTCGTCGAACTCGAACACCCGCGAGCCGAGCTCGATCACCGGCCCGGGCCGGATCGGGCCGAGCCTGGTGTGCCGCGGGAACTCCGCGACCACCGACACCGGCCGATCGGCGCGCAGCGTCCGGGTGGCGAGCACGGATATGGCCGAGGCGGTGACGACGACGAGGAAGTTCCCCGAGCCCGCCGGCCCCGCGGAGAAAGCCGGGAAGACGTAGTGGATCTCCCCTTGGTCGCCGAGCAACGTCCTACAACGATCCCTGACAGCAGAACCCACCGGCATTCCATCCCCCTTTGCCCCAAGTATCCGCAGGCGTACGGGGGTGTCGCAACAGGTGATCAGGTAACTGCTTATAAACGGATTGCACACTGAATGAGCGGCGTGTCCGTTTATCGATATCGGACGTGTCAGGAAAGGCGAGCGGCCACGAGGTCCCACACGGCGTCGGCCAGGTCTTCCTTGGGCCCGAACGGCACCTCGACCGGCTCTCCGCCCGCCACCAGCACGGTGGCCGCGTTGTCGGGGGTGCCGAACGCCAGCCCCTCCCCCACCTGGTTGACCACGAGCAGGTCGCAGCCCTTGCGGGCGAGCTTGGCCTGCCCGTTGGCGAGCACGTCGTCGGTCTCGGCCGCGAAACCGACGATCACGCCGGATCCCTCCGCACCGGCCCGCGCGGCCCCTGCCGCGCGGCGCCGCTCGCCCAGTTCGGCGAGGATGTCGGGGTTCTTCGCCAGCCGGATGGGCTCGGGCTCGCCGTCCGTTTTCTTGATCTTGGAGCCCTGGCGTGTCGCGGGCCGGAAGTCGGCTACCGCGGCGGCCATGACCACCGCGTCGGCGCCCGCCGAGGCCTCGAGCACCGCGTCGCGCAAGTCCGCGGTCGACTCCACCCGCACGATCTTGGCGCCGGCGGGGTCGGGCAGCGTCACGTTGGCCGCCACGAGGGTCACCTCGGCGCCCCGCGCGACGGCCGTGCGGGCGAGGGCGTAGCCCTGCAGGCCGGAGGAACGATTGCCGATGAAGCGCACGGGGTCGATCGCCTCGCGCGTGCCGCCGGCGGAGACCACGATCCTGCGCCCGGCGAGGTCGAGCGGCCGGCCGCGCAGCACGCGCAGGCAGACCTGGAAGATCTCGGCCGGGTCGGGCAGCCGCCCGGGGCCGGTGTCGGCGCCGGTGAGGCGCCCCACGGCGGGGTCGATGACGACGGCGCCGCGCTCGCGCAGCGTCGCGACGTTGGCCCGGGTCGCGGGGTGCTGCCACATCTCGGTGTGCATCGCGGGCGCGAACACCACCGGGCACGTGGCCGTCAGCAGCGTGTTGGTCAGCAGGTCGCCGGCCAGCCCGTGGGCCGCCCTGGCCAGCACGTCGGCGGTCGCGGGCGCCACGACGACGAGGTCGGCCCCCTTGCCGATCCGCACATGGGGGACCTCGTGAACGTCGTCCCACACCTCGGCCGAGACGGGGTTGCCCGACAGGGCGGCCCAGGTGGGCGCGCCCACGAACTTGAGGGCCTCGCGGGTCGGGACGACCCGCACCTCGTGCCCGGATTCGGTGAAGAGCCGCAGCAGCTCACACGCCTTGTACGCGGCGATGCCGCCGCTGACGCCCAGGACGACCTTCATCGAAGGGGTCAGACCGCGCCTTCGATGGGCTCGGCGTTGAGCAGCCCCTCGGAGACCTCGCGCAGTGCGATGGACAGCGGCTTCTCCTGAGCGTGCGTCTCGACCAGCGGCCCGACGTATTCCAGCAGGCCCTCGCCGAGCTGGGAGTAGTAGGCGTTGATCTGGCGGGCGCGCTTGGCACCCATGATCACCAGTGAGTATTTGCTGTCGACGATGTCGAGCAGCGCGTCGATCGGCGGGTTGGTGATGCCCTCCGCGGCCGGGGTGGTGCCTGCCACGATTGTCAGACCTCTCGGTTGGTGGTTGTCGTGACCCCCTGAGGGTCAGTCATCAAGGCTATCAGCCGGTGACACACGTCTTGGACGCTTGTGTTGACCAAGGTGAGGTCGAATTCGCCCTCGGCGGCCATCTCGATCCGCCCGGCCTCCAACCGGCGCGCGATGACGTCCTCAGGCTCGGTGCCGCGCCCGCGCAGCCGCTTCTCCAGCTCCTCCCAGCTCGGCGGGGCCAGGAACACCAGCAGCGCCTCCGGCATGCTCCTGCGTACCTGCCTGGCGCCCTCGAGGTCGATCTCGAGCAGCGTCGGGACGCCGTCGGCGAGCTTCTTCAGCACCGCCTCGCGCGGGGTGCCGTAGCGGTTGCCCGCGAACTCCGCCCACTCCAGCAGCTCGCCCGCCTCGACCAGCCGGTCGAACTCCTCGCCGTCGACGAAGAAGTAGTGGACCCCGTTGACCTCGCCGGGCCGGGGTCTCCTGGTGGTCACCGAGACCGACAGCCACACCTCGGGGTGTGCCCGCCGGAGCTCGGCGACGACCGTGGACTTGCCGACGCCTGACGGCCCTGACAGGACCGTCAGCCGCCGCTCGCTCAAGGGCAGGAAGTCGTCCTCCGCTCCTGATCCGAGCGCCTCATGGGCACTGACGTCGCCGGACCAGGACCTCTCGGTCACTTCCTACCCCCCGTTGAACCTGCGCTTTCGTGTGGAACAGAGACTAGCTCTCGTTGCCACCGAACTCGCGCTCGAGGGCGGCCCGCTGGTTCGCGCCGAGGCCCCGCACGCGGCGGGACTCGGCGATGGCGAGCCGCTCCATGAGCTGCTTGGCGCGGACCTTGCCGACGCCAGGGAGCGATTCCAACAAAGCCGACACCTTCATCTTGCCGATGACGTCGTCGGCCTGCCCATCCTTGAGCACCTCAGCCAGAGAAACCGCGCCATGCTTGAGCCGGTTCTTGACCTCGGCACGCTCTTTACGGGCCTTTGCAGCCTTCTCCAGGGCTGCGGCGCGCTGCTCGGGGGTCAGGGGAGGAAGAGCCACGCCGGGTCACCTCGAATTTCTGTCGATGTACTCGGACGGGAAGGGAAACTAGCTGGTCATCGCCCCCTAAGCAACGTCAAGAGCGGTTTCTCTCGCGACAAAATCCACTTCATCACTGTGCGTGATCGTAAAATCACCTTCTGCTGATCAAATCGCCCTCACTTCCCCCTTCGCACGCCGGCTCGCGCCGGCGCCGTGAAGTGCGACGATGATCGCGCCACTGGCGGCTCCCCATGTCCGAAACCCCGTCCAGACCTGGGCCGAAACCCGATCGAAGATCGCGTGCGACACGCCTCACGGATACCTTATGATCTTGTGCGCGGGCCCTTTCCCGGTCTCCGCGGCGCCGCCTCCACGGCGCCGTCGCGATGCCCGGAGAAGACCGCCGTCCCGGCTTCCCGCGTCACGCTTCGTGACGGCCTCGGGCTAGCTGAGCGCCTGGGCCGTGTGGATCAGGTGGACGTGTGTGAACGCCTGCGGGAAATTGCCCAGCTGGCGCTCCCGCACGGGGTCGTACTCCTCGGCGAGCAGGCCCACGTCGTTGGTGAGGCCCAGCAGCCGTTCGAACAGCTCCGTGGCCTCGTCCTTGCGTCCGAGGAGGGCGAGCGCCTCGGCCAGCCAGAAGCTGCCCGCGAGGAAGGCGCCCTCGGTGCCGGGGAGCCCGTCGATGTCGTTGTGCTCGGAGGTCGGATAGCGCAGCAGGAGACCGTCCGTCGTCAGCTCGCGCTGGATGGCGTCGACCGTGCCGACGACCCGCGGGTCCTCCGGCGGCAGGAAGCCGACGATCGGGATGAGGAGCAGCGCCGCGTCAAGCTCGCGCGAGCCGTACGACTGGGTGAACGTGCCGCGCTCGGCGTCGAAGCCCTTGTCGCAGACCTCGGCGTGGATCCGTTGCCGGAAGGCGCGCCAGCGCTCGACGGGCCCGGTGCGGCCGAACTCCTCGACGGCCCGCACCACATGGTCGGCCGCCGCCCACACCATGACCTTGGAATGGACGAAATGCCGCCGCCGGCCGCGGATCTCCCACAGACCCTCGTCGGGCTGGTCCCAGCTGCGCTCGATGAAGTCCATCAGCTTGCGGACGGTGGACCAGGCGTAGCTGTCGGGCGGCGGCATCCCGTGCTTGCGGGCCCGGTAGATGCAGCCGAGCGCCTGGCCGTAGACGTCGAGCTGGAGCTGGCTGACGGCGTCGTTGCCGATCCGCACCGGGCGGGAGCCCTCGTAACCGGAAAGCCAGTCCAGCGTCTGCTCCGGGAGCCGCCTCTCGCCCGCCACTCCGTACGTGACCTGGAGGTCCTCAGGGCGGCCCGCCACGGCGCGGAGCAGCCAGTCCAGCCAGGCACCGGCCTCGCCGACGTATCCGGCCCTGGACAGGGCGTCGAGGGTCATGGCGGCGTCGCGCAGCCAGCAGTACCGGTAGTCCCAGTTGCGTACGCCGCCGATGTGCTCGGGCAGCGACGTGGTGGGCGCCGCCACGATGCCGCCGGTCGGGCTGTAGGTGAGCGCCTTGAGCGTGATGAGGGAACGGACCACGGCGCCGCGCCAGGGGCCTGTGGCCTGGCAGTGGGAGACCCATTCCTCCCAGAACATCCTGGTCTTGCTGAGCTGATCACTGGGATCCATGTGGTCGGGCTTCGGCAGGTGCGAGGGCTGCCACGCGAACACGAACGCCCGGCGTTCCCCCGCGGCGATCGTGAAGGTGCCGGAATGCCGGTGGCCGTCGCCCCGCAGGGGGACGGGCGCGTGGATCCAGATCGAGTCGGGCCCGCCGACGGCGTGGAGGTGGCCGTCGATGAGACGGCTCCACGGCACGATCCTGCCGTAGTCGAACCGGATACTGATCTCTACGGACATGTCCACCGTCCCGGACACGCCCTCCACGATCCGCACCAGGTCGGGGTTGGTGTGCCGGGGAGGCATGAAGTCGATGACCTTGACGGTCCCGGTGGCGGTCTCCCACACGGTCTCGAGGATCAGCGTGTCGTCGACGTACGCGCGCCGCGTGGCCGTCTCGTGCCCGGCGGGGGCCAGCCGCCAGAACCCGTTGGACGCGTCGCCGAGGAGCTTGGCGAAACACGCGGGCGAGTCGAAGCGGGGAAGACAGAGCCAGTCGATCGATCCGTCGCGACCGACGAGGGCCGCCGACCGCGTGTCCCCGATGAGGGCGTAGTCCTCGATCCGCACCTCAATCCTCTACCCCGCGTCATCGCGGAGCGCCGTCACCGGCGCAAAGCCTCGGCCAAACGATCGAATGCCTGGACGGCCCCGTCATGCCGGGTGCGATCCGTGGTGCGTCGACCACGCCCTCCGCCGGCAGCATCGGCGTGACGGACTGCGGGCACATGCCGACGCCGGACCGTCGAGCCGGGCCCGTGTCGCGGCCGACGCGGCCGGACAGGGCGGCGGGCGCGCCGAAGCGGTCCAGGTTCGCGGCGGCGGCCCTGTGGCGCCCCTCCCGTCCTCGCGCGCGATGCCGAGGCCGCCGTAGCGCTCCAGGCCCTCCTCGGTCCGCTCGACCTGTCCACCTGCTTGGACAGGCGAATATGACTGCGGTGGCGGTCAGGAGGCGCGGCGCAGGGAGGCGGCGATGGCCGCCGCGGCGGCGCCTGGATCGGGGGCGGCGGTGATGGGACGGCCGATGACGAGCAGATCGGCCCCGTCGGCCAGGGCCTGCTCCGGGGTGGCCACCCGCATCTGGTCCTGCGCGTCGGTCCCCTTGGGACGCACGCCGGGCGTGATGAGCGTGATCCCGTCGCCCACCTCGGCGCGCACCGCCGACACCTCGTTGGGCGAGCACACCAGCGCCGTGGCGCCCGCCTCGACCGACAGGGCGGACAGGCGGCGTACGGCGTCGTCGGCCGGCCCGGCGATGCCGATACGGCCGAGGTCGGACTCCGACAGGGAGGTCAGGATGGTCACGGCGGCGATCCGGGTGTGCGGCGCGGCCTCCACCGCGGCCCTGATCATGGCGGGCCCACCGGCGGCGTGCACGGTGAGGATGGACGGCCGCAGCCGCGCCACCGCCCGGGAGGCCCCGGCGACGGTGTTGGGGATGTCGTGCAGCTTCAGGTCCAGGAAAACGGCGACGCCGCTGGCCCCCCGCACGGAGGCGATCACGTCGGGGCCGTAGCGCAGGTAGAGCTCCAGCCCCACCTTGACCGTGCTGACGTGCGGTGTGACCAGGGCGGCCCATTGGGCGGCGGTCTCCAGGTCGGGGGCGTCGAGAGCGACGGCGATGGGTGCGGGGGTCAACAGGTGCGCTCCTGGGATTCGGGAGTCAAGGCGTGCTCTCCTCGGTGTCTACCAACAGGTGCCGGGGCGCGCTCCCCGGCGGGCGATGCGCCAGGCCGACGGCGTCGGCCAGGCGCTGGAAGCCGCGGGCCCTCAGCAGGTCCTCCAGCTCGCGTTCGATGCGCAGGCAGGCGTACGGGTCGTGGAACAGCGCCGTGCCGACGCCGACCACGCAGGCGCCCGCGAGGACGAGCTGGAAGGCGTCGCGGCCGCTCATCACGCCGCCGATGCCGATGAGCGGCACCCCGGGGAGGGCGGCGTGGACCTGCCAGACACACCGTACGGCCAGCGGCAGGATGGCCGGCCCCGACAGGCCGCCGGTGACGGCGGCGAGCGAGGGCCGCAGCGCCTCGGTGTCGATGGCCATGCCCAGCGGATTGTTGATCATGGACAGCGCGTCGGCCCCGGCGTCCACGCAGGCCCGCGCGACGGCGACGATGTCGGCCACGTCGGGCGCGAGCTTGGCGACGACCGGCACGTCGTAGCGCATGATCGAGCGTACGGAGGCGATCACCTCGGCGGCGGCGCTGCCCTCGCGCGCGAACACGCGCCCGCGATCCTCCATGTTCGGGCAGGAAAGGTTGACCTCCAGCGCGGTCACCCCGGGCGCGTCGGCGAGCCTGCGGGCCAGCTCGGAGTACTCGGCGACGGTGCCGCCGCCGATCGAGACGATGGTCTTGATGCCGCGCTGGGCCAGCCAGGGCAGCTCGCGCTCCAGGAACGCGTCGATGCCCGGCCCCTGCAGCCCGACGGCGTTGAGCATGCCGGAGGGCGTCTCGGCCATGCGCGGCGTGGGCCGGCCGGCGCGCGGCGCCATGGTGATCGAGCGGGTGGTCAGCGCGCCGAGCCGGTGCAGGTCGAAGAACTGCGCGAGCTCCCGGCCGGAGGAGGCGCAGCCGGCGGCCGTGGTGACCGGGTTCGCCAGCTCCACGTGCGCCAGAAATGTCCTCATATCAACCGACATGTCGCACACCGCCTCCGGGGGCGCCGAGCGCGTCGAACGGGATCGTCCCCACGTCCTCGAAACGCACCCGCTCCCCGCGGAACACCGGCCCCTCGGCGCACGCCCGGACCATCCTGGTGGCCCCGTCATCGCCGATGACCGGAAGCACGCAGGTCATGCAGACGCCGATCCCGCAGGCCATCGACTCCTCCACCGCCACCTGCACCGGGATGTCGAACTCCATCGCCACCGCCGTCACCGCCCGCAGCGTCTCCATCGGCGCGCACGCGTAGACCGCGTCGGCCCGCGTGTCGGCGATCACCGACGGCAGCGCGTCGGTGACCTTGCCGCGCAGGCCGAGCGAGCCGTCCTCGGTGGTCAGCGTGGTCGTCGTGGCCATCCGGCGTGCCCGCATCGCCCCGAACACCCGCTCCGCCCCGGCGCCGCCGAGCACGAAGTCGACCCGGCAGCCCCGCGCCAGCAGCGCGTCGGCCAGCGGGAAGAGCACGGCGGAGCCGTACTCGGAGCCGACCAGCACGCAGTGGGCGGGGTCGCGGGGCAGCGGGAACGGCCGCCCGAGCGGCCCGACCAGGTCGAGCGTGTCACGGGCGCGCCGCTCGGCCAGCCAGGCCGTGCCGGGGCCGCGCATGGTGAAGACGAGCTCGACCGTGCCGCCGTAGTCGGCCTTCACGTCGTGGATGGACAGCGCACGGCGCGTCACCATCGACGTGTGGGGCCCGCCGACCGCCACCGAGACGAAGTGACCGGGCCGGTAACGCTCGGCGATGCCGGGCGCCACTACCGTCAGCGCATGGTAGGCGTCGACCCGGCGCGTCGTCAGCACCGTGCCCGTCACCTGCACCGGTGTACCGGCCAGTCGTCTTCACCTCCCGTGCCCGGGTCAGCCCCGGAGTGCCCGTGCGTGCTCCTGCAGCGACCGTACGCCGACGTCGCCGCGTACGATCGCCTGGATGCCCGCCGCCGCCGCGGCGAGTCCCGCGACCGTGGTGATGCACGGGATGCCGCGCAGTACGGCGGCCGTGCGGATGTCGTAGCCGTCGAGCCGCGTCCCCGACTCGCCGAAGGGCGTGTTGACGATCAGGTCGACCTCGCCGTCGAGGATGCACTGCACGCTCGTTGGCTCACCTCCGGGCCCCGGTCCCTCGCTGTGCTTTCGCACGATCTTGGCATGGACGCCGTTGCGGCGCAGCACCTCCGCGGTGCCCTCGGTGGCCAGGATCTCGAAGCCCAGGTCGGCCAGCGCCCTCACAGGGAAGATCATCGCACGCTTGTCCCTGTTGGCGACGGAAACGAACGCGCGTCCCTTCGTCGGGAGCTCGCCGTAGGCGCCCGCCTGCGACTTGGCGTACGCGATGCCGAAGAACTCGTCGATGCCCATGACCTCGCCCGTGGAGCGCATCTCGGGCCCGAGCACGATGTCGACGCCGCGGAAGCGGTTGAAGGGCAGCACGGCCTCCTTGACCGCGATGGACGCCTCCATCGGCAGCGTGCCGCCGTCGCCGGTGGCGGGCAGCATGCCCTCCTCGCGCAGCGAGGCGATCGACGCCCCGAGCATCACCCGGGCCGCCGCCTTGGCCAGCGGCGTCGCCGTGGCCTTCGACACGAACGGCACCGTACGGCTGGCGCGCGGGTTGGCCTCCAGCACGTACAGGACGCCGGCGGACATGGCGTACTGGACGTTGAGCAGGCCTCGCACGCCCACCCCCGCGGCGATCGCCTCGGTGGCGGCGCGGATGCGCTTGATGTCGTGGCTGCCGAGCGTGATCGGCGGCAGGGCGCAGGCCGAGTCGCCGGAGTGGATGCCGGCCTCCTCGATGTGCTCCATGACGCCGCCGAGGTAGAGCTCCACGCCGTCGTAGAGGGCGTCGACGTCGATCTCGATGGCCTCGTCGAGGAACTTGTCGATCAGCACCGGGTGGCCGCCCTCCTGGGCGGACATGTACCGGGTGAGGGTGTCCTCGTCGTAGACGATGGCCATGCCGGCGCCGCCGAGCACGTAGGAGGGGCGCACCAGCACGGGGTAGGCGATCTCCTCGGCGATCTCCACGGCCTCGGCCACGGTCAGCGCGGTGCCGTGCTTGGGCGCGGGCAGCCCCGCCTCGGCGAGCACCCGCCCGAACGCGCCGCGCTCCTCGGCGAGGTGGATCGACTCGGGCGAGGTGCCGACCACGGGCACCCCGGCGTCCTTCAGCGCCTGCGCCAGGCCCAGCGGCGTCTGCCCGCCGAGCTGCACGATCACGCCCGCGACCGTGCCGGTCTGCTGCTCGGCGTGGACGACCTCCAGGACGTCCTCCAGCGTGAGCGGCTCGAAGTAGAGCCGGTCGGAGGTGTCGTAGTCGGTCGAGACGGTCTCGGGGTTGCAGTTGACCATGACGGTCTCGAACCCGGCCCGCGACAGCTCGAACGAGGCGTGCACGCACGCGTAGTCGAACTCGATGCCCTGCCCGATGCGGTTGGGCCCGGAGCCGAGGATGATGACCTTCTCCCGCTCACCCGCGGGGACCTCGGTCTCCTCGTCGTAGGTGGAGTAGAGGTACGGCGTCTTGGCGGCGAACTCGGCGGCGCAGGTGTCGACGGTGTTGTAGACCGGCCGCAGCCCGAGGGCGTGGCGCAGGTCGCGCACCCTGGCCTCGTCGATGCCGCGGATCTCGCCGATCTGCGCGTCGCTGAACCCGAGGTGCTTGGCCTGCTCGAGCACCTCGGCGGTCAGCTCGGGCGCTTCGGCGACGGCCTCGGCCGTCTCGTGGATGCCGAAGAGCTGGTCGATGAACCACGGGTCGACGCTGGTGGCGGTGTACAGCTCCTCGGGGGTGGCGCCCGCCCTGATGGCCTGCTGCATCGTGCGCAGCCGCCCGTCGTGCGGGACGCGGCAGCGCTCCAGCAGCTCGTCCTTCGGCACGAGCGGGCCCGCCCAGGTGAAGGAGGAGTTCTTCTTCTCCAGCGAGCGCAGCGCCTTCTGCAGCGCCTCGGGGAAGGACCGGCCGATGGCCATGGCCTCGCCGACCGACTTCATGTGGGTGGTGAGCGTCTGGTCGGCGCCGCGGAACTTCTCGAACGCGAAGCGCGGCACCTTCACCACGATGTAGTCGAGCGTCGGCTCGAAGGAGGCCGGCGTCTCCTTGGTGATGTCGTTGGGGATCTCGTCGAGCGTGTAACCGATGGCCAGCTTGGCGGCGATCTTCGCGATCGGGAAGCCGGTGGCCTTGGAGGCCAGCGCCGACGAGCGCGACACGCGCGGGTTCATCTCGATGACGATCATGCGGCCGGTGCGCGGGTCGACCGCGAACTGGATGTTGCAGCCGCCGGTGTCGACGCCGACCTCGCGGATGACCGCGATGGCGACGTCGCGCATGTTCTGGTATTCGCGGTCGGTCAGGGTCAGCGCGGGCGCGACGGTGACGCTGTCGCCGGTGTGGACGCCCATCGGGTCGATGTTCTCGATGGAGCAGACGATGACGACGTTGTCGGCCTTGTCGCGCATGACCTCGAGCTCGTACTCCTTCCAGCCGAGGATCGACTCCTCCAGGAGCACCTCGGTGGTCGGGGACGCGTCGAGCCCGGCGCCGGCGATGCGCCGCAGGTCGTCGGCGGTGTGGGCGAACCCGGAGCCGACCCCGCCCATGGTGAACGACGGCCGCACCACCAGCGGGTAGCCCAGCTCCTCAGCGGCGGCCAGGCATTCGTCCATGGTGTGGCAGATGACCGACTTGGCCGACTCGGCGTTGAGACCGTGCTCGCGGGCGACCTTGGCGACGATCTCCTTGAACCGCTCGCGGTTCTCCCCCGCCTGGATGGCGTCGAAGTCGGCGCCGATCAGCTCGACCTCGTACTTGGCCAGGACGCCCGACTCGTGCAGGGCGACCGCGGTGTTGAGCGCGGTCTGGCCGCCCAGCGTCGGCAGGAGCGCGTCGGGGCGCTCCTTGGCGATGATCTTCTCGACGTACTCGGGGGTGATCGGCTCGACGTACGTGGCGTCGGCGAACTCCGGGTCGGTCATGATCGTCGCGGGGTTGCTGTTGACGAGGATGACGCGGAACCCCTCGGCGCGCAGCACGCGGCACGCCTGAGTGCCGGAGTAGTCGAACTCGCAGGCCTGTCCGATCACGATCGGCCCCGAGCCGATGACCAGGACGGACCTGATGTCCTCACGCTTGGGCACGGCTCATGACCTCACAGAACTCGTCGAACAGGTAGGCGGCGTCGTGCGGCCCGGCGGCGGCCTCCGGGTGGTACTGGACGCTGAAGGCGGGCCGCTCCAGCAGGCGCAGGCCCTCGACGCAGCGGTCGTTGAGGTTGACGTGGCTGACCTCGGCCGGCCCGAAGGGCGTCTCGAACGGCCCGTCGAGCGGCGCTTCCACGGCGAACCCGTGGTTGTGGGCGGAGATCTCGACCTTGCCGGTGCGGACGTCCTGGACCGGCTGGTTGACGCCGCGGTGGCCGTAACGCAGCTTGTACGTCGACAGCCCCAGCGCCCGGCCGAACAGCTGGTTGCCGAAGCAGATGCCGAAGAACGGCACCCCGGCCCCGAGCACCTCCCGCAGCGCCGAGACGTCGGCCGTGGCCGGGTCGCCCGGCCCGTTGGAGAAGAAGACGCCGTCGGGCCCGACCGCCATGATGTCGTCGAACGTCGCGGTCGCCGGCAGCACGTGCACCTCGCAGCCGCGCTCGGCCATGCGCTGCGGCGTCATCCCCTTGATGCCGAGATCGACCGCCGCCACGGCGTAGCGCCTGCCGCCGATGGCCGGCACGACATAGGGCTCGGTCGTGGCCACCTCGGCGGCCAGATCGGCTCCTTCCATGCCCGGTGAGCGGCGTACGCGCTCGACCAGCTCCTCGACCGGCTCGGACGGCGCGGTGAAGATGCCGGCGCGCATGGCGCCGCGCTCGCGCAGGTGGCGGGTCAGGGCGCGGGTGCCGGGGATGGCGATCCCGACGACGCCCTGCTCCTTGAGGTAGTCGTCCAGCGAGCGGGTGGCCCGCCAGTTGGAGACGATCCGGGACGGCTCGCGCACGACGTAACCGGCCACCCAGACGCGCCGGGACTCGGGGTCTTCGTCGTTGACGCCGGTGTTGCCGATGTGGGGCGCCGTCATGGCGACGATCTGACGGTGGTAGGAGGGGTCCGTGAGGGTCTCCTGGTAGCCGGTCATGCCGGTGTTGAAGACCATCTCGCCGAACGTCTCGCCCTCGGCGCCGTACGGGGTCCCGTGGAAGACGCGGCCGTCTTCCAGGACCAGCAGCGCTGTGTTCAAACCAGCTTCCCTTCGAGAACGGTCGGCCTGCCGCGCAGGAACGTGGCCACCACCCGGCCGGGCAGCGTCATGCCCTCGTAGGGGGTGTTCCTGCTCTTCGACGCGAAGGCGGACGGATCCACCTTGGTGCGTACGGACGGGTCGTAGAGCGTGATGTTGGCCGGGGAGCCCGCCTGGAGCGGCTGCCCGTGCCCGGCCAGGCGGCCGATGCGGGCCGGCACGACGGACATGCGCTCGGCCACGCCGGCCCAGTCGAGCAGGCCGGTCTCGACCATGGCCTCCTGGACGACGCTGAGCGCGGTCTCCAGGCCGACCATGCCCATGGCCGCGGCCGACCACTCGGTCTCCTTGTCCTCGACCGGGTGGGGGGCGTGGTCGGTGGCCACGGCGTCGATCGTGCCGTCGGCCAGCGCGGCGCGCAGCGCCTCGACGTCGGCGCGGGTGCGCAGCGGCGGGTTGACCTTGTAGATCGGGTTGTACGCGCCCACCGGCGACTCCTCGACCAGGTCGTCGGTGAGCAGCAGGTGGTGGGGGGTGACCTCGGCGGTGACGTTCCAGCCCTTGGACTTGGCCCAGCGCAGGATCTCGACGGAGCCCGCCGTGGAGACGTGGCAGACGTGCAGCCGGGAGCCGACGTGGGCGGCCAGCAGGCAGTCGCGGGCGATGACCGCCTCCTCGGCCACGGCCGGCCAGCCGGTGAGGCCGAGCCTGCCGGAGACGACGCCTTCGTTCATCTGGGCGCCGGAGGTGAGCCTCGGCTCCTGGGCGTGCTGGGCGACGACGCCGTCGAACGCCTTGACGTACTCCAGGGCGCGGCGCATCAGCACCGCGTCGTCGACGCACTTGCCGTCGTCGGAGAAGACGCGCACGCGGGCCGCGGAGTCGGCCATGGCGCCGAGCTCGGCGAGCTGCCTGCCCTCCAGCCCGACGGTCACGGCGCCGACCGGGTGGACGTCGCAGTGGCCGAACTCGCGGCCGAGCCGCCACACCTGCTCGACCACGCCGGCGGTGTCGGCGACGGGCGAGGTGTTGGCCATGGCGTGCACGGCGGTGTAGCCGCCCCGGGCGGCGGACTGGGTGCCGGTCTGCACGGTCTCGGCGTCCTCGCGGCCCGGCTCGCGCAGGTGGGTGTGCAGGTCGACGAGCCCGGGCAGCGCGATCGCTCCCGCGCCGTCGACGCTCTCCGGCCCGTCGAGCCCCTGCCCGATCTCGGCGATCATCCCGTCCGCGAGCCGGATGTCCACCGGCTCGCCGCCCAGGATCCTGACATTTCGAATGATCATGCGATCTCTCCCCCGAGCAGCAGGTACAGGACGGCCATGCGGATGGTCACCCCGTTGGCGACCTGCTCGACGATCGTGGAGCGCGCCGAGTCGGCCACCTCGGCGGCGATCTCCATGCCCCGGTTCATCGGCCCCGGGTGCATGACGATCGCGTCGTCGGGCATCTTCGCGAACCGGTCACGGTCGAGACCGTAGCGGCGGGAGTATTCGCGCTCGCTCGGGAAGTACGCGGCGTTCATCCGCTCCTTCTGCACCCGCAGCATCATCACCACGTCGGACTTGGGCAGCACCGCGTCGAGGTCGTACGACACCTCGCACGGCCAGCTGCCGACCGAGACGGGCAGCAGCGTGGGCGGGGCCACCAGCGTGACCTCGGCGCCGAGCGTGTGCAGCAGCAGCACGTTGGAGCGGGCGACCCGGCTGTGCAGCACGTCGCCGACGATCGTGACCTTGCGCCCCTCCAGGCCGCCCAGCCGGCGGCGCATGGAGAAGGCGTCGAGCAGCGCCTGCGTGGGGTGCTCGTGGGTGCCGTCGCCGGCGTTGACCACGCTGCCGTGCACCCACGTGGCCAGGCGGTAGGGCGCGCCGGAGGCCGAGTGGCGGATGACGACCGCGTCGGCGCCCATGGCCTCCAGGGTGAGCGCGGTGTCCTTGAGCGACTCGCCCTTGGACACGCTCGACCCCTTGGCCGAGAAGTTGATCACGTCGGCGGACAGCCGCTTGGCCGCCGCCTCGAACGAGATGCGCGTGCGGGTGGAGTCTTCGAAGAACAGGTTGACCACCGTGCGCCCGCGCAGCGTGGGCAGCTTCTTGATGGAGCGTTCCGAGACTCGCGCCAGCTCCTCGGCGGTGTCGAGAATGAGCAGCGCGTCGTCCTTGGCCAGGTCGCCCGCGGAGATCAGGTGCCGGTTCACCTCGCGCCCTCCTTCATGAGCAGGACGGCGTCGCGGCCGTCGGTCTCCTCCAGGTAGACCTTGACCTTCTCGCTCTTGGCCGTCGGGAGGTTCTTGCCGACGTAGTCGGCGCGGATGGGCAGCTCGCGGTGGCCGCGGTCGACCAGCGTGGCGAGCTGGACGGCGGCGGGACGGCCGAGGTCGTTGAGCGCGTCCAGCGCGGCACGGACGGTGCGGCCGGAGTAGAGGACGTCGTCGACGAGCACCACGACCCTGCCGTCGATGCCGTCGGGCGGCAGCTCGGTGCGGCCGAGCGGCCGGGCCGGTCCACGCCGCAGGTCGTCGCGGTACATCGTGATGTCGATGGAGCCGACAGGGGCCTTGACGCCTTCGAAGCGCTCGATGCGGTCGCCGAGCCGGCGGGCCAGCGTGGCGCCGCGGGTCGGGATGCCGAGGAGGACGACGTCGCCCGCGCCCTTGGTGCGCTCGAGGATCTCGTGCGCGATGCGGGTCAACGCCCGGTGAATGTCCGGGGCCTCGAGAACGGCCCGGGAATCGGACATGACGAAAACTCACCACCTTTCCCGCCTCACGGGACGGGTCTTAAAGGATTGGTCGCGACACACATTACCAGGGGCTACCAGCCACAACGCGGGCCCCCTCCGTGGCGCCGATTCCAGCCCAAGGCCGCGAACCGGTAATTTTCCCTCCCCCCTCTGCGCCCGCACGGTGTCAGCCCGCCGCCGGCGGGGCAGATCACAGGACGTCCTGGGCGGCGGTTCCCCAGGACGCGTACGAGGGCGGGCCCTGCGGGCGTGAGGCCGCGCCCCCGAGGGGGATACAGCAGAGATGGCATTTCATGTCGATTCCGAGGTGGGGCGGCTGCGGCAGGTCCTGCTGCACACCCCCGACCTGGCGCTCAAGCGGCTGACCCCGACCACCAAGGACGCCTTCCTGTTCGACGACGTGCTGTGGGTGCAGCGCGCGATCGAGGAGCACGCGGAGTTCGCGAAGGTGCTCACCGACCACGGCGTGCGCGTGCACCTGCTGGCCGACCTGCTCAGGGAGACCGTCGAGATCCCCGAGGCGCGCAAGCACATCCTCGACTCGGTCGTGGACGAGCGCTGGCTCGGCCCGGTGGCCATCGACGACATCCGCAACACCCTCGACGGGATGGACGCGGCGACACTGCAGCTCTACCTGACCGGCGGCATCACCAAGCGGGAGATCGTCGAGATGGGCTGCGAGCCCAAGGCGGTCACCTTCCACGCGCTGGCCGACGACGACTTCATCCTGCCGCCGCTGCCCAACCACCTGTTCACCCGCGACACGTCCTGCTGGGTCTACGACGGCGTGTCGATCAACGCGATGCGCAAGAAGGCCCGCATGCGGGAGACGGTCAACATGGAGGCCGTCTACATGTACCACCCGTTGTTCGCCGGCGGCTTCAACCGGCCCGGCGAGGGCGGCTACCACTGCTGGTTGCCCGGCCGGTCGATGGCGCCCGCCACGCTGGAGGGCGGCGACGTGCTGGTCCTCGGCCGGGGCGCGGTGCTCGTCGGGATGAGCGAGCGCACCCAGCCGCAGGCGGTCGAGATGCTCGCCCAGCGGTTGTTCCGGGCCGGCTCGGCGCAACGCATCGTGGCGCTCGACATGCCGAAGGCGCGGGCGTTCATGCACCTCGACACCGTGATGACGATGCTCGACGTGGGCGTGTTCACCAAGTACGCGGGTCTCGGCATGCTGCCGTCGTACACGATCGAGCCCGGCGACACCCCCAAGGAGCTCAAGGTCACCGACCACCCGCCGCAGGACATGCACAAGGCCATCGCGCACGCCCTCGACCTGCCGGACATCACCGTCCTGACCCCCACCCAGGACGTCTACGCCGCCGAACGCGAGCAGTGGGACGACGGCTGCAACGGGCTGGCGCTGGCGCCCGGCCTGGTCATCGCCTACGAGCGCAACACCACGACCAACAACTACCTGCGCGACAACGGCATCGAAGTGATCACGATCAGGGGCAGCGAGCTCGGCCGAGGGCGCGGGGGGCCGCGGTGCATGAGCTGCCCGCTCGAACGTGACGGCGTCTAGGGGGACCTGATCCGCATGGCTGTCGACCTGCGTAACCGCTGCTTTCTCAAGGAGCTCGACTTCACGCCCGCCGAGCTCGGCCACCTGCTGCGGCTGTCGGCCGAGCTGAAGGCCGGCCGGCGGGCCGGCGACGAGCGGCAGCGGCTGCGGGGCCGGCACATCGCGCTGGTCTTCGAGAAGGCCTCCACCGGCACCCGCTGCGCCTTCGAGGTGGCCGCCCGCGAGGAGGGCGCGTACGTGACGTCCCTCGACGCGGCCGGGTCGGAGCTCGGGCACAAGGAGTCGGTCGGCGACACCGCGCGGGTGCTGGGCCGGATGTTCGACGGCATCGAGTACCGCGGCGGCGCGCAGGCGCGCGTCGAGGAGCTGGCGGCGCTGGCCGGCGTGCCGGTCTGGAACGGCCTGACCGACGAGTGGCACCCCACGCAGACGCTGGCCGACATGCTCACCATGCGCGAGCACGCCGGCCGGCCGCTGCGCGAGCTGTCGCTCGCCTACCTCGGCGACACGCGCAACAACGTGGGCCAGTCGCTGCTGGTCGCGGGGGCGATGTTCGGCATGGACGTGCGGATGGTCGGCCCGAGGGCGCTGTGGCCCGACCCCGATCTGGTGGTCAAGCCCGCCCAGGAGATCGCCGCGGGAACCGGCGCCCGCATCACCCTGACCGACGACGTCACCGGGGGCGTCAAGGGGGTCGACTTCCTCTACACCGACGTGTGGGTGTCGATGGGCGAGCCGGCCGAGGTGTGGGACGAGCGCATCAAGCTGCTGCTGCCGTACCAGGTCAACGAGCTCGTGGTGGAGTCCACCGGCAACCCGGGCGTGCGGTTCATGCACTGCCTGCCCGCCCTGCACAACCCGCGGACGCGGGTCGGGCGGGAGGTCTACGACCGGACGGGGCTCGACGCGCTGGAGGTGACCGAGGGCGTCTTCGAGTCGCGGCGCTCGATCGTCTTCGACCAGGCCGAGAACCGGCTCCACACGATCAAGGCGATCATGGTCGCCACGCTGGGAGACTGAATGCGGGTCATCGTGGCACTGGGCGGCAACGCGGTCCTGCGGCGCGGCGAGCGGCCCGACGCCGACGTGCAGGCCGCCAACGTCCGCACGGCCGTCAAGTCGCTGGCCAGGCTCGCCGTCGAGCACGAGCTGGTCATCACCCACGGCAACGGCCCCCAGGTGGGCATGCTGGCCCTGGAGAGCGCCGCCGACCCGGCGCTGAGCAGGCCGTACCCGTTCGACGTGCTGGGTGCGCAGACGCAGGGCATGATCGGCTACTGGATGCAGCAGGCGCTGCAGAACGCGCTGCCCGGCCGGCAGGTCCTCGCCATGGTCACGCAGACGCTCGTGACGGCGGTCGATCCCGCCTTCGCGAACCCCACCAAGTTCGTCGGCCCGGTCTACGAGCAGGAGGAGGCCGAGAAGCTGGCCGCCGAACGAGGCTGGACCGTCCGGCCCGACGGCGGCCACTGGCGGCGCGTGATGCCCTCCCCCACCCCTCAGCGCATCGTGGAGACCCGGCTGATCCGCCGGATGCTCGGCCAGGGCGTGATCGTGGTGTGCGCGGGCGGCGGCGGCATCCCGGTCGTCCGCGACGAGGCCGGGCGGCTGTCCGGCGTGGAGGCCGTCGTGGACAAGGACCTCACCGCGGCGATGCTGGCCGAGTCCCTGGAGTGCGACGCGTTCCTGAGCCTGACCGACGTACCGCGCGTGATGCGCGGTTTCGGCACGCCGCAGCAGACGGAGATCGGCCACACCACGCCCCACGAGCTGCGCGCGCTCGACTTCCCCGACGGCTCGATGGGGCCGAAGGTGGAGGCGGCCTGCCGGTTCGTGGAGACCACCGGCGACATGGCCGCCATCGGGAAGCTGGACGAGGCCGAGGGCATCCTCGCCGGCACCGCCGGGACGATCATCACGCCCAACGGCAGGTGGCCCCTGACGAGCACGCTGTAGGGGGTGCGGATTGACGCCGGCCGAGCGGCTGCTGCGGACCAAGCCGACCGAGCGCATCGTGGCCGAGGGTGGTCACGGCGAGGGCGGCGATCTGCGCCGCACCATGTCCCTGTGGCAGCTGACGCTGTTCAGCGTCGGCGCCACGCTGGGCACGGGCATCTTCGTCATCCTCGGGCAGGCGGTGCCCAAGGCCGGTCCCGCGGTGGTGCTGGCCTTCGTGCTGGCGGCGTTCACCGCGCTGCTGTCGGCACTGTCGTACGCCGAGCTGGCCGGGACGATCCCGGTGTCCGGCTCGTCCTACTCCTACGCGTACGCGACGCTGGGCGAGCTGGTCGCCTGGGTCTGCGGCTGGTGCCTGATGCTGGAGTACGCCGTCTCGGTGGCGGCCGTGGCCGTGGGCTGGGGCGAGTACCTCAACGCGTTCCTGGGCTCGCTGGCCGGCGTCGCGCTGCCCGACGCGATCACCCGCTCCCCCGGCCAGGACGGCGGCGTGGTCAACGTCGCCGCGATCGTCATCGTGCTGCTGGCCACCTGGTTGCTGCTGCGCGGGGCCTCCGAGAGCGCCACGGCGAACGCGTTCTTCGTGCTGATCAAGGTGGCGGTGCTGCTGTTCTTCTGCGTGGTGGCGTTCACGGCGTTCCGGTCGGGCAACCTCGCGCCGTTCGCGCCCATGGGGGTGGCCGGCATCACGGCGGCGGCCTCGCAGGTCTTCTTCTCCTACATCGGCTTCGACGCCGCCTCGACGGCCGGCGAGGAGGCCAAGAACCCCAAGCGCGACCTGCCGCTGGCGATCATCCTGTCGCTGGCCATCGTGACGGCCGTGTACGTGCTGGTGGCGCTGGCCGCCGTCGGGGCGATGCCCTGGACGGACTTCGACCCGGAGGGCACCGAGGCGAGCCTGTCGCACATCGCCGACCTGGCCATGGGCGCCACCTGGCCGGGGCTGATCGTGTCGTTCGGCGCGGTCGTCGCGATCGCCAGCGTCGTGCTCACCGTCATCTACGGCCAGACCCGCATCCTGTTCGCGATGTCCCGCGACGGGCTCATCCCCCGGGTCTTCCAGCGGGTCAGCCCCCGCCGCCAGGTGCCGGTCGCCAACACGCTCATCGTGGCGGCGTTCATCTCCGTGCTGGCCGGGCTGGTGCCGCTCGGGCAGCTCGCCGAGGCGACCAGCATCGGCACCCTGTTCGCCTTCGCCATCGTCAACGTCGGCGTGCTCGTGCTGCGTTACCGCAGTCCCGAGCTGCCGCGCAGCTTCCGCACGCCGTTCTTCCCTGCCACGCCGGTGCTCGGCGCGGTCATGTGCGTCGTGGTGATGGCGGGGCTGGCCGGGGTGACCTGGCTGGCGTTCGCGCTGTGGATGCTCGTCGGCCTGGCCTGCTACTTCCTGTACGGCTATGGCCATTCGCGGCTGAATGCCGAGGTGCGCTGAATGAAGCTCGACAACGTGCTGGCCGGATACGTCGCCGGGCCGCGGGGCCGCGACGGCCTGTGCCTGGCCCTGCTGCTCAGGGAGCGCGTGCACGCCCGCCTGACGGTGGCGACCGTGCAGCCGCCCGCCTGGTCGGCTCCTGGGCCGTCCAAGGCCGAGGAGAGCGCCTGGCGGGCGTACCTGCGCGAGCAGGCCGCCGCCATGCTGGACCAGGCCCGCGAACTGGCCGGCGACGACGCCGAGTACGTCACCCACCCCTACCGTGGCAGCGGCAGGGGGCTCCTGGAGCTGGCGCGAAGGAGCGGCGCCGACGTGGTGGTGATCGGCTCTGCCCCGGGCGGCGGCAGGGGGCGCATCGCCCTGGGCAGCACCGCCGACCAGCTGCTGCATGCCTCCTCCGTTCCGGTCCTGCTGGCGCCGCGCGGCTTCGGCGACGACCCGCCGCCCGCGTTCGAGCGCCTCACCCTCGCCTACCGCCGGGGCCCCGGCTGCGACGCGGCGATCAAGGACGCGGCCCGCACGGCCGCGGTGCTCGACGTGCCGCTGCGGCTGGTCACGCTGGTGGTCAGCCCCGGCCGCCGCAGGAAGATCGAGAAGGACATGCTCGGCAGCCTGCGGGACCAGGCCGCCGCGGACCTGCGCGCCGCGGCGCGCGGACGCTCCTCGGTGGACGTGGAGGTGCTCGAAGGGCGCAATGTGGCCCAGGCGCTCGGCACGACCACCTGGCTGCGCGGCGAGATGATCATATGCGCTTCCAGCGACACGGGGCCACTCAGGCGGGTATTCCTCGGAGACACCTCGATCAAAATCGTCAAGGCGGCCACCTGTCCGGTCATGATCTTGACACGACAGCCCTGACATGGGCGAATTCCCTCGTCAAGCCCCGCCGGAGCACTGTTAGTTCTGGGACATGAGGGGCGTTTGCGGCGTTCCCTACCGGACCGGATTCGGCATCTTTTTTCCAATCAGCTTGACCTTGAGCGCCCGCGCCTTTACCGTCACTGTCCGTAACCACTCCCAGCGGCGTTCTGGGGTAAACCCAGGGCCATGGCTACCGATGGTGCCGAACCCGGCACCAGACCCCCCGGTGGCGCGGGCATTCGCCGCAAGGGAGCACAATCTACTGAGAGCGATACATACGAGAGCCGGGGGGCCACACGATGCCGTCTGAGTACGCAAAGTCGCTGGGTGCAAGACTCCGCGCCATCCGCACCCAGCAGGGCCTGTCCCTGCATGGAGTCGAAGAGAAGTCGCGTGGCAGGTGGAAGGCCGTGGTCGTGGGCTCCTACGAGCGCGGCGACCGTGCCGTGACCGTGCAGAAGCTTGCGGAACTTGCCGACTTCTACGGGGTGCCCGTTTCCGAGCTGCTGCCGGGCGGAGCCGCCCCCAGCCCGCTCGGGCCGACGCCCAAGCTTGTGATCGACCTGGAGCGCCTGGCGACGCTGCCGAAGGAGAAGGCCGGCGCCCTTGCCCGCTACGCCGCCACCATCCAGAGCCAGCGTGGTGACTACAACGGCAAGGTGCTGTCCATCCGCCAGGAGGACCTGCGCTCCCTGGCGGTGATCTATGACAAGTCGCCTGGCGAGCTGACGGAGGAGCTGATCAGCTGGGGTGTCCTCGACGCCGAGGCCCGGCGCGCGGTCGACTCCTTCTGACGCGGCTGTCCTGAGCCGGTCTGTCTCCCCGGTCACCCGGCCGCCCAGGAGCTCACCGTACGCCACCACAAGGCCCCTCGCCCGGCCCCTGTCCCCGGCCGGCCCGGGGAGCTCTGAGCCCTGCTCGGAGCAACCCCGAAACGGCCGAGCTCAGGGAACGCCGACCAGGGATGCTGAGACCGCTTGCCCAGGGAACCCTTGAGCCCGCTGCTCTTGGGAGCGCTTCCCTCGTCCATGACCGAGGTTTCGGTGACGCCGGTTTTCGCCATGCCCTGGTCACCCTGCTTTCGGGGCACCCGCCCAAGCCGTGGGCCCGCCACACGCGGGCCCACGGCCACGTGTGGCCCCTCATCGGCATGCCTGCGCCCCATGGGCGCCGAAGGCGGTGCCAAGGACCCACACCGACCGTGCACGCTGCGCCCAACCGACCTGCCATCGCCCCCTCCGGCGGCATCCCCGCACAAAAGCCTGCGTAGGACGTCGACACAAGACGACGGGTGACAACCGACGCCGCACAGCAGCCCGACTGCGCCGCCGCGGGCTGACGTCCCCTTGAGGAAGAAGAACGCGTCCGGGGTGGAGAACGCCCCCGAGGGCCCCGCCTCTCGGCAGCTGGGCGCCCTGATCCGGTCCAGGGCCGACCATGGGCGTCGACGTAGAGCTCCGCACGACCCACGATGGCGATGTGGCGGACGGCAGCGCCACCCTGGCCGCCACGCGGACATGACCGCCCCGGCCTCACGCGGACATCGCCGTCGCGGCCGTCGCGGCCGGCTCTGAGGCGTTCCCATCCGGCCCGCTCGAAGGTTTCCGCCGCTCTGGCGGAACGCGACCGGCGCACCCATCTGGTGCCCTGTGCTCATCCCTGGACATGCGCTCGCCTCAGGCCGCGGCCTGTCCGAGGCGCGCGATCAGCCGGACTCTCGTACGGGATGTCCAGGCTCTCGGGGTGGTCCGGACTTGTGCGGCGAGGGTCGGGCGCTCCCGGCGAGGTCAGCCCGCGAGGGGGACGTTCGCCGGGAGCTGTGGTTGTGAGGGGACGCCCAGGAGGTCTTCGATGGTCTCCACGAACGTCTCCGCCTCGACCAGGATCTCCTCGGCCTCGGCGGCGCTGATGCGGCGCACCATGCCGGCCTCGGCGGCCGCGCGCTTGGCAGCGGTCGTCGAGAAGTAGGCGGCCCACTCCGCCAGGCTCGGCTCGGCCTCGGGGAGCAGCTCCCACGCGCTGCGCAGCCGGCGCCGGCGACCCTCCAGGGGACGGGGACGTGCGGCCAGGAGCGCCGCGGCCGCACGCAGCGCCGCCAAATGAGCGGCCACATATCGCGATGCCGGGGTGCGAGCGCCGGTCGCCTCCGCCAGGCACGAACGTGAATCGGTCAGATGTGCCCGAACCGCAGGCGACAGCCGGGGCCCGGGTGTGTCTCTAGGCCGTGGTGCCATCTTGCGCGCCTCCTTGGAGTCGTGGGCGGCCGGCCGACGTCTCCGCCGGTGGAGCCAACAATCGCAGACGCCACCGACATTTCCGCCGGGCCGGCCGGACGAGGAGCTTCCCCTCTCCCCGTCCGGCCAGGGCACGCCCGTTCGTCTCCGCCGACGACGAGGACATGCCCTTCGCCCGTGGAGCCTGGCCGCGGGTGTCGCTGGGGAAGCGAACGGCCCGCGACCAGGTCCTTGGTGACGCTGAGCCGCGAGCCTCACCGTCACTAGGTCGAACATAATTTCGATCACGCGCGGTGTCAACCAGTTCCACGAACACAGGTTCGATGACCATGAACAGAAACGCCTGCCTCACGCCGTACCGACCGACAAGAAGGCCCCGCACACGAACAGAAAGGACATACGGAACCCCCGCCACCGCGAAAGCGTCCCGCCTCGGCGGCGAGAACGACACGCCGGGCGGCACCCCAACACGCCTGCTCGGGACAGCAATCAGAACGCCTCACCGCGACACCCTCGGACCCGCGATCGGGACGGGAGCACGCATGAAGCGGAGGAACGAAGGGCCGCGCCACGAGACGGGCTCGCGACGAAGGCGACCATGACGCACCGGGCGCCACCCCGGAACGCGCTCGCCCCGGGAGCCCCCTGAACGCCCTGCCCAGGCAACACCCGGAATCGCTCGCCGAACGTTCATCCTGGAGGCCTCGCCCACGACGGCCTGGCGCACGCATCCACCGGATTGCCGGGGCGACAGCGGGCGGCACCGCACAGCGCCGGGTGGCATGCCCGTTCGGCGCGGGCCACGCGGGTCCTCAGCCTTGATTGAATGATCTAGGCCAGATTCGTGGGGATCTACGGGGGCGTGATGGGGATATGGGATGTCAAGAAGGACGGAGATCGGGCGCGGTGGACATGCACCCCGCTCGTCAGCGTCGGGCCGCTGCGGTTCGGGATGAGCGCAGGTGAAGTGGCCGGAGCGCTCGACCATGTCGGGCCGGTGAGCGGCATTGGACACCCCGATATGCCAAGGAAATCCGGGATCGGCAGACGTCGGGCTCCTCCTGCGCGTACAACGGGCAGGAGATGTCGTCCTCAGCCGGCCACTTTTCCTCATCCGCGAGTGGGCGATGGCAGAGTGGGACCACGTCCCCGGATCCGAGTGGAAGAGGTTCTGATGCGACCGCCTGAGCCGCGGTGAGCGGGCTGACGACAACAGTGACGACAACGTCGGCCACCATGAACGCGCACCGCCAGCCGTCCACGCCCGTCCGACCAGCGAGTGTCCGCCCGACGAGGGTGATTCCTCCGCGAAAAGCGGCGATCATTTCGTAGACTCCGCCGGCGGACGGCAGGCGGGAGTCACCGGGGCGATGGCCTCCCACACACCCCTGGTTACCTGGAGACCGCGGCGCCACCGCCCATTCTGGCCGTCGAGCCAGGCGGGCACAGACCGCCGGGACCTCCACGGGCATGCCGCTCACAGGGGAAAGCCTCCCCATGCCAGCTCAGGCATGTTCGCAAGGGACGCCTCCCCGTGCCCCTTCGGGCATGTCCGCAGGGGGTGCCGCCGGCCCGGCGCCTGCTTCGGCATGTTTCCCGTAAGCGGTGTCCACAGGGCCAGGGCCGTTCTCAGGCGTGTCCCGGCAAGCGCGGCCCACGGGGACAGCGCGTTCTCCAGGAGGTGCCGCCCGCGAAGGCGGCCTCTCCTGAAGGTGCGTTCGCCGACCGGCAACGGCCCGGGCGCTCAGTGGTGTTCCGGAGCGGCCCCCGTGGGATCCGCCGGGTGGTTACTCGAGTGACAGGGCGCCTGAGGGGCACAAAGTGACGGCGCGGCGGGACGCCTCCTCCAAATCCTCGGGTGGCGACTCCTGCAGGAGCACCACCGTGCCGTCCTCCTCACTCTGGTCGAACACCTCCGGGGCCGTCAGCGCGCACATGCCCGCGCCGATGCACACCGACGTATCTGCCTTGATCTTCATGGCGACCTACCAAGTGACAGGGAGGCGGTGCACTCCGTAAATGCTCATGTCGGATCGCATCGGCACCTCCTCCGGTGATACGGCCAAGCGTAGGCCAGGCAGCCGGCGCAGCAGCGCGGGGAAGGCGATGCGCATCTCGGCGCGTGCGAGCTGCTGGCCGAGGCACTGGTGGATGCCGTGACCGAAGGTCAGGTGCCCGCCGGCGGGCCTGGCGACGTCGAGGCGGTCCCCGTCGGGGAAGCGTTCGGGATCGCGGTTGGCGACCGGCAGGTGGACGGCCACCGTCTCGCCGGCCTTGATCAACTTGCCCTCGATCTCGACGTCCTCCAGCGCCGAGCGCAGCGGGCCGAGGTGGATGATCGTGAGGTAGCGCAGCAGTTCCTCGACGCCGTTCTCCGCCACCGACGGGTCGTCGCGCATGGCGGCGAGCTGGTCAGGGTTGATGAGCAGCGCGTACGTCCCGAGCCCCAGCATGTTGGCGGTCGTCTCGTGCCCGGCCACCAGCAGCAGGAAGGCGACCCCGGTGAGCTCCTCGTCGTCGAGCTCGCCGCCCTCGACGAGCCCGCTCAGCAGGTCGTCGGCGGGCTCCTCGCGCTTGCGCTGGATGAGCTCGTACAGGTAGGCGGAGATGCGGCCCATCGCGGCCAGCGCCTTTTCTGCCTCGGTCTCCAGGTTCAGCAGGATCTCGGAGTCGGCCTGGAACTGCGCGCGGTCCTCGTACGGCACCCCGAGCAGCTCGCAGATCACCAGCGACGGGATCGGCAGCGCGAACGACTCGACGAGGTCGAGCGGCCCGCCGGCGGCCTCCATCTCGTCCAGGCAGGCGTCGGCGATCTCCGCGATCCTCGGCTCCAGCATCTTCATCCGGCGCACGGTGAACTGCCCGGTCAGCAGCTTGCGGTAGCGCGTGTGGCCGGGCGGGTCCATCCGCAGGAAGAAGCCGCGCGGCACCGGCGTCTTCCCCCGCTTGGCCAGCTCCATCCGGTTCGGCACGAGCGGGTGCAACCGGTCGGGCCGGTTGCTGAAGTGCGGGTGCGCCAGCACCGCGCGGGCCGCCGCATATCCCGTCACCAGCCAGCCGAGGTGGCCGTCGGCGAACGTCATGCGGTGCATCGCGCCCTGTTGCCGCAGGCCGGAGACTTCGTCAGGCGGATCGAGTGGCCGCTGACGGGTGATGGGCAGGGACAGATGGGACATGTTCGGCTCCTTTCCTCGCTCCTCTCCCAGGAAACCTCAACGATTGCAAAATTTCAATGGACGAAAAAAATAAGGCCGTGCAGTATAGTTCCGGCATGGTCGGACTGCGGGAGCGCAAGAAGCAGCGCACGCGCCAGGCGCTGATCGAGGCCGCCCTCCGGTTGTTCAGCGAGAAGGGCTTCGAGGAGACGACGCTCGCGGAGATCGCGGCGGCGGCCGACGTCTCGACGCGGACGTTCTTCAGCTACTTCGCCGGCAAGGAGGACGTCGTCTTCCACGACTCGGCGAAGCGGCTGGACCTGGCCACGGCCATCCTGGCGGGCCGGCAGCCCGGCGACACGGTGACCGGTCTGCTGGTGCGGATCATCGACGAGAGCCTGCTCTGGGCGACCTCCGAGGAGAACATGACGTTCGAGGGCGCCCGGTTGCGGCTGCGGCTCGTCCTGGAGGAGCCGGCGCTGCAGGCACGGGCGCTGCTGGTGCTGTTCGACACCCAGCTGAAGCTGGCCAAGGCGCTGCACGAGGCGTTCCCCGAGGAGTTGACGCCGGTGGACGCGGCGGCCGCGGTCGGGGCGATGGTCGGCGCGGTCCAGGTGGCGGTCGTGGCCAACCTGGAGGAGGAGCGTTCGCTGCGGGCGATGTACGAGACCGGCCGCCGCGCGGCCGAGGTGGCTCTTTCCGGCCTGCGCTCCCCCGGCGGCGTCGAGAAGAACCCTGCGGGGTGATCCACCGCCGCCGATCATGGAAGCATGTGTCGTGACCATGCCGCGCAAGGCGGGCGGGAGGAGTGCGGATGGCGGGGAGCGATCGCGGCCGGCCGGCCGGGCTCGTCCTGCTGGCCCTGGGGCCGGTCCTGGCGGCGGCGTACGCGGGCGCCGGCCACGTGGCCGTCCAGGCGGCGGTGCGGGCGCAGATCTCGGGCCCCGGGTGGGAGGGCGGCCGCATCGACGCCGACGGGATGACGTCGCTGGGCCTCGACGCCTGGCGGGTGACCTGGTGGACGGCCCTGCTCGTGGGCGTGGTGGCGCTGGCCTACGTGGTGATCGGCCTTCTGCTGCGGCGCCACGGCCGAGGGCGAGCGTTTCTCCTGGTGCTCTCGGGCACGCTGATCGTCCCGTACGTGCTGGGCTTCGCCGTCGCGCTGGTCAACCCCGTGAAGCTGCTGGCGAGCCTGTACGACGTGCCCGACTTCGCCGCGGGCCTGCCCGCCTGGCATTCGGCCACGGCCTTCCTCCTGCTGGCCGCCGGGCTGGCCCAGGCCGTGGGCCTGCCGCTGGCGGCCGCCCAGGGCCGGCGGGCCGCCGCGTCCCGCGCCTGAGACGTCGGCGAACGCCCGGCCGGGCCTGGCGCGAGCGCGGCGTCAGGCGCTGCGGAACTTGCCTCTGACGTGGACCGGGACGCCCTTGCCGAGCTTGCCGGGGAGCTCCTCCGCGACGTTCATCGGCAGGCGTACGCAGCCGTGCGAGGCCGGGTGGAGCGGGACTGACAGCGCCCCGTGGAAGGCGATGCCGCCGTTGAAGAAGATCGGGTTGTACAGCTCGCCCAGGTAGGACCGGTGCCAGCCGCTCACCCGCCACGTCGTGCGGTAGTTGCCGGTGGGGGTACTGGCCGAGCCGCAGAACTCCTGCTCACTGCCCTGCCAGGTGGCGGTCTCGCAGTAGGGGATGCCGCTGCCGGAGGAGATGTGGCTGATCAGCTCCACCTCGCCGCCGACGTACAGGACCATGATCTGCCGGGTGAGGTCGACCTCGGCGCGGGTCCCCCGGCCGCGCGGGGCCAGCACGCGCGGCGTCTTCGGGGTCTCCAGAGCCTCCCACGTGCGGCGGGCGACGGTGCTGGTCGGCTTGATGCCGTTGACCTTCTGGAACGCCCACACAGCCGCGAGCGTGGTGGGACCGTACTGGCCGTCGGCCTCGCCCGGGCGGTAGCCCAGCCCGATGAGGCGCTTCTGCAGCCAGGTGACGGCCTGCCCGTCGGCGCCCAGCCGTAACGTCTTGCGCGGCGCGGTGACCGGCGGGGGTGTGTCGCGCCCGGCGGCGCCGTCAGAGGCCGCGGACGGCGCGGGGAAGCCGTCAGGTGTTACGGACGGCGCGGGGAAGCCGTCAGGTGTTACGGACGGCGCGGCGGGGCCGAGCCGCATCGCGGCCGGTGACGCATCGGGGCGTTGCCCGGCCTGCGCCCCGCAGGCCGGGACGGCGAGCAGGCCCGCCGTCAGGAGTGCGGCCACCCGGGGCAGCAGTCGAGCCACCATGTGCACCACCATCCATCACGAACAGATCAAATGACCTTACATCACTCACCATGAACCGGTAAGGCGTCGCCAACCCCTTTAGAGTGTCTCCATGTCTGAGAAGTTGCCGGCGAACGCCGTCCTCGTGGAGTCCGCGCTGCGTGAACGCGGAGCCAACGGCGAGATCGTGGTGCTGCCGGAGAGGGCGCCCACGGCCGCGACCGCGGCGGCCCAGCTCGGATGCGAGGTCGGGGCCATCGCCAACAGCCTGATCTTCGACGCCGACGGCGAGCCGCTGCTGGTGCTCACCAGCGGCGCCCACCGCGTCGACGTCGAGCTGATCGCCCGCACGGCGGGCGTCCAGCGGGTACGCCGGGCGACGCCGGAGTTCGTCCGCGCCGCCACAGGGCAGCCCATCGGCGGCGTCGCCCCGGTCGGGCATCCCGCGCCCGTGCGCACCCTGGTGGACAACTGGCTGAGCAAGCACGACGTGGTCTGGGCGGCGGGCGGGCATCCGTCGACCGTGTTCCCCACGACGTTCGACGAGCTCGTGGGCATCACCGGGGGAACGCCGGTGGACGTCGAGTAGTGTGCGACGCGTGATCGAGTTTCGGGGTGCCGGCCCTGAGGAGTTCGCCGAGCGGCTGGAAACGGTGATCGGCATTTACGCGGCGGCGATGAGGCCGCCGGCCGAGCAGATCGCCGGCCGGATGAGCATCATGCGCAATCACGGAACATATCCCCGTTTCCAGTGCTATTTCGCGGAATTGCGTGAGTCATCCACCGACTGGCCGGCCCCGGAGCCCACGGTCGTCGGCTTCGCGTACGGCTTCAGGGGCGAGCCCGGCCAGTGGTGGCACGACGTGGTCCACCGCGGGCTGGTCGACAAGATGGGCCGGGAGGCTGCCGACGCCTGGCTCGGGTACGCGTTCGAGCTGGCCGAGATCCACGTGCACCCCGACTACCAGGGCAAGGGCATCGGCCGCGCGATGATCCGCACGCTGTGCGCCGGCCGCCCCGAGCGCTCCGCCGTGCTGTCGACGCACGACCAGCCGACGGCCGCCCGCCACCTCTACGCCAGCATGGGCTTCACGGACCTGCTGACCAAGTTCGTCTTCCCGGGCGGCCACGAGGAGTACGTGATCGCGGGCCGTCCGCTCCCGCTCTCTTGAGCGTTTCCTGAGCAAGTTGTGACCGGCGGGTTTGCCGAGCGTGACCGAGGGCACCATCCATGACAGATAGTGACCGCCCCTTTACCGAGAGGCTACGCTCCCTGCTCGTCACCCGCCCGGTCCCCCTGCGGGCGGGTGACGAGCACCCCGAGGCTCAGGCCGACAGCGGCACGCGCTCCAGCCGCTGGAAGACCTCTCGCGAGGCGCTCGACCGGTTGAACGTGATGAAGTGGATCCCGGGCGCGCCCTCGTCGAGCAGCCGCTGGCACATCGCGGCGCCGTGGTCGATGCCGAGCCGCCGCACCGCCGCCGGGTCGTCCTCGACCTCCTCGAACCGGGCAGCCAGGCCGGCCGGGAACGGCGCCCCCGACAACTGCTCGGAGCGGGCGATCGTGCTCATCTGGGTGACCGGCATGATGCACGGGATGATCGGCGTCTCGCAGCCCCTGGCCGCCACCCGGTCGCGCAGCCGCAGGTAGTCGTCGGCCTCGAAGAACATCTGGGTGATCGCGTAGTCGGCCCCCGCCTCGCACTTGCGCACGAAGTATTCGGTGTCGGACTCGATGGACGGCGATCGCGGGTGCTTGTAGGGGAAGGCCGCCACGCCCACGCAGAAGTCGCCCGCCTGCCTGATCAGCCGTACCAGCTCCTCGGCGTAGAGCACACCCTCCGGGTGGGGCACCCACTCGCCCATCGGGTCGTGGGGCGGGTCGCCGCGCACGGCGAGCATGTTGCGCACCCCGGCGTCGGCGAAGCGGCCCACGAGGTGGCGCAGCTCGCGAACGGAGTGGTTGACCGCGGTGAAGTGGGCCACGGGGGTGAGCGTGGTGTCGTGGGCGATCCGCTCGACGATGTCGACCGTGCGGTCGCGCGTGGAACCGCCGGCGCCGTACGTCACCGAGACGAACGTGGGCCGCAGCGACTCCAGCTCCCTGATCGCGCGCCAGAGCTGGCGCGCGCCCTCGTCGGTCTTCGGCGGGAAGAACTCGAACGAGAACGAACGCCCACCGGAGGCGAGCAACTCGCGGACGGTGGGAACCCGATCGGGCCGGATGGAAGGTCGACCAAGCGCCATGGGGCAAGGGTACAGGTACGTTCTCGCGGTGCGCCGGGCCAAGGGCTCCGCTGTGGAGATCCCAATCCGGGATCCGACCATTAGTCTCAATACATGACCAACGACGCCGCCGGCATGGGCACCCTGCGCACGCACGTGGAACAGGTTCTCGGAGAGTTCGTCGAACGACAGCTGCCCTCGGGTGGCGAGCCGGAGTTCCGGCCCCTTCGTACCGCCGCGGACGAGCTGCTCGCGGGCGGCAAGCGGCTGCGGCCCGCGTTCTGCTACTGGGGCTGGCGCGGCGCCGGGGGCACGGACGAGCCCGGCATCTTCACCGCCGCCGCCTCGCTGGAGCTGCTGCAGGCCAGCGCTTTGGTGCACGACGACGTGATGGACAAGAGCGACCTGCGCCGCGGCATGCCGTCCGCGCACCGCCGCTTCCAGGCGATGCACGAGAAGTCCGGCTGGCACGGCTCCTCCGCGCAGTTCGGCGAGGGCGCGGCGATCCTGCTGGGCAACCTGCTGCTCATCTGGTCGGCCGACATGTGGCGGGCCAGCGGCCTGCCACATGAGGCGCTGGAGGCGGCCCAGCCGCTGCACGACCACATGCGCACCGAGCTGATGTGCGGCCAGTACCTCGACCTGCTGGAGCAGGCGCACGGCGAGAACACGTTCGAGTCGGCGCTGCGGGTGGCGCTGTACAAGAGCGGCAAGTACTCGGTGGAGCATCCGCTCCGCCTCGGGCTGGCGCTCGCCGGCCGCGGGCTGGAGCCGTGGATGGACGAGCTGTGCACCGGCTACGGGCAGCGGGTCGGGATCGCGTTCCAGCTGCGCGACGACATCCTGGGCGTGTTCGGCGACCCGGCGCAGACCGGCAAGCCGGCGGGCGACGACCTGCGCGAGGGCAAGCGCACGATGCTGGTGGCCCGCACCCTGGCGGCGGCCTCCGCCGAGGACGCGGCGACGGTGCGGCGGCTGCTCGGCGACCCCGCGCTGGACGAGAGCGGAGTGGAGGAGCTGCGGCGGATCATCGGGGACACCGGGGCGCTGCGGGAGTGCGAGGAGCTGATCGGCGAGTATCTGGGCGAGGCGCTGGCGGCGCTGGAGGCGGCCCCCGTCACGCCGGAGGCGCGTACGGCGCTCAAGGAGCTCGCCATCGCCGCCACCTCGCGCACCATGTGAGAAGAAAGCGAAAGGCGCCCGCCCGGATCGCCGGGCGGGCGCCTTTTCATGGTCAGCGGGACGAAAGGCGTTTGGCGAACTCCGCCGCGGCCGCCCCGGGGTCGTCGGCCTCGGTGATGGCCCGGACCACCACCACCCGGCTCGCTCCGCGGGCCATGACCTCGTCGAGGGTGTCGAGGTCGATGCCGCCGATGGCGAACCAGGGCCGCGTGGCCTCCAGCGCCGCCGCGTGGTCGAGCAGCGGCAGGCCGGGGGCCGGGCGGCCGGGCTTGGTGGGCGTGGGCCACACGGGGCCGCAGCAGAAGTAGTCGACGCCCTCCTCCACGGCCGCGGCGGAGGCCTCGGCGGCGGAGTGGGTGGACCGTCCGATGACGATGTCGTCGCCGAGTATCTCTCGCGCGACCGTCACGGGAAGGTCGTCCTGCCCCAGATGGAGCACGTCGGGTCGGGCGGCGTAGGCGATGTCCGCCCGGTCGTTGACGGCGAGCAGCTTGCCGTGCCGGTCGCAGGCGTCGCGGAAGACCTCGAGCAGCGCGAGTTCGTCGCGCGCCTCCAGGCCCTTCTCCCGCAGCTGGATGATGTCCACTCCGCCGGCCAGCACCGCGTCGAGGAACTCTGCCAGGTCGCCGCGGTCGCGGCGGCCGTCTGTGCAGAGATAGAGGCGGGCCTCAGAAAGCGAGGGCTTGGGCACGCCGCTTGACCTCTGTGTGGCGGCCGGCCTTGATCGCCTCGATGGGCGAGCCGGGCAGCGAGTCGTCGGGGGTGAAGAGCCAGCGCAACGCGGCGGCGTCGTCGTAACCGGCGTCCTGGAGCACGGTGAGCGTGCCAGGCAGGCCCTTCATCACGTCCTTTCCCTGGAGGAACACCGCGGGCACCTGTGGCCCGCCGCTGCCCCGGCGGACGCCGAGGAGCTTGTGATCCTTGAGCAGTTGTTTGGCCCGGCCGATCGAGAGATCGAGGCGCTGGGCCACTTCGGGGAGCGTGAGCCACTCGTCGACGAGTGCCTCGGTCTCCCGGTCGATCTGTGCAACAGAAAGCGTCACGGTCCCACAACTACCACATGCCGTGCTTGCTCAAACAACACAATCTCGTAGGGATACCTGTGGATCTACCAGGCGTTCCGTGTCCACGCGATGACCGGCTTCGATGATCCTGCGCCCCTGGACGACGTCGCGCGGCCGGTCGACGGCGAGAACCGCGGCGATGGTGTCGCCGGCGGTGAGCCAGACGGCCGACCATTTGCCCTCGGGCTCGCCCCGGTGGACGAGCCGCCGGCCGGCGGGGTGGTGGCCGGCGTACTGGACCATGTGGCCGAACTGCTCCGACCAGAAGTAGGGGACGGGGTCGTAGACGGCCTGCTCACCCAGCAGCGTCGCGGCGGCCACGTCGGGGGCGTTGAGGGCGGTGTCCCAGTGTTCGACCCTGAGCCTGGTCTGCCAGCGCCGTGACCACCACGCCGCGCAGTCGCCCACGGCCACCACCCCGGGCAGCGAGGCGCGCAGGTGCTCGTCGGCGACCACGCCGTTGTGCAGGTCGATGTCGGCGTCGGCCAGCCACTCGACGGCCGGGCGCACGCCGATGCCGGTGACGACGGCGTGGGCCTCGACGAACCCACCGCCCACCAGGCGCACGCCGCCCTCCTCGACGGACTCGACCATGGTGCGGAGCCGCAGGTCGATGCCGTCGTACCAGCGCTCGGTGCGGGCGCCGATCTCCGTGCCGACGGCCGTGGCGAGCGGGGCCTCGGCGGCCTCGATGACCGTGACCTCGCAGCCGGCGCGGCGGGCGGCGGTGGCCACCTCCGCGCCGATCCAGCCGGCGCCGATGACGGCGACGCGGGCGCCGGGGACGAGCATGGCGCGCAGCTCGTGGGCGTCGTCGAGGGTGCGCAGGACGTGCTGGGGGCCGTCGCCCGGCAGCCGGATCGGGTCCGCTCCGGTCGCGATGACCAGGCCGTCGTAGCCGAGCTCGCCCTCGGTGGTCTCGACGACGCCCTCGCGCAGCGACTTGGCCTCGACGCCTGGGCGGAACTCGACGCCGAGCGCGGCGAGGTCGGTCTCGACGTAGCTGGTGTCGGCCTTGCCGGACAGCACCGCCTTGGACAGGGGCGGGCGGTCGTACGGGCGGTGGCGTTCGCGCCCGATGAGGGTGATGCGGCCGGCGTGGCCGTGCGCGCGCAGGGCCTCCACCGTGCGCAGTCCGGCCAGGCCCGCTCCAACCACGACGACATGCTCCACGGTGATGACCTTAACGGGGGGCTTGCCCGGACGCCGCACCGAGGCCGTAGGCTGGGGGCGGTAAGACGCGCGGGAGTCCGGCCGGTACCGGGCTGAGAGGAAGGCTGCACGGGCCTTCGACCGCAAGACACCTGATCCGGATCATGCCGGCGAAGGGAGCGCAGGTGGATGTGATCGTGGGTGGCGGGGTCGTCGGGCTGTCCGTCGCCTGGCGGCTGGCGCGCGAGGGGCGGCCGGTCACCGTGATCGACCCGGCGCCCGGCTCGGGCGCCTCCTACGCGGCGGCGGGGATGCTGGCGCCGGTCAGCGAGGTGACGTACACCGAGGCGCCGCTGTTGCGGCTCGGGGTGGCCTCGCTGCGCCGCTGGCCGGCCTTCGCCGCCGAGCTGGCCGCCGACGCGGGGCTGGGCACGACCGGCCTGGAGGCCGGAGGCCAGGAGAGCGCGGGACACGCGGTGGGGCTCCGGCTGGCGCAGGGCGGTCCCCCTGGGCGGGGGCTGGACCTGCGGGCCGACGGCACGCTCGACGTGGCGTTCGGGGCCGACGACCTGGCCGCGCTGGAGGAGCTGGCGGCGTTCATGGACAAGCTCGGGCTGCCGGTGGAGCGGCTGACCGGGCGGGAGTGCCGCCGTCTGGAGCCGATGCTGGCGCCGTCCGTACGGGGCGGGCTGCTGGCGCCGGACGACGCCTGGGTCAACCCGCGCCGCGTCACGGCGGCGTTGCTGACCGCTCTGGAGCGGCGCGGCGTCCCGCTGGTGCGGGCACGCGCGACCGGCCTGCTGCACGAGGGCGACGCCGTCGTCGGAGTACGACTGGAGCCGGGCGGTGACGTGCCCGCCGAGGTGCGCGGGGAGCGGGTGCTGCTGGCCGCCGGGGCCTGGAGCGCCGGGCTGGCCGACGTGCCGGTGCGGCCCGTGAAGGGGCAGATCATTCGGTTGCGGTCGCCTCAGCCGCTGCTCGGCCGGTGCGTACGCGGCACCGTCCACGGTTCCTCCGTCTACCTCGTCCCCCGGGGTGACGGCGAGCTGGTGGTCGGGGCCACGCAGGAGGAGATGGGGTTCGACACGAAGGTGACCGCCGGTGGGCTCTACGAGCTGCTGCGCGACGCCAGGGAGCTGGTGCCGGGCGTCACCGAGCTGGAGGTCGCCGACGTGGTGGCGGGGCTGCGGCCGGGCACCCCGGACAACCTGCCCGTCATCGGGCCGAGCGGGACGCCGGGCCTGGTGTACGCGACCGGGCACCACCGGGGCGGCGTGCTGCTGGCGCCGCTCACGACGGCGATCCTGCTGGGCGAGGAGAGCGAGCTGGCGGCCCTGTGCGCGCCTGGGAGGTTTCGGGAATTTTCATGATTGTTACCATCAACGGGTCCGCGCACGAGGTGGCCGACGGCATCACCGTGGCGCAGGCCGTACGCACGCTGACCTCGGCCACCACCGGAGTGGCCGTGGCCGTGAACGACGAGGTGGTCACGCGCGGCGCCTGGGAGACGACGGCGCTGCGCGACCGTGACCGCATGGAGGTGCTGACGGCGGTGCAAGGTGGATGATCTGATCATCGCCGGGGAGAAGTTCTCCTCCCGGCTCATCATGGGGACCGGCGGCGCGCCCTCCCTGGAGGTGCTCGACCAGGCGCTGGCGGCGTCCGGCACCGAGCTGACCACGGTGGCGATGCGGCGGCTCGACCCGGCCGCGCGCGGCTCCGTGCTCGACGTGCTGCGCCGGCGCGACATCAAGGTGCTGCCCAACACGGCGGGCTGCTTCACCGCGGGCGAGGCCGTGCTGACGGCCCGGCTGGCGCGCGAGGCGCTCGGCACCGACTGGGTCAAGCTGGAGGTCATCGCCGACGAGCGGACCCTGCTGCCCGATCCGATCGAGACGTTCGACGCGGCCGAGCGGCTGGTGGCCGACGGGTTCGTGGTGCTGCCGTACATCGGCGACGACCCGGCGCTGGCGCGGCGGCTGGAGCAGGCCGGCTGCGCGGCAGTGATGCCCCTGGGCGCGCCGATCGGCTCGGGCCTGGGCATCCGCAACCCGCACAACATCGAGCTGATCGTGGAGGCCGCCTCGGTCCCCGTGATCCTCGACGCCGGCATCGGCACGGCCAGCGACGCGGCGCTCGCGATGGAGCTGGGCTGCGACGCCGTCCTGCTGGCCACGGCGGTCACCCGGGCGCAGCGGCCCGACCTCATGGCGGCGGCCATGAAGGAGGCCGTCAGGGCGGGGCGGCTGGCTCGGCAGGCGGGGCGCATCCCGCGCCGCCGCTACGCCGAGGCGTCGTCCCCGATGACGCCGTGACGCGATCCTGTCCGAGGCGGAGACCGACGCCGGAACCGGTGCGGGGACACGCCGAGAGGCACGTCTCCGCATCGGTTTCGGGCGGTGGGGCCCTGCCAGTGGCAAAACGCCCGTAAACTCAGCGGGGTGGATACGACGACTGCGGACCCGCTGGTCGGTCGACTCCTCGATGGGCGTTACCGCATCGAGAGCCGGATCGCCCAGGGCGGTATGGCTACCGTCTACCTGGCGCTCGACATCCGTCTCGACCGGACGGTGGCGCTGAAGGTCATGCACCGCTCGCTGGCCGCCGACCCCGCGTTCGTCCGGAGGTTCATCGGCGAGGCCAAGTCGGTCGCCAGTCTTTCCCATCCCAACGTCGTGCACGTCTTCGACCAGGGCACCGACAACGACGTCGTCTACCTGTCGATGGAGTACGTCCCCGGCCGCACCCTGCGCGACATCCTGCGCCAGCGGGGCCGGCTGCCCGCCCGCGAGGCGCTGGAGATCCTGATCCCGGTGCTCGCCGCGCTGGGCGCCGCCCACCAGGCCGGGATGGTCCACCGCGACGTCAAGCCGGAGAACGTCCTGATGACCGACGACGGCCGCGTCAAGGTCGTCGACTTCGGCCTGGCCAGGGCGATCGAGGCGACCAACCAGACCCGTACCGGCATGATGATCGGCACGATCGGCTACATGGCGCCCGAGCAGGTGATGACCGGTGCCGCCGACGTGCGCAGCGACGTCTACGCCGCGGGCATCATGCTGTTCGAGCTGGTGACCGGGGAGCAGCCGTACGACGGCGAGACGCCGATGTCGGTGGCCTACCGGCACGTCCACGACACCGTGCCGGCGCCGTCGTCGCTGGTGCCCGAGGTGCCGCAGCTGGTCGACGCGCTGGTGGCGCACGCGACCGCGCGTGAGCCGGCCGACCGCCCGAAGGACGCGACCGCGATGCTCGTGCGGGCGGTGGAGTCCCATCGGGCGCTGCCGCGCACGACGACCCCGCCCGTGTCCGGCGCGCACTCGCTGCCGCCGCAGCACTTCGCCGTATCCGGTGCCGCCTCCGTGCCGCAGGCCGCGCCGGGCCACACCCTCATCCAGCCGCGCGCCGAGGTGCCGCAGCGGCGCGGGTTCCGTCCCCACTGGCTCCTGGTGACGCTGGCGGCCGTGATGGTGGTCGCGGTCGGGTTCACCGGCTGGTTCTTCTCGCGGCCCGAGCTCGTCGGCGTGCCCAACGTCGCGGGCCAGAACCTAGCGGTGGCCGAGAAGAACATCGCCGCGCTGGGCCTGCAGGCGCGCAAGGGCGAGAGCGAGTACAGCGAGAAGGTGGCCGAGGGCCTGGTGATCGCCACCGACCCGGGGGCCGAGGTGCAGCTGGAGAAGGGCTCCACGGTCACGCTGACGCTCTCGCTCGGGCCTGAGCGCATCGTCGTCCCCAACGTCGCCAACATGAACGGCAACGACGCGCGCGCCGCCATCGCCGCCGCCGGGCTGACCGTGGGCTCGGTCAAGCGCCTGGCCAACAACGAGGTGGAGCGCGACAAGGTCATCCGCACGTCCCCGCAGGTGGGCGAGAAGGTGAAGAAGGGCGCGAAGGTCGACATCTTCGTCAGCGCCGGTCTGGTCATGCCCGACGTGTCCGGCATGCCGAAGGACGAGGCGGCCGGCTACCTCGGCGCCCAGGGCTTCCAGGTGCAGGTCAACGAGGTCGACGACGACGCCGAGCCGTGCACCGTCATCGCCCAGTCGCCCAAGGCCAAGACCGAGGTCGACCAGGGCGCGCCCGTCATGGTCACGGTGTCGCGCTGCCAGGTCGACTTCTGGCAGTGGTTCCGCGGCGGCGACCGCGACGGTGACGGCGACGACGACTCCGAGGCCCGCGACGACCAGCAGTTCGCCCTGGTGCCCGGGGTGATCGGCAAGGACGTGCGCGACGCCAAGGCCGAGCTGGAGGCGCTCGGCTTCAAGGTACGCGTGCAGCGGCTGGGCAACGGCGGCGTGGTGCAGTTCCAGCGGCCGCTGCCCAACAGCGAGCGCCCGCCGGGCACGACGGTCTACCTCTGGCAGTAGCTCCCTCAGGGGCCCTCTCAGGCCAGATGGCCGTGGAGGCGCACCCTGGCCAGGCCACCGTCGGGATGGATGTCCACCCGTACGTGGGTGACCGGGTCGCGGTGGGCCAGGCGGAAGCGGTGCGGCGTGTCGGGTTGCAGGCGGGTGCGGGGCAGCAGCGGCACCTCGCGCTCGCCGTCCAGGCCGGTCAGCGCCACCGCGCCCGGCGCGTTGTGCAGCAGGTTGGTGGTGTCGATCTCGGCCAGCCTGATGACCCCGCGCCCGGCCAGCCGGATGACCAGCCAGTCGTTGCCGCCCTCGCGCCGCCGCGCGGTCTCCCAGCCCTCCGCCTGGTGCCGGGCCAGGCCGGGCGCGATGACGTTGTTGGGCGCGGAGTAGAACGCGTTGGAGCAGTCGGTGACCAGGCCGCCGTTGGCGAGCGCGGCCAGGTCGAGGCCGAGCCCGTCGTGGACGGACAGGTCGGGGCGGGCCTCGCCGTGCACGCGCAGGCGCGCGACGCCCCCGTCGGGATGGATGTTCAGCCGTACGTGGGTGTAGCGGGTCCCGTCGGCGACCTCGAAGCGGTGCTCGGCGTCGCCGTTGAGCGCGGACAGCGGGACGATCTCCGTCCAGCGGGCCTCCAGCAGCTCGGCCGGTGACGGGTGTCCCTCGGCCGAGGCCGCCTCGACGGAGGCGTGCGGCGGGTAGTTGCCCTTGAACCAGGCCGTGTCGACGACCACGCCGCGGATCACGCCCGGCACGCCGAGGCGGACGAGGGCCCAGTCGTGGCCGGGTTCGCGGCGGCGGCGGGTCTCCCAGCCGTCGTACACCTGGCCCTTGCTGCCGAACGTCTCCGGGCTGAAGCCGGGGCGTCCGGGCCTGATCAGGCTCTCCTTCTCGGCGAACGACTCGTCGCTGGCGGCCACGACCGCACCGCCGAAGGTGCGCAGGGCGAGGTCGGGCAGGGCGGTGAATCCGGGCATCTAGTGAGCCCTCCAGAGGAATCGTCCGTGCGGTTCGCCGTCCACGGGCCGGCCGCGCAGCCAGGTGGTCAGGACGACGCCCGTGAGGGTGCGGCCGTCGTACGGGGTGACGGGGTTCTTGTGGTGGAGGCGGGTGGCGTCGACCACGTGGGCCGCCGTGGGGTCGAAGGCGACGAGATCAGCATCATTGCCCACCTTTATCCCGCCTTTTCGCGAAATACCAGCCATTGCGGCGGGATTGGCGGACATCCAGCGGACGACGTCCTCCAGCCCGAAACCCCTGCGCGCGGCCTCCGTCCAGACCGCGGACAGGCCGAGCTGCAGCGAGGCGATGCCGCCCCAGGCGGCGGCGAAGTCGGGCACCTTCAGGTCGGCCGGCGACGGCGAGTGGTCGGAGACGACGCAGCTCAGCACTCCCCTGGCCAGGCCGTCCCACAGCAGGTCACGGTTGGCCTCCGAACGGATCGGCGGGCAGCACTTGTACGCTGTGCGCCCCTCGGGCACCTGCTCGGCCGCCAGCGTCAGGTAGTGGGGGCAGGTCTCGGCGGTGACCGCCGCGCCCCGCGCCCGCGCGTCCTCCAGGACGTCGAGGCAGGCGGCGCTGGAGACGTGCAGGACGTGCACCCGGGCGCCGGTCTCCGCGGCCAGCGCGACCAGCCGCTCGACCGCGCCGCGCTCGGCCTCCCCCGGCCGCGAGGCCAGGAACTCCGCGTACGTCGGCCCGCCCGGCTCGCGCAAAAGCGCCGGATCCTCGGCGTGCACGACCATCGTCCCGCCGAACCCGGCGACCTCCTCCAGGGCCCCGCGCAGCTCCCCGGCGCCGAGCGGCGGGAACTCCTCCACCCCCGACGGCGCCATGAAGCACTTGAACCCGAAGACCCCGCGCTCGTGCAGGGGCGCCAGCTCCTTGACGTTGCCCGGCACGGCTCCGCCCCAGAACCCGACGTCCACGTGGCACCTCCCCTCGGCCGCCCGCAGCTTGGCGTCGAGCGCCTCGGTGCTGACGGTGGGCGGCAACGCGTTGAGCGGCATGTCGAGGAGCGTGGTGACGCCTCCGGCGGCGGCCGCCCTGGTGGCCGAGGCGAAACCCTCCCAGTGGGCCCGGCCCGGCTCGTTGACGTGCACGTGGGTGTCGACCAGGCCGGGCAGCAGGGCCAGGTCGCGCAGGTCGACGTCCTCGGCGGCGGGCAGCGGGTCGGCGTATCCGGCCACGGCCGCGATCGTCTCCCCGCGCACGGCGACCGCGGCGGCCCGCTCCCCTTCGGGCGTGACGGTCCTGCGCGAGCGGACGACGAGGTCGTACGCGCTCACGCGGCGCCCTCCGCGAGGCGGCGGTCGGCGGCGAGGCGGGCGGCGAGGCGTTCGAGCAGCGGGCCGGCCTCGGCCATGCACCGCTCGGGGTCGGGCTCGAGGTCCGTCAGCGCGTACGCGGCCTCGATGCCGGCCGCCTTCAGCTCGGCGTCGGTGAGCGTACGGCGGCCGCACACGGCCACGACGGGCACGCCGGCCCGGGCGGCGGCCTGCGCGACGCCGACGGGGGCCTTGCCGCGCAGCGACTGGGCGTCCAGCGAGCCCTCCCCCGTGACGACCAGCCGCGCGCCGAGCACCACCTCGCCGAAGCCGAGCAGGTCGAGCAGGTAGTCGATGCCGGGCCGGATCTCGGCGTGCAGGAACGCCAGCGC